>NZ_JAALXT010000006.1:65000-365000 GCF_011634775.1 Thalassoroseus pseudoceratinae
CAATCTACCACCAAATTGTCAAAGATCACTCTCGCCGAAGCGAGTTAAGCCCAATCGGCTTAACTTAAATCACCGAAGCAACTTAAGTTGAACCGACAGAAGCGGGAGAGGAAGGATAGTTGAAAAATTTTGAAAGTCAAGCGACTTGTCAAAGTTTTTTTCATCCCCCTTTTCTTCACTTGCCGGCCACAAGAACCAGCGGAGCGAAGATTCTAGTGGAAGCTTTTTGAATGTCAACCGAGTGAGTTATTTTTTTTTCACTCAACATTCAGGCTTCAACCAGAAGCAGGACACCAAGAAAACTCTTGGCAACCCAACTCCCACAAACCCTTGAGATTTGCGGGAGAGGAATCTTAGGAGAAGATTTTCAATTGTCAACCCAGTGAAACAAGTTTTTTTCACTGAGTGACTCTTCACCCAAGTTGAGGCAAAGAGAATTAAAAACTCTCCGCTGCCTCACCCCGTCGACCGTTGCCAGTCAGCGGGGCGGAAATATTAGAGCTGGGTGTTTTGGAAGTCAAGCGAGTGAAGAAAACTTTCTTTTCGCTTTTCAAAACTTTCGCAAACCCAAACTCAGTGGAGACGATCGGGATCGAACCGACAACCCCCGGCTTGCAAAGCCGGTGCTCTCCCAATTGAGCTACGTCCCCGGCAGATTCAGGGGGGCGGGGTAACAGAAAACAGAGGACTTAACGTCTTCTGGCTCCTGACCCCTAACTCCTGAATTGGGTGTACGTGGATTCGAACCACGGACCTCAGCTTTATCAGAGCTGCGCTCTAACCAACTGAGCTATACACCCCCCTCACTTGTCAGGGCAGCATTCTTGCGTCTGCCCTCCTCGTTGTCTAGAGGTTCGCCCGGCTTTTTTGAAGAAAACCCGAAGATCCTCATCACGAGGCTGTCTTGCCTGTTGAAATGGACGCGAGAGACTCCGTTGTGGTTCGGTGTGAATCGCATCGATCTCGCCATTTTCCCGCGACTTGTTTGTCGTTGGGACTTATGGCTTCGGCTTTTTCGGCGGGGAACTTTTGCCTTTTATTGGCAAACTGTCCTTCGTCGCCTTCCCGAGCTTGCCAGGTTCCTGCCGTTTTTTATCGTCGGCGGGTTTCGATTCGGCGTCACCCTTGGGCTTTTCGGCTTCTTGAGTGTCCGCCTCTTCATGCACTGCTTGAATTGTTTTCTCAGCGGGAGCTGCGAAGTGCATTTCGGAATGATAGTCCACGGGCAACGCTGCGACGGACTCGGCTCCGTCTTCTCCGAATGACAAACCGAGATTGCTTCCAGCGAATCTAGCACGTTTATAGATGTTGCCACTTTGAATGGGACCAGCGCCCATGACCCACACATCTTTCGCGGTACTGCTGGCCTGCCGCACTCCCGATTGCCAGACCGGTTCTCCACTATCGCGGTGGTAGGCAAACGCACCGATCTTTGCGGCTCCCATCTGCTCATTTCGTTTGGCGATGGAAAGTTCCGGGAGCGTGGGAACTGTGGGTGTCCCTGGCAGAATTGAGGCAGCGGAACTCAGCAAATTGTTCGCCGGCATCCCGTAGGTGACTTCATGCTGATCCGTGCCGAGTGTTCCAACGCGTGCTTCGACAACGTAATCCGCGTCGTCTCGTTTCTCTCTGAGTAGGCAACGTGCGGCAACCAACTGTTGACGGATCGAGCTGATAATATAGTCCGCGTTGACGAACCCGACCCCTTTGACGGTCTTCAAATACGTCGTATCGAAGTAGACCGTTTCACCAGCGAGATCGGTAAAGTCGAAACCGGCTACGGTTTGATCCACGGCATCGGATGTGATCAGTTGCTCCGTCGCTGTGCGTTGGAGACTGTTGCCACATCCGAGAAAGAGACACAACACCAACCCGAGTCCCGTCCTTGGGATATTCAATCGGATTGCGTGGTTTTCGACGATCAACCGGCCCACCGCCTACTTCCTTTGCATGTGTTTGAGCTGGAAACCGGCGGGTTTATAGCGAATTGGGTCCATTCGAGGAATGCGAGTTCGAGGTTGATCGGAAACCGTCCAGTCTTTTCGCGTCCTCTGTTGTCGTTCAATAAGATTCTGGTCTTCTGTGTCTGCGGAAAGTTCGAAAAAGCCTTGGCTCTTTAGTTTCCACGAGACAGATTTCATTACGATCGACGCACAGCGGAGTTTAGAAGTCGAACCGCGGTTTTTCTGGTCGTTCCATGTCATCCAGCGAATCCAGATCGAATTCGAAGCCCCAATCTTCCGAGCTTGCTTCCCACGCTTCCATGTCGAATTCCGCATTTTCCTCACACCCGTCCATCTCACCGAACATGGATTCGCTTTCGACCAACTCGGGATTCATCTCAGCGAACATTTCCGCGACTTCGGCGAGAACCGGTTGGCCATCACGCCGGAAGCACTCACCGAGCGAGGTCCAAACCGTGCGATTATACGGAGCGGGCATGGTTCGGGCGGCTTCGTGCAGAGGGTCGATCGCCTCTTCAAAACGCTCGAGGTCTTTCAGCGATTCCCCAGTGAGATAGTGGACGAACGGTTGTAAGTCGGTCGTTTCCTCGTTGTGTGGGATGCACTCCAACTCGGCCAACGCTCGCCCTGGCAATTCCAATTCCAGATATCCTTCAGCCGCAACAAGATGGCGAACGGCTTTACGAGCAGCGGACCAGTTCACAGAGTCGGTATTGGAAAATCGCATTATGATGCACCTTGCTGATTGAGACGGCTTTTTGTTTGGAACAATCCCCTGCAAAGCAACCAGTGTGCCAAAACCACGCCAACTATCAGCCCGCAATCGACGACACATGCCATAAACCCTTGCATTTATTCACTTAAAGAAAACCAATCTTCAAGAAACACAGCCAAGACAAAAGCAGGTTTTAAGAAAAAAGCACCTTGAGAATTGCCGATTCGACAATCCTCAAGGTGCCTAGAAGTACGTTTATTCAAGCCGAACTGGCCTGACATTACTCAGCGGCCAACCGAACGGTTTCCAACATCTCACCCGCGTAGAGTCGCAAGTGGGGGGCTGGAATGTGCGGATGTTTGCCAGGTTTGTCAGCCATACGCCGGATAAAGCGTTCGAGATCGGCTTGATATCGAACCGTTTCGGGAAAACCGACCACGGAACCGATGGCATAAACCGTCGGTTCCCATGTTTGTCCATGAGGGTCGCACCACAACCGATCCCGTTCGTCCGCCATCAGACCGATTTCCTCGAGATTCAAAGTTTCGACATTGCCGACGCGTCCCACGGCGACAACCACGACTTCGGATCGAATCGGCAGCCGATTTCGAACATACGCAGACACACCACGTCCGTTTTGCGAGCGGATTCCGACCACTTCGCTCTCGAACAAACACTCCACGCCGGCGATTTGGGCTTGCCGAACCAAATCGACTGCCCCCCTCGAGAGCCAGCGTTGCGGATGTTGTTCAAGGACCCGGACCGTACTTCCTGCTTTGGCCCAATCTTCGGCGATTTCCAATCCGGTGTGACTGGCCCCGATGATGATGGCTGACCGTGGCGGTTCCTGTTTCGCCACATCCACCGCATCGAGAACCGTCGTTCCGTCGAAGGGAATTCCTTGCGGACGCAACGGACGGGAACCAGTCGCGATCAGAATTCGAGCAGAATCGAGAACAACTCGTTCGCTGCCCTGACCAATCGCCACCTGAGTCGCGGAGACAAACTCCGCATTTCCCCAAAAATGATCGATTCGGGCGTCGGCCGTCATCGATTTGGACCACTCGTTCCGGTCATCCTTGTGAACTAACGCTGTCCACAATCCCTGTCGAGCCGCTTCCAATGCGACTCGCGGGGCGACCGGGTCGCCACCAATGACAATTAGATCATGAGACATCTCACCACACCCCGCGTTAGTTCCTCAAGAATTCCCAAAGCACCTAATTGTCATCGTCCAGCACAGCCGCCCAACAAAAGAGGAAGACAGGGAAAGATCGGCAAACCTGAGAGTCGCCGCAAACTGCACAGGTTGATCTCAATTTTCCGATTGTGCGGGATGCATGGCGACTGAAAGAGTGACTGCGTACCGGGCGGCTTCCATGGATTGAAGCTGCGATTCACGGGGCAAGCGTTTGCATCCATGATGCGAACGGCTTAGATTGAAGTATCTAAATTTCTCGATGAGGTCGTATCATGTCTGCCGATTCACCGTTTGTTGATCACGCTCGACGAGATTTCTTAACGACGTCCGCCAGCGGATTGGGAGCGATTGGACTGGGAGCCATGCTCTCCCAGGATGGTGTTCTTGGTCCGCGTTCTGTTTTGGCAGACGATGCGGCGGCAGCGGTCAATCCTTTGGCACCGAAAGCACCGCATTTCGCGCCGAAGGCGAAATCGTGCATCTTTATCTTTATGGCTGGTGCCCCGAGCCATCTCGATTTGTTTGACCCCAAACCGAAACTCAACGAAATGAACGGGCAGAAATTGCCCGAGTCAATGACCAAGAATGTTCGCTTCGCCTTCATCAAAAAAGACTCCGCGAAGTTGATGGGCACAAACCGCACATTCAAGAAGTACGGTGAATGCGGCACCGAGTTTTCCGATTTGCTGCCGAACATCGGTTCAAAGGCGGACGACATTTTGCTCGTGCGGAGCATGCACACGGATCAATTCAATCATCACCCCGGTCAACTGCTGATGCAATGTGGTCGGGCCGCGTTCGGTCTGCCGTGCATGGGAAGTTGGTTAACGTACGGGCTCGGCAGCGAATCGCAGAATCTGCCGGGATATGTGGTGCTGACAGCGGGACGCGGTTCCAGTGGCGGCGCGACACTTTGGCAAAGCGGATTTCTGCCCAGCGTGTATTCCGGCGTGCGGTTTCGGAACGCCGGTGATCCCGTGCTGAATTTGGGGAATCCCGACGGACTTCCCCCGGAACTTCAACGGGCCGGGCTGGATGCCTTGCGTGAGGTCAATCAATCCCGATACGCCACCATGCGTGATCCGGAAATCGCCAGCCGAATCGCGAGTTATGAATTGGCATTTCGGATGCAATCGGCGGCACCAGAGTTGATCGATCTCGACGGAGAGACGAAATCTACGCTCGACAAATACGGGGTTAACCGGGAAGACCTTAAGGTCAAAGCGTCACGTGGTGGCGGTCCTGGGCAATACGGAATCTTCGCCCGCAACTGTTTATTGGCTCGCCGAATGGTCGAACGTGGCGTGCGATTTGTGAATATTGTCCACGCCAGTTGGGATCATCATTCGAATCTCGACAACGAATTGAAATACAACGCGGGTATGGCTGACCAACCGATTGCGGCGTTGATTCAAGATCTCAAAGACCGTGGAATGCTCGACGAAACGCTGGTCGTGTGGGCGGGAGAGTTTGGGCGGACACCGCTCGGTGAAAACCGGAACGGCAATCCCAACGCGACCGGTCGTGACCACCACCCCTTCGCGTTCAGCATGTTCCTCGCAGGCGGTGGGATTAAAGGTGGACAAGTTTATGGAGAAACCGACGAAATTGGTTGGGCTCCCACGAAAGACCCCGTCCACGTCAACGATCTCCAAGCCACCATGCTGAACCTGTTCGGTCTCGATCACCTCAAACTCACCTACCGCTTCCAAGGCCGAGACTTCCGGCTCACCGACGTCGCAGGTAACGTCCTCGACCGCTGGATCGCGTGATTAAAAAAGTGAGTGTGCCACGGCTCTGTGAGCCGTGTTTTTTGGGGATGATCAAACAAAAAAGCCCCGAGTGATCACTCACCCGGGGCTTTTTGCGTTTTGATGAACTGTAATGTCGGAAACTACCGAGAACCGGCGACTGACAAAGATGGTGCTGGCAGTTGCGGGCCGGACGTTGGCGACGGCTGAGTTGCTCGCGGAGCCGCTCGGACGAATGATGGAATCCGATTGGAAAACTTCGGACGCTCGATTGATTCCTGAACTGGCTTCGTGCTCGCTGGAGCAGCATCACGATTTTGGTCCAACGCACCGTGATGAGCTGGTGAAATCACGTTGAGTGCAGGCGGTTCCGGAGTAGGAATGGGCAGAGTCACGCCAGAGGCCGGCACAATGTTGCGGTCTCGGTGAATCGACGCTCCGGGTTTGAACGTTTCCGGATCTTTCTTGAACGTGCTTTTGTCGTTGTCGCGACGGAACTTTTCGCCGGATCGCGTGGGAACTTTGGTTTCGCTGGCGTCAGCGGAGCGGAACGCAGGATCAGAAGACGGAGCCAACGCTGTCGATGTGTTGCCGGATCGAGCAGCCATTGCGGTGGCTTGTTCCGGAGTCACCCAAGCAACCGAAGTTCCCGAAGGCACGCTGCGATAGACCGTAACCGGCACTTTTCGCGTGACTTCTTCGGCAACCATGCGAACTTTGTTGACGGCTACGCGACGGGTGGTTTGATGCGGTTCATACTTCGTCACGTTGTAAGTGACTTGTCGAGTCCCTGGAATTGCCACCGTGCGATTGACCGGAACGGTCTGCGTGACCATGTTGGGCACGTACTCACGATGAGTCCGAACACTCGGGGTGAACGCGGACCGCATGTTGTAAGAAGTCCGATTGAACCAACCGGCAAATCCCGGACGAGGATCGTACTCACATGGCGACGGTTTGCAGACCGCTTCCCGCCGAGTCACCCATTGGCCCATATCCCGCGTGACCGTTTGGCACTCGGAGACGGTTTGATAAGTCGTGTGTGGCACTTGCGCGGTGCGTTGTTCCACCACAGGACGGTATTCCGTCACGGGTTGTTCGACGTATTCGGTTTCCACAACCGGACGCTGCACGGTCACTTTTTGTTCTTGATATTCCGTTACCGGAACCGTGCGATACGTGGTTTGCGGAACCGGCACCAATCGTTGGACGACTGGTTGCACACATTGCACGGCGACCGGTTGGACGCATTGCATTGCAACCGGTTGCACACAAGGGTTGGAGACGGTTTGTGTGTATTGTGGAACAACGGCTTGCGAGTATTGTGGAACTCCACAATCGCAAGAGCTTCCATAGCCGGTGGGCGTGGCGTACGAGCCGTTACCGCCGACACCACCGTAGAACTGAGCCATTGCCGGGCTGGCTGCCACAAGCCAAGCAAAGACACCACATGCGCGAATTGCGCGAGGGACGCTTTGATACATGGATAGAATCCTGTCTGACGTTCCGAGACGGAGAGAGTTGAAGGGTGCCGCTGAACGACTCCGATGGGAGAACACCGGCCCGCTGACTGCTCAGGGCGGGCGGATTTTTACGATAATCCAAAATTTCGGTCAAGACCGACTGGTCGAAGATCCGATAGGCCCGCTTCCCCGCCCCGCGATCAATCTTTCCTAATCCTCAAAGGCGGACAAACTTCCCAATTCGCCATTTCTGCTCGGCCCGTTTCATCTACTCAACCCGCTATTTCTGCGCAGTCCGTAACGCTAGTCGTAAGCAGGACGTGTCCCGAGTTTTCTGCCCCACCTCACAGGTTCGGACGGAAGACCACTCTCGGCGCATGCTACAGTTCTGACGACAACGCTCTCGTGAATTGCTCACAGGGTGTTGGTCATCGGGCCTTATATAGGCGAGACCAATCAATCAGCTGCGAAAACCGCAACGAGATGGAATGTTCTTGCCCCAACAAGACCGGTTTATCCACCCAATCGGCATAATCGGAACGCACACTTGAGGCGGATCGAATTGTCGGATGGGGAACGGACAGATTGGTCGCAGGTCGTCAGCTGCGTCGCGGTGTATCGGAAGCCTCCGCCCGTAGCATGTGTTGGAAATCGAACCGCCGACTACAGAATGAATTGTTATCGGCAACGGACGAAGGTCCCGAGATTCGGGACTGCCTGGGAGATAGAGTTCACATGGGGTTTTTACAACGCTTCCTGAAGAATTCCGGACGCGAAGAACAAACCACCGCTGCTCCAAGTAGCTTTCAACACCTCAGTGATGAGGATTTGGAAGCCCATTTGGGTGTCGCGCGATATGGCCAGTTTGTCCTGACCGATGCTGTTCGGCCGAGCTACGATTTGCAAATCGTGCCCCGCGCCGGTTATCGGCATGATATGTATCAGGACCGCGACTCCGGTGTGCAAATCCCCGTCTTGATGGCGGCCGCCTCACGGGAATGCGTGATGGATGTCTTCATCGACATGCTCGACCCGTTGGGTGACCAAGTCGATGTCGTCTTGGAAACCAGTCACGACCGAACGAGCGGTGGACACGACGATTTGTATCGGGAACACATCGACTTGCCGGTCCTCAAAAGCATTCTCTACGACTTTGAGGATTTGCTACTCGACGATGGTTGCCTCGGCATCGCCGTTCTGAACCCACGGATTCCGTTGGAAGTTCAATTCGACGAGCACAAACTGCTCATCATGTATGGGCAAGAACTCGACGGATTTGAGAACGTGCTGTCCGACTACAATCTCAGATGTCAGGAAGACCTGCGGTTTATCACCGAAGCGGAACACGTCCACTCATCCAGCGATCATCACTTTGAAGAGTTCGAGCAACTGAAATATCGTCTCGGCATTGACGATTGAGCGACTCGCGGACTTTCCGGTCCGCGAGAGATGAATCCGGTGCTGCCATAACCAAACTTAGGCCGGTTGACGGGCGGCGATGGTTTCCAATGCCGACAACGTGTGGACCGAGGCCTCGCGGGCTTCGAGAATTGTGCGCCGGAAGACCTCAGGACGACTGACCCCCGACAACGTGAGCAGCTCTTTACCGCCGTTGTCGCGAATCACCAAATCCGCAGCGTGAAAGAACGCTTGGCCGGATTGCTGATCGACATCAACTGAACCAATCTGCGACAACGCCGCTTCCCCATGCAGGTTTTGGCCAATCGCGGACCAGCTTTTGACGGCGTGCGTCGTCAACTCATACCGCTCGCCAAACGCTTTTTGCAGTAGGTACAACGTCGCTCCCAGCGGAGCCAACGGCAGACCGAAAATGATCGCCGAGATGTTGAGAAAGCCAATCCGGCAGCAATTCAAAAGCGAACCGATCAACCGTCCCAATCCCCCCGCCGCGATCGACGGATAAATCACGGTAATCGAAGTTTCGCCAGGTGTGGTGGTTGTCGTGGCCATGTGTGGAGTCCGCGAGAACAGTTCCATCGAAATGATTCGGTGACGTATCCTAACGTGAGCTGCGTCGGGTTGCTAGCTTTCGGCGGTTTGAATCGGTGGAGATGCTTCGCCGAAATCGTGTCCGCTGCGGGCATGCACCATCACAAGCAGCAACGCCACGCCCATCAACGCCGCTCCGGTCCAGAACGGCAACGCCGCCGTCACCGCAAACAGCAGGTAACACACGCCGTGACCAATGATCCGAGCCAACGCGCTGAGACTTTGGTTCAACCCAAGAATTCCACCCTGCTGCTGGGGATCGCTTCGTCGAGAAATCAATGACTGAATCGGAGCCGGCACAAACGCGATCCCCGATGCTTCCAGCAACGCTCCGATGATCAACATCGGGAACGAATGTGTGGCCGTCCCGATTGCCAAGATGATAAAGCCAATCACCGCCGCGACTGTGCCCGCCGCCGAGAGTTTCGCTTCGGACACTCGTTTGGAGAGTTGTCGGACAAACCCTTGGGCAATGGCATTCACCAACCCCACGACGGCAAACATCATCACGACGACTTTGATATCATAGTTGAATCCGCCTTCGCTCTCCGGGCGTTGTAGCAAATACGCCATGATCGCCTCGAAGTTCGAAAACGCCAAGTTCGTGACGAACAACGTCATCAGCAGCCCAAACACGGTCGGCATTTTGACCGCCGTTTGCAGAGCTTGGATATCGAGCAGCTTGCTTTTCGCTTTGCTACTGCCAGCACCGAGCGTCTCGGGAAGTTTGAAGAAGGCGTAGATAAAGGCCATCGCCGACAACCCCGCCGCTGCGTAACCGGGAGCGGCACTGAGTCCATCCGATCCCGCGATATACATGGATGCCGCCGCGAGCAACGGTCCGAAGGTGAACCCCAACCCGAACGCTGCCCCGATGATCGCCATTCCTTTCGTACGGGTTTCTTTCGTGGTTACGTCGGCGATGTAAGCCTGAGCGGTGGGAATCGTCGCCGCGAACAAACCGGCCCCGATCCGGCTGACGAACATCCAAGTCAGATTCCGGGCCGCCGTTGCGTATCCGAAGATCGTGTAGAACACAACCGAACCGAACAACCCCATCAACAAAATCGGTCGTCGCCCGACTCGGTCGGATAGTCGCCCCCACAAAGGCGAGAACAAAAACTGCATCCCAGGGTGCGTAATCGCCAGAAGTGCCACCAAGTAAGTCCCGTTCTCGCCCGGAACCAACTCCTTCGCGTAAATGGCCACCAACGGGATGACCATGCCGAACCCCAGCAGATCGATAAACACCGTCAGAAACACCGCCAACAATGCCCCCTTCGCGGGAGCCGACACGGATGACGACGCGGGCGGATCGGTTGGTGAACTCATAACAATTTATTCCAAGGAATCAGCGAGGCAAAACGAACCCGCAGGTTAATGCACACCATCCCGCACGACAACCCGCCACAGCGATCAATCCGTGTCTGTACGGAACCGCCAGAAACTTTGCGTCCACTTCAACGTGTCCACTTACAAAAGATTCACAGCAAGCGTTCGCCCCATGATAAACGTGGTTTCACACGGACATCCGGCCTTACAGAATCACGAACAAGCAAACTTCGGGCAATCCTCATCTCACGTTCGGAAAACCTTCATCTTTATCTTTCTAATGTGAGCCCGTGAGCCAATTGTCGCTCAGATTCCGTACTTCTTGTCAGAAAGTTATCTCAGATGTTTGGAAGTCGACAGACACTTCGTCGTCGTGGTTTTACATTGATCGAGTTGCTGGTCGTGATCGCGATCATTGCAATTCTGATCGCCCTGTTGTTGCCCGCGGTGCAACAAGCTCGCGAAGCCGCTCGCCGCACCGAGTGCAAGAACAAACTCAAGCAAATTGGTATCGCACTGCACAACCACCATTCGAACAACAATTCCTTCCCGCCTGGAATTACCTCCGCGAACCCTGCGTCCACACTTTGGAATCTCGGTGGAATTCAAGAGCCGAGCTATCACGGTCCCAACTGGGCTTCCAACATTTTCGCCGAGATGGAACAACCGGCCTTGGAAGCGGACATCGTCGAATGCGTCAAAACGTGGAACAACACCTCGGACTACTGCGAGTTCTTGCCATCGCGTTTGAGCACGTGGACCCCGAAAATGTACCTCTGCCCCAGTGCGGAACTCATCACCGCGCTCTACACCGGCTGGAATACCGACGAGCAATCGAAAGGTAACTACGCCGCCAACTATGGTTCCCACAACCTGTACTCGTTCAAGAACAAATCGACTGCGGGAATTTTTGGGATCGTCGAGGTGGATTCCACCGATGGTTTGGCAGAGATGGGTCGTGGCAAAGGAACTCGCTTCCGTGACGTCCGCGATGGGACATCGAACACCGTCATGATCAGTGAAGTAATCGGGTTGGATAGCACGAGCGACAGTCGCGGCGTGTGGTTCGGTGGCTGGATGGGTGCAACCGCATTCACCACTCACGACGGCCCCAACGCCAAAGACACCGACGTCGTCCCCGGTTGCGACAACAGTGCCGTCACGCCAGGTAGCGGCATGGGATGTACGGAGAACTACAGCGACGAGAACACCTGGGCGGCAGCACGAAGTGAGCACGCCGGCGGTGTGAACGCTGCCATGGCCGACGGCAGCGTGCGATTCATTTCCGACACGATTGAACTCAGCGTTTGGCAAGCTCTCAGCACCCGTGCCGGTGCCGAAGTCATCGACGAGTTTTAACCCCCGCCCGATGTCGTTTTGACGACCCACCCCCACTGACACCGACTTGAAGACCAGGCAGTGAATCCACCCCCAGCGTGTATTCGCTGCCTGTGACTCGGTGTACGCATCCTTACAACACGAGCCACTGAACTGGCTCCCGTTCCTTCCATCAGGTTACCCCAATGACGAAATTCGTCCCCTGCACTGCTCTTGCTAGTCTTTGCTCAATCTGTGTTTGTCTGCTAGCGGGTTGCGGCGGTCAGCCATCTGGACCACCAGAGACCACCCCCGAAAGCGAAATTCGGAACAAGGTCAACTCCGTCCCCGACATGGCGATGATGCCAAAGGAGTTTGCGAAACTCTTCGTCGATAACAAACCACCCGAAGGAGCCACTCCCAAGAACTATGCTCCGCTAACCTGCGAAGCGAAATCCATCGTGATCGAAGACGACACAGCGACTGTTCAGGTTGCCATCTCCAAGACTGGCAACGAAGCAGCAAACCCAGAATCCGCCCCGACCGCCGAATGGATCTTGGTGAAACAAGGCGAGAACTGGAAAATCAAAACCGCCCCCCTGCCCGCTTCGTAAAGACGCTTTCAAAAACATTTTCGAAACCGAAACTGTAGTATCGAGGTAAACACAATCATCAACAAGTGACTTGCCACCTTGTCTACTTGTCTCCACATCAACCGAATAAGCGATTCCCACCATGATAGGACAGTTTCGATCGAGCTTGGCAATCGTTGTTGTGGCGTTGATGACGACAGTTTCTTACGGGCAAGACAATGCAATCCAAGAGTTACGATTGGAACCGGTCGACCGACTTCGAGACCGAACCGTCCCAATCAAAGTCTATCACTCAAACTCAGAACGCCCGCAACCGGTGATCCTCTTTTCGCATGGACTCGGCGGTTCCCGCGAGAACAATCCCTATCTGGGAAACTATTGGGCGGCGAATGGTTATGTCGCGGTCTTTATGCAGCATCCGGGAAGTGATGACGACGTCTGGAAGTCCGCTAAACTAGGCAAACGGTTCCAAGCTCTGAAAGCGGCGGCTAGCACGCAAACAGCGTTGCTTCGATTCGCCGATATTCCATTCGTTATCGACCAACTCGAAATCTGGAACGCGAAGTCCGGGCATCCGCTTAACGGTAAACTCGATCTCGAACACATCGGCATGAGCGGTCATAGTTATGGAGCCGTCACAACACTAGCGGTCGCCGGACGCAAGTTCCCATTCAATCAGAACTTTGCCGAAACGAGAATCGACGCCTTCCTAGCAATGAGTCCGCAACCAGGCAAAGGCACGCAAACCGCCAAGACATTCGGACATCTGACGCAGCCAATTCTCTGCATGACAGGCACCAAAGACGGCAGCCCCATCGACCCTACTTTGAAACCGGCAACACGTCGCGAAGTTTACACAAGCTTACCAGCCGGTGATAAATATCAGTTAGTCCTCCACGACGCGGAACACTCGGCTTTCGGCGAAGGCGGACGTTTGCTCCGTCGACGACAACACCCCGAACATCACCCCGCCATTCAGCAAATTAGTCTTCACTTCTGGAACGCTTACCTTAAAGACAATGCCAAGTCTCGAAAATGGTTGCAATCGAATCAGCCCATCACAACAACGAAGCTCGACGAACAAGACATTTGGGAATGGAAGTAGCGAGAAATCGGTTTCCATGAACCGGTGACTTCCCAAAGACATCCGATTTCATGCAGACCAATGTCTAGTTCGATCCCAATCGACGACACCGGACGTTTCGTATTGGCGACGCCGCCGAAAACCGGCATCTACACCGTGACCTTGACACCACCAGAGCCAAAGCAGTTACCGCCGGGAAGCCCATCACAGAAACCGGATGAATTTCCCGTACCGCGAAAGTATCAAGACCTGTCCATGTCCAACCTCACAAAAGAGATCACCACCGGGAAAAACAATCTGGAGGTTGTCATTCCCGAATAGGAACCCTCATACCGACTCGACTCAGAAGACTCAGACCATTCGTCATGTGACAGCTCAGGTTTTCAGCGCAATGCTTAATCACCTGAGCTTTCACAGTTAGTTCTATAGTCCTTTGACTTGCCAGCCTTCGCGATAGTCTTGTTTGACGTAGCTGTTTGCCTCATCGGAGTTGATGAAGCGGAGTTCTTGGGAGTCCCATTTCAGTTCCTGGGAACCGACACGCGAAGCCACGACTCCGAGCAGCACGGTCTCGGTGAGGGGGCCTGCATAGTCGAAACTGCTGTTGGGGGTGCTGCCGGTTTTAATGCCGTTGACCCATTCTTCGTAGTGATTCAATCCAGGGATCTCCTGGAGGCTCACTGGTGCGGCGGAGTAGACCTGCGGAGTTCCACCATGCGGGCACAAGAGCGTCCGGTCTTCACCGATCATCAACACGCCGTTTGATGGCAACTTGGTACCTGGCGGCAAGTGAGAACCTTCAATGCTAGGTAGTCGACCGCCATCGTACCAAGTCATTTCGAAGGTGTCTTCGGCGGTGTGGCGTGTGCCACCGAAGCGGTAACGGATGGTTTCTTCCTTTGGGAAGGTTTCCGCGTTTGGAGTCGGCCCGTCATACTGAACCGAGAGTGCCGGTCCCAGTCCGAGTGACCACACGACCGGATCGATGATATGACACCCCATATCTCCCAATGCCCCCGCACCGAAGTCGTACCAACCTCGCCATTTGAACGGATGGTAGACATTCTTCACATAAGGCCGTTCGGGAGCCACTCCCAACCAGGCATCCCAATCCAACCCTTTTGGCACAGGGTCCGAACCTTGGGGGCGATCGATGCCCTGCGGCCAAACTGGTCGGTTGGACCATGTATGGGCGACCTTCACTTTCCCAAGCACGCCACCTTGCACCCAATGGGCCAGCGTACGATAACCGGAACCACTGTGGTTCTGGTTCCCCATTTGGGTTGAGACGCCTGCCTCCGCCGCCGCATTCGTCAGAGCGCGGGCCTCGTGAATGGTTCGCGTGAGCGGTTTCTGTGTGTACGTCGCGATGCCATGCTGCAACGCCGTCATCGTGATGGGGGCGTGCATGTGATCAGGTGTGCTGACGGTGACGGCGTCGATGTTGCCGGCTTCTTTGTCGAAGAGCTTCCGCCAATCGCTGTAGCGTCGGGCTTTCGGCCATTTCTCGACTGCTTTGGCAAATCCCCCGCGACGCGTTGTGTTCGTGTCGACATCGCAGAACGCAACAACATCACAGAACGCCGCCGCTCCGTTGAGATCCGACCACCCCTTCCCGCCCACACCAACGGCGGCCAACCGGACCCGCCCATTCGGAGCCGCCGACTGGAGAATCGCGGGTGCCGCTAACGGAAGCGTCAACCCGGCGGCCGTTGAGGCGAGAAATTCACGTCGATCGAGTCGGGGATGTTGGGTCATTGGTCATACTCCAAAAAATCCATCAGGAAGACGAGCGATCCAACCACGCTGAATCGACGAATTCCAGAGCAATCAATGCACGTTTGCGAGTGTGGAGGTCGCAAATTCCCGGATCGTCAGTTCAGGTTGGGAGCAACGTGTGTCATCCTAACCGTTTCGCGGTTGAAACTTCCACCAACGCATCAACGAGAACTGTTTCTCATCGGCAAATCGGGCTGCGTCTCGATTCGCGTCTGGCAATTTGTTATGACCGTTGAGAAACACACTCCTTCCGCCCCTAGAGATCCATGACCGATTCCGCCCCCCAACTTGACCTTATCGCCACTATGCCGTTCGGTTTGGAATCCGTTGTCGGACGTGAGTTGGCTGCCCTGGGGTACACCGAGCAAACCACCAGCGATGGTCGCGTGCAATTCCAGGGCGATTGGTCGGCGGTTTGCCGATCGAATGTGTGGTTGCGAAGTGCCGACCGCGTCTTGTGGAAGATCGCCGAGTTCCACGCGGACGACTTCGACACGCTATTCGAAATCACCACGCTGCAAGATTGGCCGAACATTCTGGGCAAGACGGCGGCGTTTCCGGTGCGAGCGAAAAGCGTCCGGTCACAGTTGCATCATACGCCGACGATTCAATCCATGGTCAAGAAGTCGATTGTCGAATCATTGCAACGTCGCTTCGGAGGCAATTGGTTCGATGAAACCGGACCGGCCTACGAAATTGATGTATCGATCCTCAAAGACAAAGTGACGTTGGCGATCAACACCACCGGTCCCAGCTTGCACAAACGTGGATACCGAACTTTGGTCGGAAGTGCTCCGTTGAAAGAAACGTTGGCAGCTGCGTTGGTGCAATTGAGTTTCTGGAACCGTGAGCGACCGCTGATCGACCCGTTTTGCGGTTCCGGCACGATCGCCATTGAAGCCGCGATGATCGGGTTGAATCGTGCTCCGGGAATGCATCGGGAATTTGCCTGCGAAACCTGGCCGCAAATCGCATCCGAGATTTGGACAGACGTTCGCGAGGACGCGAAATCTCAGGAAGTCGAAAAGTTGGCCCATCCGATTTTGGCCACCGACATCGACACACGAGCAATTCAGTTGGCTCGCACTCACGCTGCAGCCGCCGGAATCGAAGACGCCATTCACTTCGAACGCAAACCGTTTGCCGAACTGCAAACCTCGAGAGAATACGGGTGCATCATCACCAACCCACCCTACGGCGAACGCTCGAGTTCCCAACGCCAAGCCGAAGCGACATACCGCCAAATGCCCAAGGTGTTTGAATCGCTGCCGACATGGTCCTTCTACGTGTTGGCATCGAACCCGAAGTTTGAGCAATTGATCAATCGAAAAGCCGACCGGCGACGGAAGTTGTACAACGGTCGGTTGGCATGCACATATTATCAATTTCACGGTCCGCGCCCGCCCCGTGCCGTCCCGGCTCCAGCCAAGGAACCTACCTGATGATTGTTCGTGTACTGTTTCTTCCAGCACTGTTGGTGCTGCTGAATCTCATCTCGGTGAGCGAGGTCGTTCGGGCTGACGATGCACCGCTGAGCCGAATCGCATTTGGGTCCTGTGCGAAGCAAGAAAACCCCCAACCGATTTGGAACGGCATTCAGGTCAGCAATCCACAATTGTTTCTGTTCATCGGTGACAACATCTACGGTGACACACGGGACATGGCCGCGTTGAAAGCGAAGTGGGCCAAGCTCGGGGCTCAATCGGGGTATCAGAAACTCAAGTCGAGTGTGCCGATCTTGGCGACATGGGACGACCACGATTACGGCGAAAACGACGCGGGCAGCGAATACCCCAAAAAGGTAGAATCGCAGAGAATCTTCCTCGACTTCTTCGAAGAACCCGCCGACTCCCCAAGACGCAAACGCGAAGGAGTGTATCTGGCGAAGATGTTCGGCCCGGAAGACAAACGCGTGCAGGTGTTGCTTCTGGACACCCGCTACTTTCGCAGCCCACTCATCCCCAAACGCTGGCAAACCGAACCGGGTTCGGGCGAGCACGGCGTGTATCTACCAAACACCAATGCCGATGCGACCATGCTCGGTGAGACGCAATGGAAGTGGTTGGAAGCGGAGCTGAAAAAACCCGCCAAGGTGCGAATCATTGCGTCCAGCATTCAAGTCGTGGCGGACCAACACGGCTGGGAAAAATGGGGACTCATGCCCCACGAACGTCAGCGGTTATTCGATCTGATTCGGAAGACGAAAGCGAACGGTGTTATCTTCGTCAGTGGAGACCGGCATCACGCGGAAATTTCCCGACTACCGGCCGAGGTCGTTGGATATCCCATCTATGATGTGACCTCGAGCAGTTTGAACCAGCCCAGCAAATGGCGGAACGAATTGAACGAACACCGTGTTGGTGTAGTGTACAATCCGGAAAACTTTGGCACGATTCACATTGACTGGCAGACCGCAGACCCAACAATTCGTCTGCAAGTTCGCGGCATGCAGAACGATGTTGTCCTGCAAGCCAAAACATCACTCAGTGAACTTCAACCCCCTGCGGATTAAGCCACACCCATGTCCACACCGGAACTGTCTCATCGTTCGCTGTGTTTGATCGTCAATGGAAAGTGTCGGGATGATGCGGAACTCATTCGCGTCATCGATTTACTGAAGTCGCAAAATCGTCGGATCGAAGTCAACTTCACGAAGCAAGCTGGAGATGCCTTCACGCTGGCAAAAGATCGTTGCCAATCCAATTGGGATGCCATCGTCGCGGTCGGCGGGGATGGAACCGCCAATGAGGTCGCTCAGGGCATGCTCAGTGCGGAAGACATCCAAGCCGCGTTTGCACTCATCCCTTATGGCACGGCCAACGATTTCGCCACCGCTTGTGGGATTCCGGCGAACAATCCGGATGTGGCCATCGAAATGCTCGACAAAGCCCCACGGAAGGCGATCGACGTCGGCAAGGTCAACGATCAGCACTTCATTAATATGGTCAGTTGTGGGTATGGTGCGGAGATCACGGCGGAAACGGCACCGGAACTGAAGCAATTGCTCGGCGGGTTTGCGTACTTCGTCACGGGGGTCACGCAGGCGGCCAACATTCAACCACGCACGATCCATGTGACCGCTGATGATTTCCAATGGTCCGGTGAGGCCCTCGCGATCACCGTCGGCAACGGCCGACAATCCGGCGGTGGCTACAAACTCGCACCCAAAGCCATCATCGACGACGGTTTACTCGACGTGACCATCGTCAAAGATTTTCCGCTGATGCAGTATTTCGAAGTGCTGGCAGAACTCAAGGAAATGACCACGCACTTTGAAAGCGAACACCTGATTTACCTTCAAACCGATCGCTTGTCGGTCGAAGCTCCCGACGGTTTGCAGTTCAACCTCGACGGTGAACCGGGCGAAGACAAACATCTGGAGTTTGAATTGCTACCACGTCGCCTGCCCTGTTACCTACCAATTCGGGCTCCATTTCAGGGCCTTTAGAACGAACACGTGGCATCGGATTTCGCTATCAAACGGAAAATCGCAGCGGGAACGAAACTCAAAATCCTCAGACGTACACTCAAATTCCTCCGTGAAGCCGTTAAACTTCCCGCCATCTGCGGTTACACTGATGGACCGAACCTCGAAACCATTGAGGAATTCTCATGGAAATCATCTTGGCGAACCCACGCGGCTTTTGTGCCGGCGTGAACATGGCCATCGACTGCCTCGACGAAGCGATCCGCATGTTTGGATCGGAGATTTACGTCTACCACGAAATTGTGCACAACAAATATGTGGTCGAACGCTTCACGAAACAAGGCGTGACCTTCGTGAACGATGTCAGCGAAGTTCCCGAAGGTTCGATTCTGCTCTACAGCGCCCACGGCGTTTCTCCGGAAATCCGCAACCAATCTCGTGAGCGGAAGTTACAGACCATCGACGCCACTTGTCCGCTCGTGACGAAAGTCCACTTGGAAGCCATCCGATACGCGCGCGGCGGATACCACATCTTGCTGATCGGTCATGAAGGCCACGACGAAGTCATCGGCACGATGGGCGAAGCTCCGGAGAGCATTACGCTAGTCGAAACTCCGGAGGAGGTCGCGGAACTTCCATTTGGCCCAGACGACAAACTTGCGTATCTCACGCAAACGACGCTGAGCGTGACCGAAGCCGGTGCGGTGATCGATGCGTTGGTCGAGCGGTATCCGCACATCGAATCGCCCCCGAAAGGCGATATTTGCTATGCGACCACCAACCGGCAAGACGCCATCTCCCAACTGGCTCCCCAGGCGGATTTGGTCCTAGTTTTGGGAAGCCAAAACAGCTCGAACAGTCGCCGCTTGAAAGAAATCGGCGAAGCTGTCGGGAAACCGTCGTACCTCATCGACACCGCCAGCGAACTCCGGCCGGAGTGGTTTGAAGGCATTAACACGGTGCTGATTTCCGCTGGGGCGAGTGCGCCGGAGGTCGTCGTAGAAGAAGTCGTCGATCACCTTGTGAAGACGTTCAACGCGACCATGCGGGAAGAAGTGATCCGTGAGGAACATGTTCATTTCCCGTTGCCGAAAGAATTGCGTCGCCTGCAAGTCACGAACTGACAACGCTTGCAAGAGTCGGCTGCCGATCGTAGCATCAGACATCAACAGACGCTGATTTCAACCCCACCGACTCGCAGGGGACTGATCGACCGTTCGCACTCCCAGCGGAATTGTGAACCCGATCAGTCTGTTTTCTTCAGAATTCGATATCCGAGCAGCAACAGCATGGTGCCGCCGATCGCCATGGCAAAGCTCCGGATGTCGAAGCCATCCACGGTGCCCCATCCGAGTCGCGTGCCGATAAATCCACCGACAAATGCACCAGCGACTCCCAATAGAATCGTCACCAGACAACCACCAGGATCATCGCCTGGCATCAATAATTTCCCCAACGCGCCGGCAATCAATCCAAAAATCGCCCAGTACAGAAATGCCATCGGTTTCGTGTCCTTCTTTTATGGTGATACGTAAAAATTCTCGGTTCCCAGGACAAGAAGCAACTTGCGCTCCGAGATTTCCAAAAATCTCGTTGGAACAATCACCAAACAGAATCACTCACAATAACCTGTTGATATCGAAGAAGATGCGCTCAAGAACCGAATCAACACGAACACTATTTCGACATTGAATAGAGATTTCTTATGCAGGTTTTCGGTCGGCATTATCAGAACGGTGAACCGATTCGAGTCACCTTGAACGCTGGACGCATTCGACGCGTCGATCCGGTGTGGCCGGATGACTCCACCGCCGATTGGCCATGGATCGCGCCGGGTTTGTTCGATTTGCAGATCAACGGACACTCCGGCACGTGGTTCAGCCAGGAGAATTTGTCCGCGGACGACGTTTGTTTGGTGGTCGAGAAGTATCTGGCTCACGGGGTGACTCGTCTTTGTCCCACGTTGATTACCAACTCGTTCGAAGCTCTCCGCGATGGATTTTCCGCAGTCGCCGAAGCGTGTGATCGGCACGAGTGGGTCGATCGCATGGTGCCCGGTTGCCATTTGGAAGGCCCCTACATTGCCGCCGAAGATGGTCCTCGCGGTGCGCATCCACTCGAGCACGTCCGCCCCGCCGATTGGGACGAGTTCACGGAGTGGCAGAAGGCCTCCGGTAACCGGATTCGATTGGTGACGGTCGCGCCGGATCAAGAGAACATCGTCCCGTTCATTCGACAAGCGGTGGAATCGAGTGTGGTTATTTCGATCGGTCACACCGGTGCCACTCCCGAGCAGATCGAAGCCGCCGTCGATGCCGGGGCCACGATGAGCACGCATCTCGGCAACGGTGCCCACGGCACACTGCGACGACACCCGAACTACCTTTGGGAGCAACTTGGAGATTCTCGCTTGTGGGCGGGGATTATCACCGATGGACACCACCTTCCCGCCAGCGTGGTGCGGTCGATCATTACGGCTAAGGGCGTTGATCGGACGATCATCACTTGTGACGCGTCCGGGCTCGCCGGTTGTCCGCCGGGAGTGTACGAGGAAGGTGCCGTGGCGATGGAAGTCTTGGAAGACGGACGGCTCGTGGTCGCCGGTCAACGGCAGTATCTTGCCGGTTCGGGACAGGAAACTGATCACTGCGTTGCCACCGCGATGAAGATGGCTCCACTCACTCTCGGTCAAGCCATCGACATGACCAGCCGCAACCCCGCCCTGCTGCTCGGCTATGAAGAATGTCGTCTCCGCCGTGGTTCCCGTGCGGATCTCGTGTTGTTCAACTGGCAACCCGGCGGCACGTTCGACACCGTCGCGACTTTCCTCGCCGGTGAGTTAAAATACGGCGAAGTCCCAGAACCCGCTACGATCACGAGTTAACTGCTTTAGAAAGTCCTCCCATGCGATTCCTCAAAGGTGTTTCGGTCCTCACACTGACAGCATTACTGTGCTTGCATGTCACGAACCTCGTCGCAGAGGACGAAAGTGCAAGTTCCTACAGCGGACCGAAAGAAAAGCTCCATGTCTATCTGTTGATTGGTCAATCCAACATGGCCGGGCGAGCACCGTTCAGTGACGAGCAGTCGGGAGCCATCGCCGGTTGCTATCTGCTCAATGGTGACGATCAATGGGAGCCTGCCAAGAATCCGTTCAATCGCTATTCCACCATTCGCAAATCCCTGAGCATGCAGAAGATGAATCCGGGTTACGGGTTTGTTGAGATGATGTCAAAGGCCAAGAAAGACGCCACCATTGGCCTCGTTGTGAATGCCAAAGGCGGAACGAAGATTGAGCAATGGGCGAAGGGCACACAGTTCTACAAGGAAGCTGTCCGGCGGGCGAAAGAAGCTCAGAAGACCGGCACGCTCAAAGGAATTCTTTGGCATCAAGGTGAAGGCAACGGCAGCAACCCCGAAGGCTATCTGAAGAAACTCGAAACCTTGATCACAGATCTTCGGACCGACCTCGGCAATGAAGAGCTTCCGTTTGTCGCCGGGCAAGTTCAGAATCTCCCGCCGATTAACGATCAAATCGCCGAACTCCCCGCAACCGTCCCGCACACCGGCTTCGCCAGTTCCAAAGGTCTCAAAACCATGGACCGCTGGCACTTCGACACCCCCAGCATGCAAAAACTCGGCCAACGCTACGCCCAAGAAATGCTCAAGATTGAAGCCAAGCAAAAGAAGTAATCGGTAGTCGGCAAGTAGAGACAACTCTACACAAAGAACACCGCAGGCAGGGTTACGCTACGTCAACCCTGCCTGCGTGACTAGTTTTCGGCCAAGTCGAGGCATAGGCACTCTTTGTCGTTGCGAAGGTAGACTTTGCGGTTGGCCCATGCTGGTGGACACCATACGACGTCTCGTCCGAATGCGTTGTTGGTTGGCTCGATGACTTTGACGCGGTCGATTTCTTCGTAGCCTTGGCGGGAGAGCTTTGCGATGAGAAGTTCACCGTGTTCATTGAACATCCAGAACTTCTCAGCATTCTTGACGATGAATGCCGTTGCCGAGTTCGAGGGGCGTTTTGTGTTGACGGGCTCTCCGGATTGCCACAGGCGATCGCCGGTTTTCAACTCCACACCGTACATCAACCCGTTCTGATCGAAACCGTATAGAGTGCCGTCTCCCAGGAACGGTTGCACGTTGACTGGCGAAATCGCTTTTTTCGACCGATCTCGCCAGAGTGGTTTCGCTGCGGGCTTGGTTTCGTCTAGCTCGATAAGAATGTTGTTGTTCGAGAAACTGCCGGCAAATAACAGATTGTCTTCGATGACGGGGGTCATGATCGCGGCACCGTTTGTGGCTTCATATGGAACCGACCAGTAAAGCTCTCCGGTTTCCGGATCGACAGACGCAACAGCCGATGGGTGAAATAGGATCAACTGTCGAACACCGCCGGCGTCAATTATGGACGGTGGAACATAACCGGTTTGAGGGGTTTTGAGGGCCCGCCAAATTTCTCGTCCCGTGTCCTTGTCGAAAGCCACTGCATGAGCGTCTCGGCCGCCAACCACGCAAATCAGTTTTTGGCCGTCGATCAACGGATGAGCCGCGAACCCCCAGAGTGGCGTTTTGGCTTGATACTCGTTCGGGAAATTCTTGGACCACACCACTTCCCCGGTCTGGGCATTCAAACAATACAAATCGCCCTCAGCCCCAAGTGTGTAAACCTTGCCGGCGTGAACGTTGGGCGTGCAGCGTGGTCCTGCGGGATAGGAAACGCGATACCGCACCGGGTATTCGTGCTTCCAAATTTCTTTTCCAGTGGCCTCATTCAAGCAGAGGACTCGTTCGGTTCCCGAGAACTGCTTACGATCGAAATTGTCGACCTTCACATTTTCTTTCGTCACGTAATCCATCACGTAGACTCGGCCATTAGCCACCGCCGGTCCGGAATACCCGCCAGCGATCGGAACCCGCCACACGACTCGCGGGCCTCCTTCCGGAAACGTTTGCAGAAGTCCGTCTTCTCGCCACACGTTGTCACGATTCGGCCCCATCCACTGCGGCCAATCGTCGGCATGGAGACTGGTTGTCATGAACACCACAAAGCAGACCGGCAGAAGTTTGGAGAACAACATGGAAGGACTTTCGTGGTCAGGACACAAGGCGGGAAGCGTGTTTGAACGGAGTCAGCAGTAGCCGCCAACGTACCACCAAGGGTCTTGGAATCCAACTTCGCATCCATTTTCGCCGCTGTGATTACTGTAAGAAAGCCCGAACGTCAGATTCGGACGTTGATCCCATCTGCAAATGGCGGAAACCTCGTCTTGTCAGAAATCAGCGCGCAAAGTACAGTCCCCCATTCTGAACAACTTCGAATGACCCCGCCCATTTTGCGAGCCGGCACGGATGCTGCATCGTTTGCGACAATGGTTATGCCCGGACCTTGCCATCGACTTGGGTACCGCGAACACTCTGGTTGCGGTGCATGGGTTCGGTGTATTGGTGAACGAACCGTCGGTGGTGGCGTTGCAGAAAGGCAGTCGACGGGTTCTGGGGAAGGGAACAGCCGTCGGAAAACTGGCCAAGCAAATGCTCGGTCGCACGCCGGATTCCATCACCGCAATTCGTCCGCTACGAGACGGTGTGATTACCGATTTCGAACTCTGTGAGGCGATGCTGCGATACTTTATCCAGAAGGCCCGCAAGAACAGTCGGGGTCTGCGGCCGCGAGTGGTGATCGCGGTACCGGGTGGCATCACACCGGTCGAAAAACGGGCCGTCTTCAACAGTGCCGAACGCGCCGGAGCCGGTCGCGTATGGCTGGTCGAAGAATCCAAAGCCGCCGGGATCGGGGCCGGTCTGCCGATCTCCGAACCGATGGCAAGCATGGTCTGCGACATCGGTGGTGGGACCACGGAAGTCGCGATTTTCAGTCTGGCGGACATCGCATCGTCGCGATCCATTCGGGTCGGTGGCGATGAACTCGATCAGGCCATCATCGACTACATGAAACAACACTTTTCGCTTCGAATTGGTGACCAAACGGCGGAGCAAGTCAAAATTGCCGCCGGGAGTGCGTATCCGCTCGACCAGGAATTGACGGCGGAAGTCAACGGTTTGGACACCATCAGCGGTGTGCCTCGCAAGGCCATCGTGACCAGCGAAGAAATCCGCGAGGCATTGCAAGACCCGCTCGAAGCGATTTTGGGCTGCGTGAAATCGACTATCGAAAGCTGTCACCCCGAACTCGTCGCCGACTTGGCTGACAACGGGTTGATTCTCACCGGTGGCGGAGCACTGTTGCGGAATTTGGATCAATTTTTGTGGGAACGACTTGGTATCCCCGTGCGGGCAGCGGACGATCCGCTCACGACTGTGGCGCGGGGAACGGCCATCTGCTTGGATCACTTCGCCCAATGGCGGGACAGTTTGGACTCCGGCGATCGCGACGTATAGAGGAGACGCAACCGATGAAAACGGAACTGCGAATCGTCGTGCTGCTTTCGCTCGTGGCGGTGGGGTTGTTGGCTGCTCCGAAACGGTGGGGGCAAACGCTCAAGCAATCCACGTACGATGCCCTGGAGCCGGGATTGCAAGTTTCCCATTCCACGCGGGATACGGTCAGTCAATGGATTGAGAATTGGCAACGACCGGCTGGAGTCGATCCACGAGTCGAGCAACTCGCCACCGAGGTGCGTCATTGGCAAGAACAAAGCCGACGTTGGCAAGCCGAAGCTGCCCAACTCCAAGAGCAGTTGACGCTCACACAGACACAAGGTGTCGCACCCTGGCCCGTCGCAAGTTCGGAACCGCTGTTCGTACCGGAGATGATCTCCGCGAATGTGCTCAGCCGGGAATCCGGATCGTTGTGGAAGTCGGCCACGCTGATTGATCTCGGCCGCAGTCACGGACTGATCGGCGATGAATTGGTCTTGGCGGACGAGTCCACGGTGATCGATCAAGGAACCGATGCAGGTTTGTCGGTGGGACGGTCGGTGTTCGCCGGTCGATGTGTCGTTGGTCGATTGCTGGAAGTCGGAAGTTCCGTCAGCGTCGTGCAACTGGTCACTGACGAGAAATACCGAGGGCTTGCAAGAATCGTGCGTCGCACCACGGATGGATTTGTCTACGGTGCCGAAGGCATTCTCGCTGGCACCGGAGGCGAAACGTGCATTTTGGAGCATGTGCCCGCGACCGAACCGGTCAGCGTGGGTGATGAAATTTTCTCCGCCAACCCCGATGAAACTGGCGGACATCCGATGTATTACGGGACGATTGTGGAGGCCGAGTTGTCAGCCGATCGTCAAACGTGGGCGATTCAGATTCAACCTGGATTTTCGCCCGGTTCTGCCTCGCAAGTGACGGTTCTGCGGGAAAAACCCAATCCCCTCCGCACCGCATCCGCCGAGCAACCCAAAGCGAACCGTTGACCCCAGCGTTCGTTTCGACCCGAAACCCAATACCACGGTGAGACCCGCCGACGACACCGAAGACGAGTTCCTCTCAATCGAAGCGGTGACATAGAGATGCAGCATCTCGGATTTTTACTCCTCATTTACACAGCCTTGGTTTGCCAAGTGACGGGAGTTTTGACCGGTCCCGTCGGACCGCATTACCTCGTCTTGGCTGTCGTGACTGCCGGGCTGACGTTACGCGGATGGTCGGCGTATGTCTGGGCAGCGATCGCGGGGTTACTGAGTGATGGCTTGATCGGTGGTCCGCTGGGAGTCGATATGCTGGTGGGCGTCTGGACGGTTTTCGGAATTCGTCGCTGGTTGGCAAGTCATTCCCAACGTGGCGAATCCGCTGGCATGACAGCCACCGTTAGCGTGGCAGCCGTGGCGATCTTCGCAGCATTGTTCTTTTCGCAAACCGCCCGATTACTCATCACCGGTCAGCAATCCGATCATGCCCAAGTTGTGCTTGCAGTCGCTGCGACGGGATTCTGCACTTTGGCCGTGGTGTTGATTTTCCTATGCGTGCAAGCATTTGTCCGCCGATTGGCCGTCCAACCCCTACCCCACGAAATCAATCTGTAAGCGATTCCACGTTGCCGATGAAGCCCCCACGGGATCACGCTCCGCGACTCCCGCTTTCGACAGACATCACCACCGATGCTCAACCAACCCCGAAGTCTGTTCGACGATGCAACCGATTCCATCACCGAATCGGGATGGCAAGTCGATAGCCGTCCGATCGGCCGACTCTGCTGGTTATTCGTGGGGTTCTCGGTTCCGATCTTGCTGATCGTTGTTCGTCTTGCGTACCTACAATTTGCCATCGGCTCAGATTTCGCCGCCCCTTATGCACAGACGACCGAAACCTTCGAAGACATCCCCACATCCGATGGACGGATTCTCACTCAGGACGGTCAAGTTCTTGCCGAAGACACCTTCGAGCTGAGCTTGCATATTCACTATCGCTGGCTGGAAGAACCTCCGAACGATGCGTGGTTGCGACAACAGGCGTTGGACCGATTAGATCGACTCGCCCGACGTGATCCGGTTCTCGTTCAACAAGCCAAGCAACAAGTCCAAGCGGATCGCGAAACGCTATGGCGGCGAATAGCCGAAGAAACCGGCACGCCAATCGATGAACTCAGTCAACGACGACAAGCCATCCAACAACGGGTCGAACGCATCGCGACCCATGTGAGAGAAAATCACGAACGAAAACTCAAAGCTCAGCAAACTCCGTTGGAAACTGCTCCCCAATCGGAATGGTGGGAACGGATTTGGCAGCGAATTCTAGATGAACTGACCAACGCCCCATCGCGAGAGCGTCGCGGTCCGATCGTGATTCGTGAGGAGTTGGACTATCACCCGCTGTTGGAATCGATCTCGTTACACACGGCGGCAAAGTTTGAATCGGCCCCGGACCAATTTCCCGGTCTGCTCGTACGACGGACTTCCTCACGAGTGTATCGAGACAGTTCGTTGGCTCCGCATGTGATCGGCGTGCGAACCCAAATCCAGGGAGACGAAATCCGAGCCCGTAAACAGCAATTTCCCGATGGCGACCCCTTGGCCTATCGGGAAGAAAACCGCGTCGGTCGCAGCGGAATCGAACGGCATCGCGAGCTCGTCTTGCATGGAATGCCCGGCCAAAAACGAATCGTCAAGAACCGACAAGGCGAGATCATCACGACCGAAGTCGTCCGGCATCCGCGACCAGGTCAAGATGTCACTCTGACCTTACACGCACCACTCCAACGACAGTTACAGTCCCTCCTTGCGAGGACATTGGCAGCCAGAACCGGCGAAAACGCCGACCCCGCAGCCGGAGCTGCGATTGTTGTGATGGATGTCCGCACCGGAGCCGTCGTGGCGGCGGTGTCTGCTCCCGATTACGACTTGAACGATCTCATCACCCCCACGGTCGACCGTTGGCAGGAACTATCATCCGACCCACGACGCCCATTCTTCAACCGTGTGACCCAAATGGCTATTGCCCCCGGTTCGGTCTTCAAAACATTGACCTCAATTGCCCTACTTGAGAGTGGGCAAATCGACCCTGATGCTCCGTTCTATTGTCGAGGATTTTTAGATAGTCCACAGAGTCATCGCTGTTATATCTATCGCCATTACGGTGTCGGCCATCAACACATTGGTTTGGCAGACGCGATCGCACAGTCTTGCAACGTCTACTTCTTTCACGGAGCCCGCGTCATCGGTGCCGAGCCAATCGTTGGCTGGGCCGACCGTTTCGGATTCGGCCGTCCGACCGGAATCGACCTCCCAAGCGAAGCAGCCGGACACGTGCCCTCACCGACCGATGAAGGAGCATGGTACAACGGTGACACGTTAGGGCTGGCGATCGGGCAAAGTCGCTTGGCGGTCACGCCACTGCAAATCACTCGCATGATGGCAGCGGTCGCGAATGATGGTCATCTCGTCACGCCGCATTTTGTGCAGCGAATCGGCGGACAGTTCACCAGCGGAAACACGTTATCGGAACCGATTCCCGGTCTCACGCCCGACACACTCGAACGCATCCGCGAGGGTCTGGAACGTGTCGTCGCTCACCCGGGTGGCACGGGATACAAAGCGGTCCGATCAAAGCTCGTTCAAATCGCTGGAAAGACGGGAACAGCGGAAGTCGGTGGCAAAGAAGACCACGCCTGGTTTGCCGGCTACGCCCCTGCAACTAGTCCTCGGTATGCGTTGACTGTCATTCTGGAACACGCTGGAAGCGGCGGAACCGCAGCCGGTCCGGTGGCTAAACAAACGGTGGAATCCCTAGTGCAACTTGGCCTGATCAACCAGAAAAGTAGCACTACAAACTAGCCATACACACGAACGACACATTCGCGATCTATTCACGATCCTGCATTAGTGATCGGTACTCTTCCTCTGAAATGCTATCAGTCAGATACCGATAGGAAAGAATATAGCGTTGAATGCGGATGGTATCCCGGTCGATAATATCGGGACGCAATAATGTTCGTTCAAGACTAGAGTTGTCGCGAAGATCCGAGAGCTTCACTTCCCGAGCAATCGGATTCGGTTTGCAGGCGATGACATACTCGGCGTAGGACTGATCCGACTCATGTGTCACAAGCGACAAGGCTTCTACAATTTCTTCGCGAAAGCCTTCGGCGCGGATATCGTCCAAAGTCACCGACGTATCTTCCACCACATCGTGCAACACCGCTACGATCTGAGCCGCCTCACCTTCCACACCCATCATGACACGAAGCGGATGCAGAATGTATGGCACACCACTTTTATCCTTCGTTCCCGAATGCGCTTTCGCAGCGATCTCAATTGCCTTCTCGATCGTAGCCACAACAAAACCCTTATGTCGACATGAACCATTCTGCAAACCAGCAAATTGCTAGATTCCGTTTTCGAGTCTCCAGACTAGACCAAAACGAGCTTTGGTCTAGTCGATCTCACCGCTCGCGCGATCAATACCGCTAAGACGACTAAAATAGCTACTTCTTCAGCCGATCAATCAAGTAGGTTGTCGAATTCGAATATTTCTCATGTTCTTGACCGGGGTGAACGAGCACCACATCTACACCCACTTCTTCGAGGCGTTCCGCGAGTTTGACGCCCATGATTCCCGAGTGTGTGGGATCTTTCGGAGACGCACCAACGACCGGAACTTCCCCACGATAGAATAGTGCGATCGGCGGATCGTCTTTGGAGACGTGCTCAATCGGCGAGTACTCTTGAATCCAAGGCAGAACTTTTTCTCGGTTCTCGATCAAACTATTGATATTCGGTAAACCGAATGCGTGTGCACCATAGCGATAGTTGGGCATCCATTCACGGAGTTCTTTTGGATCGAGAGACACCTGGGCTCCGTTGACGGCCGCGCAATAGAGGCGAGTCGACTCACGGGCGATGGGATCATCACTGTCTGGGTCGGCCAAGTCATCATGAAATGCTAGCCAAAGAGATGAACACGCCCCGGCCGACCCGCCAGTCGCCCCAATGCGTTTTTTATCCAAGTTCCATTCGCTAGCTTTTGATCGCACGAATTGTAATGCACGGGCCGCGTCCTCTAACGGAGCTTTTACCGGCGGAATGACTTTGTCTTGGACGGCATTTTGAACATAGCGATAGTTGATCGCCACCACAGAAATCCCGTTCTGCAAAAACGCCTTCGGATTCGTCTTCTTATCACCTCCTCGCCAACCACCGCCGTGAATGTAAAAAACCACGGGCGTCGGTTGATCGGATTTCGCTGGATAGAAATCTAACACTTGCCGAGGGTGGGTCCCGTATGGCACATCCTTGAGAGTCTTCAGTTCCTCGGCAAAACTTTGAGTTGCCAATGTCACAAGTAACAGCGTTGCTAGTATCGACTTCATCAGTAGTTCCATCGTGGCAAGTGGTTCAGGAGAGAGACACGGAGTCACTGGTCCAACACTCAGATTATGCAGCGACGGCGTTGGGATTCCTAGTCACTCCCGACGAACCCCATTCCGTGCCGACTACCACCATTGCATTGTGTAGTAGTGGAAACGATGAAGAGCGGCATTCCTAAGCGGTTGATCGAGGAAAGGTTCCCATAGCGGTTTTGTTTCTTGCAAACGTGCAGCGAGACACACTTTGGCACCTTGACAAGCGGTCCAATGCTGCGGACGTGATGATGCTGTTCTTGAGGACCGATAACCGAATGACGTCTCAGCTGCCTGCGCATACATCGCGCGAACGCCATCTCGGATAATCGCATCATCGCAGTTCAAGAGTGGTGCAATGGCACAAAGCCCGCTGGCATCCAGAGGGTGTTCGCTGATTTGCACCGCCGGTGCCGGATGCCCCGCGAGCACCCATCGGGAATTGGCCGTGTGAACTAACATATCGACCGGCAATACAAGGTACAGCCAAATGAAGAAACACACCGTCCAGAGTTGTCGTCTTAATAGCCAAAGGAAACTGGCATTCTGGGTCACTTTTCGCAAGACCAGCAAAAACCCGACAATCACGGAACAGATGCCAAGCACGCCGACAACTCGCATTCGCGTCATGCCATTGAATTGGATGTAGATCCCAAGTCGGTTGAAGACGGCCATCGCGAGCAAACCATTCTCCACAGACCACACCCACCCCCATTTCCGTAGATTCGGGCAGCGAGGATCCTGCAAGACGGGTCCACGAAAAACCATGGAGAGAACAACCGTTGCTAGGGCCAACGCGAATGTCAACCAAGCCGCTCCTTGATGAGCATAGCCGGAGTAGTAAAAACCATCTGGGAATTCGCGGAACCACAACGTCCGGAACTCAAAGACGAGATACAACGCAAAGAGGATGATGACCGCCACCAATGTATTGCGGTACGCCGTATAGAGTTGGTTTACCGACTGGTCCGTGCTTTCAGACGATTCTTGCTCCGTCGGTTCGAGCGAATCTACGACCGGTAACGTGAACGGAAGTGGCCGCCAAAGCCCGACCGTGAACCAAGCAACAGTGCCCCACCAAACCACTTGTAATGGCTTCGGAAGAAAACTCGAGAAGGAATCTCCAAACCACTCGACGAATCGGGAGAGGTTGCCTCCGACCAGTTCCGCCAAATCGGGATTCGCCATCACGAAGATCGCGCCAAACACAAGGACGGCCATCGCCGGCAACGCAACACCGAGTCCCCCAGATCGCGAGACCCCCAATTTCGGCTGACCGAGTCTGGCCCCGTATTGAATCAGTCCAAGCAAACCGGCGGGCAATATCTGCACAAGATACTGAAAGAACTGGGCAAAGAACGGGAGTCGCCCTGCGAGGGTCATTCCAACAACAACCACTAACGCGAATCCCGCAAGCAACAAACCGACCGATCCCAACCACGCCAGGCGAATGGCGGCGACGAGCAACATGGTCGTTGCCACGATGAAATCCAGTCCGAACCGTGGTCTCGGTGAGCCAACCGCTAGCAGCACTGGAAACGCCGCCAACAACACCGCCACCCCGAAATACCCATGGCCGTGATAGACCGTCGCATCGGCAATCGCCACCGTGACCAACAAAGTCAGCACTTCTCGCACACGGACGGGAGCAGCATTCCACCACGGTGTGATGCCGGCACTTCGGGTCCGTTCAGCTTCCAAGTCGGCCATGCTCTCTCCTTCGGCGTGTCAATGTGAATTCATTTCAGCCTATCAACTCCAACCGATCGAAACTTTTTCTTGATACCGAAATCACGCGAACCCTCAGCCTAATTTCAGGGCATCACTGCCCGTAAAGTCATCACTGCAAGTATGTTCGGGCATGTCTGAGATTGCTAATGAAGATTTTTAGGGGCCTGCAAGTCCCTACCACCGCCTGTCTTAAGAAACTTTTGCCTTGTTCAGAGGCCACACTTGTGTACATTGAGGGAATTGGCATCGGTATTGCTTTATGTCTGAGTGAACTCTCTTTGACTCTATTCTTATGGAAGTCCTATGCAACGTTCGCAGCACGTCCCTCGACGCGGATTTACGCTCATTGAATTGTTGGTGGTCATTGCGATCATCGCGATTTTGATCGCCTTGCTTCTCCCTGCGGTTCAACAAGCCCGGGAAGCGGCTCGTCGAACTCAATGCCGGAACAACCTGAAACAACTCGGGATCGCTCTGCACAACTACCACGACACCGCCCGCAAGTTCCCGCCAGCTGGTGTGGGATACGGCTGGTGTACCGGGGCTGGCGACGATTATATCACGAATGCGAACGGGCTTTCATTTTTGTTGCCCTACATCGAGCAAAACAATTTGGCTGAGAGTATCGATAGCCTGCATGCCCACCAAGGATTTGAAGGCGGCGGTTGCTGCAGTTACTCCGGTAACACCAACGGGACACTTGCGGGAGACCCAGCCGTCAACGCACAAGCCATGACGACCTTAATCGACGCCCTGCTATGCCCGTCCGATCCCGGCCGTACCCACCTCGGAACGGGCTACCACTACGGCGTGACCGTAAGCCCCGGTGGAGCCAAGACTTGTTACGATTTCATTTCATCTCGTAGCATCCTTGGCAACTGCAATTACTGGAAGAACGCCGGAGCAAGCCGCTACATGTTTGGTCATAACAGCACGACACGCGTGGCAGACGTGACGGACGGAACAACCAACACCCTGATGGTCGGCGAAACGACGTTGGAAGTTGCCAATGGTGAGCCCAACCCCTGGGGATACCGGGGTTGGGTGCAATCGGGTGTTGATCCGAACGGCGGACTCAACGTCTGGGACATTCCCACCAGCACCGGACGACCACAGCTCGGAAACCTGAATAGCTGGGGTCAAGCCGGAAGTCTCCATCCCGGCGGATGCCACTTCGCAATGGGTGACGGTTCGGTGCGATTCATCTCCGAGAACGTCAGCAACACCACCCTGGTCCAGTTGGCCCGCATGGGTGACGGGACGGTTGTTGAACTTCCATAAGTTCTGTGCCAGTTCTGATTCTTGTTCTGATCTCAATCCCCCCGAATCCACGGCTTTCGTGGATCATCGGGGGACCTGCATTTCATCCATCTTTCGAGGACCCATTCCAACCATGAAACCTGTGTCCTGGCTTGTGTTATTTTCCGGTTTGGCCCTCACTTTGGGTTGTGGTGGCTCGGGTGACGAAGGCCCGGAAGTCCTTCCCGTCACCGGAATCGTGACGTTAAACTCCGAACCTCTTGCCGACGCCGACATCAAGTTGTTCCCCATCGGCGACACCCCAGGTGTTGGTGGATTTGCCCGAACGGACGCGGAAGGAAAATTCGAACTTCAATACAACCGAGGTGGACAGGGAGCACCGGCCGGTGAATACCGAGTCCAAGTCAGCCGACGAATGATGCCGGACGGCTCCCCGGTTCCAGCCGATGATGACACGCCACCAATTGAATCTCCAGCTACCGAAACTCTTCCGAGGATGTATAGCGATCCGAACAACAGTCAACTCACGACGACCGTCACGGAATCCGAAACACCAATCACACTGGAATTAACCACCAAATAGCCCCGCTGACGACACGTAAGACGTTAAAAAAGACATCGCCCAACGTCCTGGGCGATGTCTCATAATCACACAACCGCATTCCAATCCGTTTCGGCTTCGAGGTACCGATTCAACGCCCGGTCATGACGACGGCAGGTCCATCGACAATTCGGAGTGGTCGCCGAGCCATCTCTTGGCCCCCGGTACTCAGAACCACTTCGTAGTTCCCCGGAGCATAAGCCAGCTGAACCGGGAACAAGAAGTGAGCCCGAAACCGCTCGCGTTCCATCGTGACGTGAATCCGCTCAATCGCATGACCGAACTCATCCTCGAGCGTACAGGTCAATGCTAAATCACCGTGTGGTGGAATGAAGTTGGCTTGGGCGATCAGTGCTTCGCCATGTCGAAACTCCCGTTTTTGAGCCAGCAAATGCTCTCCCACCATTTGTCCGCCCAAGTCGAATGAGTACACCTTGTCGGTCGGGCGAATCGCTTCGCTGGGAGCGAGCATATGCCGAACAACCTGAGGATCCAATTCCGCAAGTTGTTTGGGTCCATCGGGGCCCCGTTTCTGATACGGATCCAGCCAGTGCTCGAGGAGAAGCCCGAACGAAGCCAGCACAATCAACGTGCCCACCCAAGCGGTGCGACCTTGCCAAACTCGTTGAGCAACTTCTTCAGCCGACAACGCCCAGGTCGGCTGGGCAACCGATCGCTTCGCCAGCAATCCCAATCGACGCCGAACACGCCGAAACCAAGCCGCCATTCGACGAACATCGGTTTCGCTGAGGAAGCTGAGATAGACTGTAATGCACACTAAAGGAAAGACGTGCAAGCCGAGTAAGAAGTACGTCATCGCATGGAAGATGACGCCCAACCCGATCATCACGACGCGGCCAAACCCTCGCCAAGACAGAAAGAGAAACGTCGCTTCCCAAGTAATCGAGACGTAAGCGGAGATGATCACCAGCAACGGAAACTCGGCCAACCAATCACCCAGCGGATGCTGATGATTGATGTAAGTTCGCATCCACTGAATCATTTGATCGCCGCTGAAAAACGCGGGCGTGTGGATTTTTGTTGCCGCAGCACCGAAGTAGACAATCCCAATCATCAGCTGAATCAAACGACGAGGCCAAACTGCCGAACGGGGCTGATCCAATCCTTCGATTCCCGGACAATTGGAACGACGACGGCGTTTCAGCCACGCATCCACCGACCAAACCGCCCCACATTGCGAGAAACTCAGCAACAACAGAACGTGCGTCGCCACGACGGAGTATTTTGTGATCGTGCTGATCGAGTCACAAAGATTGAGGTACGTGAACAAGATGGTCGCCGTGATCAACGACGCTCGCGTGCACCAACCGATCGCCGCCGTCAGGAACGAGATGATCATCGTCGAGTGCATCAACACCACGACCGCTCCCGGCATAATTGGGAGCATCCCGTAATGACTGTAGGAATCCCAAAGCGGAGCCGGTGCTCCGTCCAGCGAGTAAAGTTCCCGAGCGTGCGGCCAACGCGGCAACAACGGGACCATCAGCACCAACGGCATCACGATCCGAATCAATGCCAAGCTGAACGGCACTTCTTCGGCGTAGAAGAAGTCGTTGATACGATCGCGGAGCTTCGGTTTCTTTTCAGGAGGTTCATACTTCATAGCTTGGGCATCCTGCATCAAGCGAGAGTCATTGGAGGGAGAATCTACGTTCGCGTGTCACTGGAATCACCAGTGCTTGCATCCCGAAACAATTTCCTACTGCCGAAGTGAGAAGTCCCATGGGGCCGATGTCGACATCGGAGCCGGCTCCGTCACTGTGTAGTTGGAGGGCGAAACCAAGAACGACCGATCCTTCTGGAAGTCTTGTCGCAGCTTCGGATTGGACGACATCACCAACGCGTGCTGACGGTTAAGCCAGTTCGCGTTCTGCGTAAGCACCGTGCCTTGAGGATCGAAGGCAAACCGCAAATTATAGTAACTGTAGCGTTCTTTGGGTTCTTCGAAGTGTCGCTGCCAAATCGGCTCGGGCATGTTGTACTTCTTGGCCCACAACTCCTCGACCACAAAAATCCGCGTGATCGGCTCATGCTCGGTGTGCTTTAAGACATTTTGAGCAATCGTGTAGCAATGATGATGCCACGGATCGTAGTCCTCACGTGGCAAATCGCCATACGGATGGTACTGCCCCCACGGAGTCGGTGTGACCGCGTAATAGGCTCCGCTTTCGCCTTCCGCCACGATATGCGTGCGGGCCGACCAAGCGGACCAACCGCAGAACATATCCCACACCACATAGTACATCGCCGGATGCACCGAAGTACCGACGCCCAATGTGTGTGAGACAATCCCCCACCCCAAACACGAGAGGTAAGCGAAAATCGTGAAATGACAGAGCCAACGCTTCATCAGAGGCACCCTCCATGGTGGATAATCATTGGACACACTTCGGCGAATGATGTCGCAAGCAGCGACAACACAGCGAGTTATGTCAACACACCCTCTCAAGCAAAGCCTTGAAACGGCTCTGCTCATTCTTGCCCCCGGCTTCCAGCCCAGGACCACTTGAGAGAAATCCGAGCGAATTCTCAAGATTTCCGAAAATCCGTCAAGACCGATCTCCAATTCTGGACATTCTTGTCGAATATCCGAAGTTCTCACAAATATAATTGTGGAAAGTCGGCATGTCTTGGACATCTAGTCCGGCAAAGCCAACCGCCTCGCTGGCAACTGCGAAACGGTCTCGACAGAATGGAGGAGAACCGCCGCTCAATGCGAAACCCGTGACACGGACTTGTTCGAAACTCCCGCGACCGAGGAAACCATTTGTGAACCGAAGATCATTTCTCAGAACCGCCACCGCGGCTTGTCTTTCGACCCCGCTTGTGAATCTCCCCGTATCCCTCGCAGCCGACGCCCCCGCCACGACAAAACGCGATCAGCGTTTCGCGATTTCCACGTATTCGTTCTGGCAATTCCGGCACCAGGAACTTCGCGACATTGAGGAATGCATCGAGCGTTCCGCAGCGATGGGGTTTGATGGCGTAGAAATTCTTCATCGCCAGATGACGGATGAATCCAATGCCTATCTGCAGCGACTCAAGCGGCGCGCATTCGTAAACGCGATTGATCTATGCGGTTTCTCCACGCATCAAGGTTTTCTCCGGCCCGAACCGGAATACCGAACACGAAACGTCGAGCATACGATCCGTTGTATTGAGCTGTGCTACAAACTCGGCATCCCCACAATGCGAGTCAACACTGGCACATGGGGAACGAGCAAGAACTTTGACGACCTGATGAAGAATCGCGGGATCGAGCCACCCATTGAAGGCTATACCGACGAAGACGGATTCAAATGGGTAATCGATGGTTTAGAACGCTGTCTCAAGACGGCCGAACGTTGCGGTGTGGTTCTCGGACTGGAAAATCATTGGGGACTTGGCCGCACTCCCGAGGGCGTCATGAAAGTTGTTAATGCGATTGATTCCCCGTGGTTGCAAGTCACCATGGACACCGGCAACTTCTTAGAAGATCCCTACGATCGTCTAGTAAAACTCGCACCGAAGACGGTCCTCGTTCAGGCCAAGACCTACTTCGGCGGCGGACTCTGGTACGAGTTAGACCTCGACTATCGCCGCATCGCTAAAATGCTAAAGCAACACAACTATCAAGGTTATGTTTCACTCGAGTTCGAAGGCAAAGAGAACCCTCTCACGGGAATTCCTAAAAGCCTAAAAGCTCTCCAACTCGCATTTAACACTTGACCTTCACTCAAGCTCTATAGTTTGACAGACTCGCATCTTGTTATCCTAGACGAGTCTCCCTCAATAAACTGACACCTTCACTGCCAGCGTCTCTCCGTAACTTTCCAACCGAATTCGTCCGAGTATCGAAGTCATGACACGAATCTTAGTAACCCTACTTTCGATAGTCACGCTCACCCAAACATCGAATGCACAGAACCGCATTCAACCGGAGTTGTTTGAAGTCCCCGAAATCCAGTCAACATGGGACGACTTAACCGAAGGCATCGAGTCACGAGAGGACTGGGAGAAACGCCAGAGTCAACTCAAGCAACGTTATCTCGACTTGATTCGCGACCAATTCAAACCAGAAAAGCCCCCCCTTGACCTGGAGATTCACGAAGATGTTGAGGTGGAAGGCATCTACCGCAGACAACTCATTAGCTACGCGGTGGAATCTGATGAACGAGCCCATGCCTATCTAGGCATTCCTTTGAACGTCAAAGCGAAAGCACCGGCAATCGTCGCCTTGCATGGCACTTACGCGATGGGCAAGAAGCGGGTCGCGGGGCTCGTTGACAACCCTGACAAGGCGTATCTCGATCACCTGTGCCGTCGCGGCTATGTTGTCATCGCGCCAGAACATTTTGTTTCAGGACATCGCACGCCATCTAAGGGTGCATACGAAACGGAAGAGTTTCATAAGAAGCACCCGAACTGGACAGCCGTCGGAAAGTTCACTTACGAACATTCAATCGCGATTGATGTTCTTGAGACACTTGATTTTGTCGACCATAAGAACATTGGAGTGCTAGGCCATTCACTAGGCGGACACGGGTCGATTTTCCTAGCAGCCTATGATAACCGCATCAAAGCGGCGGCTTGCAATTGCGGTGCGTCATTCTTTCGACATAACCCTAAAGTCCTCGCTTGGTCTCGCGATCGTTGGTATATCTATTTCAAGCCCATCCGCGAAGGCCTCCTCAAACAAGAGATGCCACCGATTGATTTCCATGAGATCATTGCCCTAATAGCCCCCCGGGCGTTTCTTGACTTATCTGGACTTAATGACGGGCACGGCCCAACGCAACGCCAACGAGTTTTGATGTTAACAAAGATCATGGAAGTCTATGAACTCGAAGAAGCCCCCGAAAACTTTGCATTCTATGTTCACGGCCGGGGCCACTCCGTCGCCCACGAATCTCGTCAACTCATGTACGGTTGGATGGACACCCACTTGAAACCGGAAGAAGCCACCAAAACGCGACTTCTGCAAACACAAACGGAAGACTAACCTGTCCTAGCCGACACGTTCGATGTTTCTTTGCGACTGAGGCGTCGTCGGATCAACACACACCACCATGCGAAAACGCCGAGTGCAATTGCGATCCAGCCACCTGGGCCGAAGACGACTGTGGCATTGAAGACGAGAAAACCAAAGATGGATTGGGTGAGAATGTTGAGCCAACGGCGTTTCGGATAGGTGGTGGGGTCGGTTCGCCACCAGGCGATGCAATCAAGAATCCATGCGAAGGTGAAAGCGTAGTTGATCCAAAGTCCCCCGCCCCAATGCCAACCGGTGACGGTCGCGGTTTGGTTGGCGGTGTGTTCGTAGGCCGCGGCGTGGCTCCAGTTGTGATAGAACATGAACGCACACGCGACATGAACCAAATACCAGCCGCAACCGATCGTCCACAACCCGCGTTTCCATCGTGCGGCAGATTCGGATTGGCAACCTGCGATGTCCAACGTCACGCGGCCGATGTAACACGCCATCGCAATGCGAACGGTCCAGCGAGTAAGAAGTTCGCCGATCATGCTGACCGACTCGCTTTGTCCGTTACCGGATGACTTGCGAATTGTGGAAGAGTTGCCATGATATCCGGCGTTGACCCCTTGTCATTTTAAGCGCCTTTTTCACCGACGGACTACGGACCATCGTCATGACCGATATTCACACGCTGACCCGAGAACTGCAACGCAAGAACGATTCGAAAATTGTGCTGTTGGTCGCGGATGGACTCGGCGGACTGCCGATGGAACCGGGCGGCAAGACCGAACTCGAAACCGCAAATACGCCGAACCTCGATGCTTTGGCCGCACGCGGCGTGAGTGGGCTCAGCACTCCCGTGTTGCCAGGAATCGCACCGGGAAGTGGTCCGGGACACCTAGGGCTGTTCGGTTACGACCCGTTGCAGTACCAAATCGGTCGGGGTGTGCTTGAAGCTTTGGGCATCGACTTTGACCTCGGCCCGAACGATGTCGCGATCCGTGGGAACTTCTGCACGCTCGATGATGACGGCAACATCACCGACCGACGAGCCGGCCGGATCGCCAGCGACATCGGTGCCAAACTTTGCGAGAAGTTGGACACCATCACGATTCCCGGCGTGGAAGTGTTCGTCAAACCGGTGAAGGAATACCGTTTGGTCATTGTCTTCCGAGCCGAAGGACTTGGCGGCAATCTGGCTGACACCGACCCACAACGCACGGGTGTTCCGCCGCTCGATCCGCAAGCGAACGACAGCAGCGATTCGGCATCGTTGAAGACCGTCGAAGTTGCCAACGAGTTCCTGAAACAGGCTCGCGAACTTCTGAAAGACGATGCCCCCGCCAACTTCCTGACTCTACGCGGCATTGCCAAACGACCGCCGATTCCGACCTTCGAGGAAGTCTACGGCACCAAACCGGGTGCGATCGCGGTTTACCCGATGTATCGCGGATTGGCTCGGTTGGTCGGAATGGATGTACTCGATGCGGGTCAAACACTCGATGACCAAATGGCGTGTTTGAAATCGAATTGGAACGATTACGACTTCTTCTTCGTCCACTTCAAGTACACCGACTCCACCGGCGAAGACGGCAACTTCGATGCGAAAGTTCAGCGGACCGAAGAACTCGATGCGGCGATTCCGAAGATCATGGATCTCGACCCGACCGTGCTCATCGTGACGGGCGATCACTCCACGCCGAGCAAGATGAAAAGCCACTCCGGCCATCCGGTGCCGACATTGTTAGTCGCAGACATCGCCCGATTCGACGGTTTGACCGCCTTCGGCGAGAAAGAATGTTTGCGTGGCGGCTTGGGGCAATTCGAAGCGAAGTACCTCATGCTCCACGCCCTCGCTCACGCGGGTCGCTTGGAAAAATACGGCGCGTAGATCTTGAAAGTCGAGCATGAAGGGGTGTGAGTCGAAGACAACTCACGCCCCTCTTCCCTACACCGTCGCCAAGTCAGGCGGCCACTTTTTGGCGTGAGACAAAGCGGGCATAGTCGGTCGGGGTGTCGATTCCGGCGGCTCTGTGAAGCACGGTCGCCACACTGATGTTCGCACCGGCTTCCAATGCCCGAAGCTGCTCCAACTTTTCCAGTTGTTCGAGCGGCGACGGCGGTTGTTCCGTCATCCGCATGAGAAACGCTCGGCGGTAGGCGTAGATGCCAAGATGCAACTTCCAAGGCGAATCGTGCTTGAGAAGTTCATCGGTGTTGCCATCGCGGACGTAGGGTATGGGCAGTCGGCTGAAGTACAATGCCCGACCGTCGGCCCCACAGACAACCTTCACACAACCGGGATCTTCCAAATCCGCTTTGTTGGTGATGGGTGTCGCGAGTGTCGCCATCTGAGCACTCGGCGACGACTGCAACGTTTTGACCAGAAGATCGATGGCGTTCGGATCGATCTCCGGTTCGTCGCCCTGAATGTTGACGAGAATATCGGCTTCCGGACGGAACTGGCGTGCGATTTCCGCGACGCGATCGGTTCCGCTCGGATGATTTGCGGTCAATTCGACCTGACCACCGAACCGCCGCACACAGGCGGAAATCTCGATACTGTCGGTTGCGACCAAGATTTCGGACAGTGATTTCGCAGCCGAAGCGGCTTCCCAGGTGTACTGCAACAACGGTTTCCCAGTTTCGTTGAGCAGTAATTTCCTTGGCAATCGTGTCGATTGCAACCGAGCCGGAATGACACCAATTACGCGTCCTGCCATGAGGACCTCCTTGTCCAACTATATTGGCTCGCGTCATGCGCTGGATGCGAGCGGTTCATCATCACGCTATTTGGCCCCTTGGCTTCTAGCACAACTCGCTCAACCCGCCAAGACCGTTTGTCGGAGGTCAAATTGCGGTCAATTCCCGGTCAGATTTCTCGATGACTGCTATCAACTTGAGTGAAATCCGCGACCACCTCGAACTTCTACGGAAGAGAGATGTGATGAATCGTCAAAACCGTCCAAGTCGACACCATCGGACTCACGAAAGGATGTATACCGCGACGATGAACTAGAAATGACTGCGTCCTCATCTAAGGTCCAGCACGCAGAAGATCCCTCAATCGCAAACGACGACACGTTGCCCAAGGAACGTCCATGAGCAAGAATCTCGGAATCTGTCTTCGTTTGCGATATGGCGTCGCCGTTCTGGCAGCGGGTGTCTCGATCAGCCTCACGGGATGCTCGAGCAATTTGCACGGCCCTTGGCAGACCGCATTTTCGAGGTTTTGGGGTTTCGACCGCGCTTCGGCGACCTTGAAGTCCGCGCCGCACGCCGTGGCGGAATCGTTTGAGTCGATGGTCGAATCGATCAATCGCGATCCGAATGCCATGGATTGCAGCAAAGATCCGTTCCTCGACATGCAAATCGAACCCAGCATGCAAGCGAACCCGACGGATAGTCACGCCGTGACCACCGCGTCGAACTCTGCCGAGTCACTGGAAACCGCCGATCCGGTTGTGCAAACGCTTTTCGAAAATCCGCCGGTGGAACCGACCGATTCCGAATCACAATCGGCGGTACAATTGGCTCAGCATCAGCAGGAAGTCGGCGAGATTTCTTCAACCGAGAACACATTGCCTGTCGTCACGCCGGGCGAGCCGAATTCGTCGAAGAAGATTCTGGAACGGCAGGAATCCTCGTTGGCTGACTTGAAGAATGCGTTGCAGGAAGACGCCCGCTCCCGCATGGCTGAAAAACCGCCGGCGAGTGACCCGGCATTGATCCGCAAACGCATCGACAAAATGATGCAAATTGCCAACACCGAAGCCGTTCGAGGAGAATACGCCATTGCCCTGCGAATGGCGATGGCAGCTCAGCAATTGGTGGACACTTCTGGAGTGTTCTTCGGACCGGAGGAACAAAAACCCGCCGACATGGTCGCCAATTTGCGGGCTCGGATGGAGAAACGTCAGCAGACCACCCAGATCGCTCAAACCGAGACGCCGGCGGACAAACCAATCTTGAGTGAAGCAGTGCCGACGCCTCCCGGCGAATCGGAATCGGAACTCGAATACACTTGGAAACCTGCCACCGAGCCGGTTTCCCCGGTGACACCGACGTCAGAGAATGACGCCCCGTCACCCACGGATGGTTTTCCACAACCGCTGCCGCAAGTGGTCGAGACAGAACCGGAGCCGATGCCGAAGGACCCCTTCCAAACCCCGCCGACGGCTCCACAAATCGCCAGTCGGGAGTTGACTCCTGGTCTGTTAGCGGAACCTCTCGCAGCCCAACGAGTCCAAGCGAATCAGGGCTCTGCCATCGAAGTGGAGGCCGAACCCGCAGACCGTTCGGAAGCCAGCCAAGCACCGCCGTTCCCGGCTCAGCTTCCACTTGAGCAAGTCGATGAATCCGAATCGGTCTTTGACAAAGCTTCGGAGTTCGCCGCAGTCGAGAAGCCGATCATCGAATTCGTTCCGAAAACACCAGCCGCCCCGGAGCCACCACTGCCAACAGAGCCAATTGAATCGCCGCGGAATTTGCTGATCGACCCGTCCGCGCGAGGGTTGGTCGGTCAGGAACCTACGCGAAATGTGGACTGGAACGATCAGGAAGAGACGATGGTCGCCAACTCGTCGCAGGAACCCAATCCTTGGATCCTTCCTGCGGGAATCGTGAGTGCAACGATTGCATTGGCAACCGTGTTGCTCATCCGATCACGGGGCCCGCGACGGTAAGTCGAAAGCGAGTGCGGGTTTGCGTGTGGCATTCAGGCGGGTTATAACGGGCGGATTCCTTCACAGAAATTCACCCGCTGTTCGCTTGCCAATCGGATGCGCCGCCGATGACCAACCCTGACGATCAACCAATTCTCGATGAACACGATACCCTGCCCCCCTCGCAAGACCCTGCGGTCGCGGGGGATGTGCAAGAGCCGCCCCGTGGATTCGTCGGCATTCTGAAGCAACTTGGGCCGGGGTTGATTATCGCAGGGAGTATCGTCGGTTCGGGTGAACTCATCGCCACGACGAAAACCGGTGCCCAAGCCGGAATCACCTTGTTGTGGTTAATCCTCATCGGTTGCGTGATCAAAGTCTTTGTGCAAGTCGAACTCGGACGCTACGCGATCACGCACGGCGAAACCACGCTCTCCGCCCTGGACCGTGTGCCAGGACCGCGACTCAAAGCGAATTGGATCGTGTGGTGTTGGCTGGCGATGATGGTCTGCGGTGTCGGGCAACTCGGTGGCATTGTGGGCGGCGTCGGTCAGGCAATGGCTATCGCAGTGCCGCTCTCCGGCGATTATGCCAAAGCGATTCAGATGCCTTCCGAAAAAGAGTTGCGGAACTATCTGAAATGGCAACCCGACACGAAAGCTTTCCAAGAACTCTCCCCAGAACAACAAGCGCGGTTACAAAATGGGCAGCGAATCCAAGAAGCCCAGTTTGAACAACTTCGAGCGAAAGACCGCCCCATCGACGAAGCGCTTGAACTAACAACCAAGTTAGTCAAGAACGAGGCGGCTTTGAAAACTGATCCGTCGCTTGAGGAGGTCATCCATAATCAAAAGAAGAAATTGAGTGCCCTGCTCAACCCGTCTACCAATGACGACAAATACTGGGCGGCGTTCGCGGCTTTGTTGACGGTGGCGTTGTTGTATCGCGGGCGGTATGGACTTTTGCAGAATGTGTCGCTGGTGTTGGTCGTCACATTTACGTTCATCACGATCGGCAACGTGCTGGCGCTTCAGTCGACGGAAGAGTTCCACATCTCCGCCGATCAGTTTTGGAAAGGATTATCGTTCCGGTTGCCGGAGTCGGTCGGTGGGATCAATCCGTTGATGACGGCATTGGCAACGTTCGGCATCATCGGGGTCGGGGCGACGGAACTCATCACGTACCCCTATTGGTGCTTGGAAAAAGGGTACGCGAAGTTCACCGGTCAACGAACCGATGAAGAAAGCTGGGCGAATCGGGCTCGCGGATGGATGCGAGTCATGCACTACGATGCATTGTTGTCGATGGTGGTTTACACCGTCGCGACTTTGGCCTTTTTCGTGATGGGAGCGGCCGTGCTTTACAGCGAAGGACGCGATCCGGACAACATGCGAATGGTCAGCACACTCGCAACGGCTTACGTCCCGGTATTCGGCGAATACGCGAAATGGTTGTTCCTGGGTGGAGCGGTCGCGGTGTTGTACTCGACGTTCCTCGTCGCGAACGCCGGTCACTCCCGCATGTTGACCGACGGCCTGAAAGTTTACGGTCTCATCGACAAGCACAGCGAATCCACGCACCAGAAAAGCATCCGCAATTTCGGGATCGCGTTGCCGCTGACTTGCCTGGCGATCTATTGGGCCGGTGTGAATCCGGTGTCGGCGGTGATTCTTTCCGGTGTCGCCCAATCACTGTTGTTGCCGATGATCGGTTTCGGTGCCCTCTACTTCCGCAAGACCGCGACCGATCCCCGACTGAAACCCTCACGTGCCTGGGATGTGGCACTTGTCGTCTCATTTCTTGGATTGCTGATCGTCGGAGTTTGGGGGCTGTACGGCCAAATTGCGAAGCTGATGTAGACGAACTGAAGCCGCGGAATTATCGGCTGCGTCTGCATGCTATGACACTGCGGGAAACACCTGTTTGGGCGCGAGTGACCGATCACGCTCGCGATAGCTAGCCAAACACACAAGTTGACCGTCCGGAGAAAGAACCGCGATCGGGCGGTCTTCCGTCCAATCGGTTTGTGGATCGAGCGACAACCATTGCCCGTTCCGCAGACGTTCACACTGCGACTGCGATGCGTTCAAACACGGGAGTTCCCGCGTTGCAAGTGTCGGTGGTAACAACGCATTGGATAGCGTCTCGGGAGTTAAGTCATCGAGATTCAAAGCATCGTCGATGGCACAATCACCGATCCGTGTGCGTTCGAGTTGGCTCATCACGGCTCCGCAACCGAGCAACCGCCCCAAATCTCGGGCAATCGAACGGATATACGTTCCCGACCCGCATTCGATTTCGAGTTGCAATCGTGGGTATTCGAAGTGAATCGTTTCCAAGCGATCAATTCGCACAGTCTTGGCTCGAATCTCCACGGACTGCCCCTGCCGAGCCAACTTGTACGCCCGTTGGCCGTTGACTTTCACTGCCGAGAACTGCGGCGGCGTCTGCGAGATTTCTCCGCGAAACCGATGCAGCGATTCATCGAGTTGCTGACGAGTGACGGGTTCGGGATCAAGCACGTCGAGCACGTATCCGGTGCTGTCATCCGTGTTGCTTGTTTGGCCGAAAACAAATTCGCTGCGATACACTTTGGATTGTTGCTGGACGAGTGAAATCAATTTCGTCGCCGGCCCCACACACACGATCAACACCCCGGTGGCCATTGGATCGAGTGTTCCGGCGTGTCCCACTTTGGCCGGCCGCACGAGTCGCTGGACTCGGTTCACGACCTGCCGAGAAGTGAGCCCGGCCATTTTGTTGATGTTAAGGAGTCCGAACATTTTGATGTCGCTACGGGCGGGTGTTTTCGCTGAAGAATAGCAGATCAGAAACGTCACACAAAATCGAAGCGGGCTCGAAATCCGGGTGTGGCTCAGATCAAGTTTTCGCATGCGGAGAGTATGCGTTCGGCGTACCGATTGCTACCGAACAACCGCAACGCACGGTCGCGGCCGCATCGCCCCATTTCGATTCGCCATTCGGGATCTTGAAGCAACTTCGAGACGGCATCCGCCAGGGCGTTGGCATCGTTGGGCGGGACGAGCAATCCGGTCACGCCGTTCTCGACGACTTCCGGCAACCCACCGACATTGGTCGCGACCACCGGTTTGGCACAGGCCATCGCTTCGGCGACGCAAAGCCCGAAGGTTTCCGAATGCGAGCAACACACCAGCACGCCCAACTCGTTGATTTCCGCTGGAATGTCCGACCGATATCCCAAAAACCGCACACAATGGTTCAGCCCCAGTTCGTCGCACAAGGACTTCAAGGAAGCCGTCCATTCAGGTTCCTGACGTCCATCGCCAATGATCCGGTACTCCGCCGCGATGCCCCGACGTTCCAGTTCCGCCGCCATTTTCAGGAAATTGTCGTGAGCTTTAATCGGCAACAAGTTCGCGATAATCCCGACCGGCACGCGGGTTGATGCCGACGAAATCGACTCGCTCTTGGGACTGGGCTGAAATCGCTGTAAGTCGATGCCGTTGGAAACCACGACCGCTTTGGCACTCGGCGCACAGGCTTGGAAATGCGGCCACGTTTGCTCACGCAACACCTTGCTGTTGAAGATGAACAAATTCGGCGACGGCATCCAACGATACATCCATCGGGCGAACGCGGGTTCGACATCGCAGTGTACATGCACCACCACCGGAACTCGACACACACGAGCCGCCAACAACACAACCCTCGCGGTCATGGGTTCGTTCACGTAAATCACGTTGGTTTGAGACTTGCGAATCAACCGCACCCAACGGCGAATCGACTGACTCGATTGCAATGGTTCCCACCATCCCGGTTGCTGATACTTGACGACATGGTTTTCGACGGGAAACCGCTCGAACGCCGCCAAGACATCACCATCTCCCGGATGAACAATGGTGGGGAAATATCGGCGATGAACCAATTCATCCAACAACGTGAGGACCGCATGAGAGCCACCCCCGATTTGAGTGGAATTGAGAACGAACATCGGACGAGCGACCGCCGTCTTCACGGGGACCGACCCGGGAATCGCGTTGACTGTTGACATACTTGAATCGAAACCGTTCGACATTTCAGCCTCTCCCGACCGGAACATATCCGCATCGATCTCCTCTATTCACGGGACAATACTCGCGACAACACCAAGAGCGTGGCTCTAGAATTGTGAAGCAGCGGAAACCGTCGACCCGAGTGTTGGGGTCGAATTGGATCGGTCAGAGTGTTTCCAAAAATTCCAAGCCGGTTTCGCGAACAGCACGACCGCCCATGCCAACCAAACGCCACCACCAATCGCGACGGATTGCCAATCGACTCCGTTCGTCGTCCAGCGACAGATCCCATAGGTCACAGCCATGCCAACCACCACGGCAAAGCTCTCCCCAAATCGATAGGGATACCGCTCACCACGTTGGTACGTGAACAGCCCGAGTCCGGTGAAGGTGGCGAATGTAATCACAGTGGCCCACGCTGCCCCCATCCCCCCAAAAAACGGGACGAGAGCGAAGTTCGCCGCCACGTTCACCACGGTCGCCGTCAACGAGACCGGCACCATGCTCAGCGTTCGTTTTTTGAGTAGCACGGGAATCCGGAAATGGTCATGCCAACTGAATGCCAAATACGCGAGCAAGATCACCGGAATGACATCGCCTGCCGCCGCGTAGTCGTCCGTGGCCACGATTTTGATCAACATCCGCGATGCCAAAGCACCGGCGAGCAAAAACAACGACGCGATTTTTGTGTAGTATCCGAAGACCCGAGCATACACGCTTCTCGCATCCGGCTGTTTCGCGACATCGTAAATCATCACCCCCCAAATGGAGGCGAACGGCAAAAGCAACACCTGATTCATGCCCTGACCGATCCGGTACGCCAGCGAGTACACACCGACTTCCGACATTGAGGCAAAGCGATGCAGAATCCAACGGTCTGCCTGGTGCATCAACAGCGACAGAAACGCAATGATGATCAACGGCGAACCGAACCGCAGCATTTTTTGGAGCAGCGGAATATCGAATCGGAAGCGTTTCAGTTCCCACGCCAACATGCCGACCGAAACCGTCGCCAAAACGATCCCCGTGAGGAAGTTCCCCCACAACACCCCCGCCACTCCCCAACCACGGGCGAGCAAACTCAGATTCAACGCAATGTTCAGCCCCAAGCGGAACAAACTCAGAAGCACAAATCGTCCGGACCATTTGCGGACTCGCAAATAGACCATCGGAATCTGTTCAATGCACGCCAGCCACATCGTTCCCAGGGCGAGCGTGTAAAACCAGCCGCCTTGGTTGACCGATTCTCCCAACGTCCAATCGGCCAGGTGCTCACGCATCAACCAAGACGGAACAAAGCCCAGCCCCCCGACAACGGCTACGAACGTCAGACCGGTCCACCATACGGCTCGTTGGGAGGCTTCGTCTTCGTAGTCGAAGTGGAATCGGCTCACCGCCGCTGCGAGTCCCCCGCCCAGCACAATGGCTAGCAGCCCAATGAGCAAGTCGATAATCGCCATGACCCCGTAATCGGACGGAGCTAAATAGCGTGTGTAGATCGGTAGCAGCAACAACGATGTCAGCCGGGTGAGAATCTCACCGAGACTGTAAATCGAAGAATGTTTCAGCAGGTCACGATGCCAACGCATAGAGATTCATCACTTGCAAACAGGTGGGCTTGGGTGGCTCTGGCCGTGAATCGCATGAATGAGCGTCAAGTCAATTGGACCGACCGATTCAGCTCACACATGGATTTCGTACTGCTACGGCGCGGCATTCTCAGCGGCTTGGGCTTTGGGAGTGATCTCCGTGGATGGATGATGCTCCAAAGTTCCCGCACCGAAAAAGGCGGCGAATCGTTGATCGCATTCCGCTTCGTGAGCTTGGAACCACGCTTCGTCCGCATATCCACGCCAGCGATCGGGTGTCGGTGGTTTGACCAACGCCAGCAATTCTTCCCAGGGAATGTCCGTCACGCCCGCCACGGAGAACATCTCACGCAGGTAATGCAACGGCTGTCCGATCAGGTCTTCATAGCGGTAGCAGCCGTCGGCGTATTGCTGCCCGAACTGGCACGACAACTTCCAAATCAAATAGGCAGCCCGGTAGGGGTGCTCGTTCTCGGCGTCGTGAAGAAATGGAAACGCGAGCTTCAAATCTTGAACCCACAAACCAAGGCTGTATAGATCGAACAAATCGAAATCACCCAGCCGATCGTCTAATTTCACCTCACGATATGGTGCCGTCATCGAGTTCCAGACGTCACGCGGATGGCGGATGAGTTGAATGATTTTTGCTTCCGGAAACTGACGTCTCAGCCACGGCAAACGGAAGTCGACGCGATTGAATTGCAGCACTGGCAGACCCGATGCGGCATCGACCAATTCGCGAATGTATCGGTGCATTCTCGGATCGACTGCCACCGCCGGCATGAACAGTCGGCGTTGAATCCAATCGAATTGATAGAACTCGGCGAGGTGTTCCAATCCGTCATATTCTCGCCAGTAGTCATCGACGGCTCGGTGAGTGGTATCGACACGGGAACCACGGCTCTCGGGGTCGAACCAACGCCGATCGTTGAACGGTTCGTAATACGCGGTGCAGTTGGGCAAATGCCGAAAGAGATTCCAAAGGAACGTCGAGCCGCTCCGAAAACGCGATGAAATAATTACGAATGGTTTTCGATCGGTCGCGGTCTCGGTCCCCAAATTGGCATAAGGATGCCCCATCGAGCCCAAACCTGTTTCGGTTCGTAAACTGCTCGTGGTTGCCAGCGACGTGAGATCAGGAAACGCGTCGGCCAGAATTTCACGGCCATCCTGAGTTTGCAACGCCTGACGCAACACACCGAAGAATTTCTGTCGGACAAAACTTCGAACAGGGCCTAGCAAACTGAACTTCATAACACCGCCCGCGATGGAATACGATTAAGAGATCGACGCTGTTACAATATCGCACGCACGCTTCGCGACCACGGGGAACTCTAATTCCTCACCCAAGGTTTGCCGGACGTGTCATGCCACCTGCGGAATATGCAATCGTGTCGCCGTTTTGCCACAGACCGGTTGTTGCGTTTTTGAATCACGGTACCTGTTAGAAGGACTTTCTGAATGTCTTCATTCACTCGTCGCACGTTCCTGCAAACCGCCTCCTGCGTGACGCTGGGATCTTGGCTGTCGTCATCAAAGTCGTTTGCGGCGGAGCATCAGGTGAATGTGCCGCATCGAATGATCACGAGCGGCCCGAAACACCACTGGTTCGGTTATTACGACAAGTTGGAATTCGACCCGACCGGGCGATATGTCCTCAGCAACGAAGTGAGCTTCGAAGGCCGCACACCTCGTGGTAGCGACCGCATCGGCGTGGGCATGGTCGATTTGCAAAACAACGATGAATGGATTGAACTTGGTTCCACATCGGCTTGGGGCTGGCAACAGGGTTGCATGTTGCAATGGGTTCCCGGATCGAAGACCAAAGTCTTGTGGAACGATCGCGAGGACGGTCAGTTCGTTTGCCGTATTCACGATATCAAAACTGGCCAGACCCGCACTGTGCCCGCACCGATCTACAGTTTGAGCCCCGATGGAAAATCCGCGGTGACGGCCGACTTCCGACGTATTCAAGAAACCCGACCAGGATACGGATACGTCGGTCTCGCAGACCCGCATCGCGAAGAACTCGCCCCGGAGGAGTCCGGCATCTTCCATGTCGATTTGGAAACCGGAGAGACGAAGCTCATCGTTTCCCTGGCCGATGCCGTTGAAATCTCACGTGATAGCAAACCCGTTGGCGATCCGAAATCGAAGCATTGGTTCAATCACCTGCTGTTCAACACCGACGGTTCCCGCTTCATCTTCTTGCACCGTTACACCAACCCCGGCCGACGCGGTTGGCAAACGCGGATGCTCACCGCTGACCCGGACGGCAAGAATGTGCGAATCGTCGATGACAACGGTCTCACAAGTCACTTCATCTGGAAAGATCCCAATCGGATTCTCGCGTGGAGTCGCCAACCGTCCGACGGGGCAGCGTTTTACCTGTTCGAAGACGCCGCTGAAACCAACCCGCAGGCGGTCGGCAAAGATGTGATGACACGCGACGGCCACTGCACGTACTTGGCGGATACCGAATGGATCATCAACGATACCTACCCCGACCGTGACCGAAATCAAACCGTGTATTTGTATCATCCGGAAACAAAACGGAAGGTTGTCCTCGGCAAGTTTCATTCACCGAAACGGTACTCCGGCGAATGGCGTTGTGACACGCACCCCCGTCACAGTCCGGACGGTACGAAAATCGTCATCGACACACCGCACGGAGATCTCGGTCGGCAACTTCATTTGATGGATGTCAGCGAAATCATCGGCTAATCCGTTTCTCAGTGGTCTGTCTCTGCGATAGATATAGAGACGCGAGTTTGACGAATAACCACGAAAGCTAGAGTAGCCGGATACAAACGAACAAAGCCCAGAGACGTGAGCCTCTGGGCTTTATGTTTGTCTTCATCGAATCAAAAGCAACTTCGCCGATTCGCCAAGTTAGATTCTAACAACTTACTCGGTTGGCTCATCTGTTTTCTTAACAGCATCATCAGTCGCTTTTTCGGCTTCATCGGCGGCTGTTTCCGCTTCGTCGGCGACCTTCTCAGCGGCTTCCTTAGTTTCTTCAGCAGCTTCGTCTGCCGCCTTCTCGGTTTCGTCGGCTGCCTCTTTACCAGCACCGGTCACCGCGTTAGCGGCCTTCTTTGCATTTTCTACGGTGTCTTCAGCGGCGCTCTCAATTGCCTCACCGGTCGCTTCGGCAGCGTTCTTTGCTTTCTCGCCGGTTTCAGAGGAGCACCCCACACCAATCAACAACGCTGCCAGCAACGCAAATAGTCTCGACGACATAACCTTTATTCCTTAATGCCGACTTTCGAAAATTGGAAACCCCATGTTTCCGGCAAAATTTTACCAATTCCAGTGTGTCGTTTCCAATCGAGGCCCTAGGAATCAGAAGGCCAGCGACGACGCGTATTTATGTTATGGCATCCGACACATCAATCCCTGCAATGTCTTGAATGTTCGAAGAGCCGTTGGGAATGACACTCACAGAACCATCGGTTTCCAGAATAACGGCGGCCGCATCTTTCAATTCAGCTAGCCCTGCCCCACGAATGGCCGACTCGACTTCCTCGCGAACCACTCGGGATTTCCGCAGCGACGAGTCAATACATTCCCCTCGATACAGCAGCAGTGAAGGTTCTCCCGTGACGACTCGTCGTACCCACGGAGCACGCACACTGACCCAGGTGATGATAAACTGAAAACCGATCAACAAAGCCAATCCCAACACGCCTTGTGCCAGCGGAACATCCTTACTCAATAGTAGTGTCGCAAGTGTCGAACCCAACGCGATTGTCACGATCAAATCAAACGCGTTCATCTTGGTGAGTGTTCGATTCCCGGCAATCCGCAGCAAGATGATCAGACTGACGTATCCACAAATACCGATCACGGTGGTCCGCGCCAAAGACTCCCAGTTGTCAAAAAATATGTCGTTCATCAGATCCCACTTCTAGTTGGGTGACGAACTACAATACTGGCCCCGATTGCCAAGGGCAGAATTCTTCGTCACCAATTCCTTGAGCTTCACTCTTCGTTTTTTCACCACTCGCGACGGCGAGAATTTTCTCGAAGATTTCTGTACCAATTTCCTGAACGCTCGCCCCTTCGAGGATGCGACCGGCGTTGATGTCCATGTCGGATTCCATGCGACGGAACATCGGTGTGTTAGTGGCGACTTTGATCGTCGGCACCGGTTTGCAACCGAAGCAACTTCCGCGCCCAGTTGTAAACACAATCATATTTGCCCCGCCGGCGATCATGCCGGTCACGCTGGCCGGGTCGTAACCGGGCGTGTCCATGATGACAAATCCCTTCTCCGTCACAGCTTCCGCGTACTGATAAACCTGCTTCAACGCGGTCGATCCCCCTTTGGCGATCGCCCCCAGACTCTTTTCATAGATCGTGGTCAAACCGCCTTTTTTGTTGCCGACGGACCGATTGTGATCAATTTCAATCCCGAATTTTCCGGCGTATTCTTTCCACCAGTCGATCAAATCGATCAATTTTTGACCAACCTGCTGGCTGACCGCCCGACGAGTCATGAGGTGTTCGCCGCCGTAGATCTCTGTGGTTTCGGCGAGAATGCTGGTCGCTCCCGCCGCGACGAGCAAATCGCTTGCAACTCCTACCGCCGGGTTTGCAGTGATGCCGCTGTTGCCGTCACTGCCGCCACATTCTGTGCCCAGAATGATTTCACTGGCGGGAATCGGTTCACGCTGGATGTCGTTGACCTTCGGCAGCATTTCCGCCAGCACTGCGACGGCCCGGTCTACGGTCTTCCGCACACCGCCGTAGTCTTGAATATTCATCACCACCGGCGGCTTCCGATTTCGGCCATTCCTCGCGGATGTTTCGAGTTGCACCAACCCGTGTTGTTCTTCCAGAAACGACCCCTGCGACGCCTCGCACCCCAAGCCCATCACCAAATATCCGCCGATATTCGGATGCTTCGCGAAACCGGCCAACGTCCGGGCAAGTTGCTGATGATCGGTGCCGCCGTACTCGAATGCACATCCACCTTTGTGCGTGAGAGCCACGATGCCGTCAATGTTCGGGTAGTCCGCCAGCAACGACTCGTCAATTTCCTTCGCAATGTATTTTGACGCCGTCGCCGAACAATTCACGGTGCTGACAAGAGCCAAGTAATTCCGCGTTGCAGCACGTCCGTCGGCTCGACGAATTCCTTGGAACGTGCGATTTAGAATCGGTTCCGGTTCGGGCGGAATCTCGGACGCAAAGGCATAGTCCAACGTCAAGTCGCCTAAGCCGACATTGTGAGCATGCACCCATTCACCGGGTTCGATTGGCTGAGTGGCAAAACCGATCGTCTGTCCAAACTTCCGAATCCGCTCGCCTGCGGGGATCGCAGTGATCGCCACCTTATGACCAAACTCGATCGGCTCACGCAGCGTGACAGTTCCATGATTGACGGTCTCCAACTCGCGACCGGCGGAATGCGACACCGTCAGTACGGCGATATTGTCCTCGGAATGAAGTTGCAGCAACGGATTGTCGGTTTGCGTGGGCATGGTTCATCAAGCAAAAAGAGCAGCGATTGACGCGAAGCCCCTAGCGTAGCCGTTAGGTCGGTTCAGTCACAAGGAACCGTCGTTGGTTGGGGTAGAGCAGACGGTGGAAACGCCCGGTCCAATCTGGCCAATCGGTTGAAGTCTGGTCACGGGCCTTGCGATGCGATACTGTCGAGGTATCGAAAACGACCGGGTGGGAGGTGACATGATGGGTTTTGAGATTGTTTTGCTAGCGAGCCTGTTCGGTTTCGCCGAGGAGAAGCAATCTCCCGTCGAAGCCGCTCGCGAACATTATCAAAAAGGTCGGTACGCCGAGTCGGTGGAAGCGTACGAAGAGTTGGCGGGAGCCGACGATTCTCAAACTCAGATCGCGGTCACGTTGGGACTCAGCGAAGTTCACGAATCTGTCGGTCGCTGGGAAGACGCCACCGATGTCGTCGCGAAAGCCATCGAATCGTTTCCCAAGAATGCGGATCTTGTGGCTCGACTCGCCGAGCTGCAATTTCGACGCGGTCAGTACACCGACGCCGAGAAAACCGCCCGGCAAGCACTGAAATTCGATGCCAATCATTTGCGGGCTCGATTGGTGCTCGCAGACACGCTCGCCGAAACCGGTCGTATCAAAGAGGCGTTGGACGGGTACGTGTGGTTCGTGCGGTACTACAACCGAGCCCAACCCGAAGACGCCGAGGATTTGCTGCTCGTCGCGAAGGGAAGTTTGCAGTACGCCCGCTGGAAAAGTTCCTCGCAGATTTTTCGGTTCATCATCAACACGCTTTGCCCGGATGCGTTGAAGGACGATCCGAATTATTGGCAGTCGGTTCACCTCTCTGGGGATGTGCTGCTCGAGAAGTACAACCGCACTCAAGCAATGCCGGAGTTCCAAGCGGCATTGGCGATCAACCCGCGGGCTGCCGACGTGCTGGCTTCGCAAGCCGGGGCGGCGTTTCAGAAGCATCAGATGGAGAAACTGTCCGAACTGCTCGCCCAAGCCCTCGCCATCAACCCGAAACACCCCCGTGCCTTGCAACTTCAGGCGGATTACCAACTCCAAGCGGGCGATCTGGATGCGGCCAAGAAAGCCATCGACCAAGCTTTGGAAATCAATCCGCATGATCAACGCACGCTGGCCCGATTGGCGGCGTTGTACCTCATTCACGACGGCCCGCCTGCTGAAGATCAACTGACCGAGTTGCTGACACATTTAGATGCGATTGATCAAGTGGAAATTGCGAAGCCGGATCGCTTCACAAAATTGGTTCAGGAGTTAGCCGCACGAAATCCGCATCCGGGACCGTTCTTGAATGTCGTTGGCGAGACAATGGAAGGTCGCCGCAAATTCGATTTAGCGGAAACATTCTTCCGTCAGGCGATGGTGTCGATGCCCGAGTTGGCCGATGCGAAAACAAATCTCGGTTTGCTGGCGATGCGGACCGGAAAGAACGAGGCGGCTCGTGACATCCTCGACGACGCCTTCCAAGCCGATCCGTTCCACGTCCGTGTCAGCAACATGCGGAAAGTGCTCAAACTTCTCGATGACTACGAAACGATTTCCACCGAACATTTCGTAATCCGTGTCGACTCGCAAGCGGACAAAATCCTCGGGCGGTACATGGCGGAGTATTTGGAAAGCATCTATCCAGAACTCACGAAGCAATTCGATTTCGAGCCGCCCAGCCGAACGATTTTTGAGATCTTCCACAACTCCAAAGGGCTTTCGGGGCATCAGTGGTTCAGTGCCCGGATGATTGGTCTGCCTTGGATTCAAACGGTTGGCGCATCCACCGGCATGATCGTCGCTTTGACATCGCCGACCGCCGGTGAGAAGTCGTTCGATTGGGCTCGGGTGTTGAAGCACGAGTATGTGCACATCATCACGCTCCAACAGACGCAGTTCAACATTCCGCATTGGTTCACTGAGGCTCTTGCCGTCACGAGCGAAAACATTCCCCGTCCGGAAGAGTGGAATCGGTTGCTCGCCGAACGGGTTCCGCAGGGTGACATTCGAACGCTCAAGAATCTCAACGACGGTTTCATCCGCCCGGAATCGCCCGCTGATTGGCAGTTCGCGTATTGTCAGAGCAAACTCTACGCGGAATACATGACCAAGCAATTCGGAGCGGACACCATCCCCAAACTCCTTGATGCTTACCGCCGAAATCTGCCGACCGAGAAAGCCATTCCCGAGGTTTTTGAGATAACGCTTGAGGAATTCGAAGCGGGCTACCGCAAATATCTCGATGACATTGTGCGAGACATTCAAGGCAGTCGTCCGCAAGAGGAAGCGAAAACTTTGGCGGAGATCGAAAAGGACTACCAAGCCGATCCCGAAGACCCCGCGAAGATGGCGGCGTACGCGGCGGCTCTGGTTGATATCCGCAAGCTCAACGAGGCCGAAGAATTGGCCGAAGCAGCTTTGGCGAAGAATGCTCAATTACCGCAAGCCGGGTTGGTGCTCGCGAAGCTGGCCGTGCGGTCGCGGGACTTCGACGCTGCGGTGTCTCACTTGGAGGCCGTTTTGGATCGGGACCAACCGCATCCCGACGTGTTGGAACTGTTGGCGAAACTCAAGTTTGCTCTCAAGAAAAACGCGGAGGCCGCCGAGTTGTACGAACTTGGTCGCAAGAAATTTCCCTACGATCTGACCTGGCTCAAAGGACAAGCCGCCGCGTACTTGCGAATGGACGACCGCCCAAACCTGCGGACCGCGTTGGAAGAACTCGCACGACACGACACAGACAGCGCGTCCGTCCGGCAGAAACTTGCACGAATGGCTTTCGAGGACAAGGACTACGAAAACGCCATTCGATACGGCATGTCGGCACTCTATATCGATGTGATGGATGTCGACACTCACGAAATCTTGGGGAAGTCGTATTTGCATCAAAAAGAAGCCACCAACGCCATCCGCGAGTACGAGGTTTTGATGGAACTCGATCCGTCAGACGCCAATCGGCTCGCTCTTGCGAAAGCCTACCAATTAGCCAACCGCATCGGCGATGCACGAAAAATGGTGAATGACGTGCTGGCGAACGATCCGGAGAATCCAGACGCGAAAACCATGATCCAAGAATTGAAGTCAGCAACGGGACAAGATTGACTATGAGAAAACTGATTGTCGGCTGCGGTTATGTTGGTCGACGTGTGGCGAAAGAGTGGCTGGAGCAAGGCGACGAAGTGTTCGCCGTCACGCGGTCGGAGTCGAACGCGGAACTGCTGCGATCGCTCGGAGTTGAGCCCATCATTGCCGATGTCACCCAACCGGAAACGCTGACCGCAATTCCACCAATCGATACGTTATTATATGCCGTCAGCCACGATCGCTCCGCCGGGTACCCGCCACGGGTGACGTATGTCGAAGGCTTAAATAACTTTCTGAAGTACGCCGCCCATCTGCCGACACGGATGATCTTCGTTTCCAGCACAAGCGTGTATGGCGTCGACGATGGCAGCGAAGTCGACGAAGACACACCGACCGCCGCCACCACCGAATCCGGCCGAGCGTATGTCGAAGCGGAAACGGATTTTTGGCGAGGGTTTTGGCGGAAACATCAAGACAGCCGAATCGGTGTCGTGCTGCGGTCCGCGGGCATTTACGGACCGGATCGCCTACTGCGACGGGTCGCAAGTTTACGAAACCAAGACCCGATCCCCGCGAATCCGGACGGTTGGCTGAACCTCATTCACGTCGATGATTTGGTGCAAGCGATTTTGAAATCGGAGCTTGCGTCAGAATCGGGCACAGTCCTCGTCTGTGATGACCGTCCGATACAACGTCGAGAATATTACACCAAACTCGCGGAACTCGTCGGTGCGTCTTCGCCAGTTTTCAACTCCGAGGGCAAAGAAACATCATTGGGGAAACGATGTAACAACCGATTATTACGAGAGAAGTTCGGTTTGGAACTGCGATTTCCGACGATCGACAGCGGTTTGCCGCACGCGGTGGACACGAATAACCAGGAACGATGATCATGGAAGTCATTTTGACGGCGGTGGGGCCGGATAACCGAGGGTTGGCGGACCCATTGGTGCATCACGTGACCGGGGCCGGGGCGAACATCCACGAAATCCAAATGTACGATCACGGCGTGGAAAAACTATTCGCGATGCTGCTGCGGATCGAATGGCCGGAAAGTGGTGAATCGGTTGCCGAATTGCGGAAGCGGATGAAGCAAATCGGGCAGGAAACGGGACTTTCGATCCGCACTTGGTCTCGTGAGGAACGAAAAGGTCCGCCGCGACTTGCCATCTGCACAACCTACCGAAGTGAACCGCCGCTCGCGATTTTACGGGCCATCCGCGATGGACTGTTGAAAGCCACACCCGCCGTGATGATCGGGAATCGGCCCGCGTGTCGGGGATTGGCGGAGCAATTCGATGTGGACTGGCACGACATCGGCAACCACCGGGGCGAGCCAGACAATGACCGAATGGTGGCACTTTTCGACGAGTACGACGTGGATTACGTCATCCTTGCCCGCTACATGCGTGTGTTACCGCCGGGAACGTGTTGGCGATTCGCAGGCGGACGCATCATCAATCTGCATCACGGGTTACTGCCACCGTTCCCCGGTTTTCGCCCGTATGAAGATGCGTTCTCGCACAACATGCTCACGTATGGAGCGACTGTTCACTTCATCGTGCCAGAACTCGATGCGGGGAACCAGATCATTCACCAAAGCACGTTCACGGTATTCCCGGGCACACCGCTAGAACAAATCAAACGCCAAGGCGAGACCGATCACGAACCGCAATGCCTCGTCGAGGGTTTGCGACGCGTGATCGATCGTGAAGTGATGTTGAACTTCCACCGCGTGGTGCGGGTGTCTGACTAATTCGGCCCTGCGATTGATCAAGCAGCGTTGGCAATGCGAATGGTGGGCGTCGATTCCGACCAGTCACCCCGGAAAATCTCCGCGGCCGGTCCCGTGAGATGCACGTCACCGTCGTCCGTCCAATCGATATCCAACACTCCGCCGGGAAGAAAACAGCGAACTTGGCGATCGGTTTGACCACTCAAAGCCCCGGCGACCGCAACAGCACACGCTCCCGTGCCGCACGCCTGGGTCTCACCAACGCCCCGTTCCCACACACGGACCTGCACTTCCGTCGACGACAACACCCGCACGAATTCCACGTTCGTCCGCTGAGGGAACAAACGGTGTTGCTCAATCTGCGGTCCGAGTTCCTGAACGAGTTCGTCCGAAAGTTCGTCGGTGAAAACAACGCAATGCGGATTGCCCATCGAAACGGCAGAGATAACGTGCAATCGCGAATCGGTTTGGAGAGTCTCCAATTCCTCGGCATTCGGAAGGTGATCGGCCGTCAACTGTGGCTCACCGATCGAAACCCGCACCCGTTCCACCCGACCGTTCTGAACTTCCGGCCAGGCCACTCGGATGCCGGCATCGGTGGCAATGTGAATTTCTTCGTTGCGAACGTGTCCCGTTTCGTACAGGAGTTTGGCGACGCAACGCAGACCGTTCCCACACATTTCCGCGACGCTGCCGTCGGCGTTCCAAATTCGCATTTGGGCGTCGGCTTGCCAAGTCGGTTCGACGACAATCAAGCCATCACTGCCAATCCCCGTGTTTCGATTAGAAATCTTTCGGGCGGTGTCTGGGAGGTTCTCGGGGAGAGCGTGTTCGAAACCGTCCAAATAGACGTAATCGTTTCCCGCACCGTGCATCTTGACGAATCGCATTTGGGACTCCATTCCCAGTGGACCACCCATCCCGAATTGACGGCGTCCCGAGCGATGCCTGCGTATTCGTCGGCTTGCTCGTGGAAGATTCCCGATCCGTCAATTCCGCATGAATGTTCCACAAGCTCTGGCCCGCAATTTGGGAGGGGCGGGCAATTTTTTGGGGTGTCTTTGGTCGAAGAGCCTTCTTCGATGTCGGTTATCAATATCGCACACTCGTGCAATCACGTCTACCCCCGAAATTGACTTCAAGAATTACATAGAAAACCTTCGATTGGCGACTGCAAAGCGAAGCGGCAAGACGATACAATCCAGCGTTAGGATGCAAACGCGGTCGATATCTGTTCCGAATGGATGAGCAAAGCCAAATCGTTGACACTCCTTGCCGACCAGTCTACCCGAATTGGTTGAAGTGCGAATGACTTGGCTTTCGGAACACGGCCTGTTTTTTCGAGATTTATTTGATTCGGGTCTCACCCCAAAACTTGACTGAAATCGCTCAACCAGTCACCTATCCACGCCGCGCCGATTTCTTATGCATGCCCCAACCGACCCGCCCGTCGACGAATTACCTCTGAACAGTCAAAGCTTGGTTTTCGTCGAGCAGAAGTATCAAGATTTCCTCGCCGACCCGCAATCGGTTTCCGAGTCTTGGCGAAATTACTTCGGATCCTGGAATTTCGCGGTGAATGGAACCGCAGCGACGACGGCTTCCGATTCGACGGCGAAGCTGGGGCCGACGTTCTCGCCGAGATCGATCTTCAACCCGCCAGGGTCGGCGGAAGACATTTCCGATCCGGGTGGTCTGCGACCGTTGGCGGCTCTTGATCGCAGTTCGCCTTTGCAACTCGGCGAGCGTTTGCAAGACCGCGTCAACCAATTGGTGCGGAACTACCGAGTCCGTGGGCACATCATCGCGAAGGTCGATCCGCTCGGCCGACCGCTCCCAGAGGTCCCGGAACTTTCGCCCGAGTGGTTCGGCTTCCAAGAAGAAGACATGGACCGCGAGTTCTCCACATCCGGTGTGCAAGGGCCGGAAGTGCAAACGCTCCGCGGATTGACGAACCGGCTACGCAACACCTACTGCCGGTCGATCGGCGTGCAATACATGCACATCGACGACCTCGAAGCCCGTGGTTGGCTCCAACAGCGAATGGAAGCCAACGAGAACCGGATGTCGCTCAGCCGGGAAACGCAGATTCGGATTCTCACGAAGCTGACCGACGCGGTGGTCTTCGAAGAGTTCATCCAAAAGAAATTTATGGGAGCGAAAAGCTTTTCGCTCGAAGGTGCGGAAAGTTTGATTCCGCTGCTCGACTTGGCAATCGAGAAAGCCGGCGGTCAAGGCATCAAAGAAATTGTCCTCGGAATGGCCCACCGTGGACGACTCAATGTTCTTGCCAACATCATGGGCAAGAATCCTCGAAAAATCTTTCGAGAGTTCGAAGACAAAGACCCGCAGATGAACGTCGGTCGCGGGGATGTCAAATACCACTTGGGTTACAGTAACGACTGGGAAACCCAATCCGGGCGGAAGGTTCACCTCTCGCTTTGCTTCAACCCCAGCCACTTGGAATTCGTCAATCCGGTGGCGTTGGGACGGATGCGAGCCAAGCAAGACCGAGCCGAGGACAACGATCGCCGTCGCGGCATGGTGCTGCTCATTCACGGTGATGCGGCCTTCGCCGGTGAAGGCGTCGTGCAGGAAACGCTGAACCTCTCCGAATTGCCGGCGTACCACGTGGGCGGAACGGTTCACATCGTCGTCAACAACCAAATCGGATTTACCACCGGTCCGGAGCAAGGTCGTTCGACGCGTTACGCCACCAGCGTGGCGAAAATGCTTTACAGTCCGATTTTGCATGTCAACGGGGAAGATCCGGAAGCCGTTGCTCAGGCACTTAGCGTGGCGATGGACTTCCGGCGGCAATTCCAGCGGGACGTCGTGATCGACATGTGGTGCTTCCGCCGTCTCGGTCACAACGAAGGTGACGAACCGGCGTACACGCAACCGCAGATGTATCAGCAAATCAGCCAGCGGGGTCCCGTACGCGAAAGTTACCGGGACCATTTGCTCAAGCTCAAAGGCGTCACGCTGGAAGAAGCGGAACAAATCGTCGAACAGCGTCGTGAATTCTTGACGCAAGAATTGGAAGTCGCCCGTAGCGACGACTACTCCCATCGCTACGACACCGGCGGCGGAGTCTGGAAAGGCTATGTTGGCGATCTTGAAGCCGACGTCGACGATCCTGACACCGGTGTTCCCGCCGAAACACTGAAAAATTTGTTGCTAAAACTCACGGAATTGCCGGACGGATTCCATCCGAACTCGAAGATTGCTCGAGCAATGAAAGTCCGGCGGAAAATGGCCGAGGGCGAGCAAGTCCTCGATTGGGCCGCCGGAGAGATCTTGGCGTTCGCATCGTTGGCGACCGACGGTGTCCGCATCCGCATGACCGGTCAAGACTGCGAACGGGGAACGTTCAGCCACCGCCACGCCGTACTCCACGACGCAAAGAACGGTGAAACGTTCATGCCGTTGGCCCATCTGGACCCGAATCAGGCACCGGTGGAGATCGTCAATAGCCCACTCAGCGAAGCGGGCGTCCTTGGTTTCGAATACGGTTACAGTCTCGACTGCCCGGATGGTCTGGTCATTTGGGAAGCCCAGTTCGGCGACTTCGTCAATGCCGGACAAGTCATCATCGACCAGTTCATCGTGAGCGCCGAAGACAAATGGCGTCGGCTCAGCGGTTTGGTGCTGTTGCTTCCTCACGGGTTTGAAGGCCAAGGCCCAGAGCACTCAAGCGCCCGTTTGGAACGATTCCTGACGATGTGTGCCGAAGATAATATTCAAGTGGTCGAACCGTCCACGCCGGCCCAAATGTTTCACTTACTGCGTCGTCAAGTGGTGCGAAAGTGGCGGAAACCGCTGATCGTCATGACTCCGAAAAGTCTGCTACGGCACAAGGGAGCCGTTTCGGATCTCGAAGAGTTGACGACCGGGAAATTCAAACGTGTCCTGCCGGACGTGCACGAGGCTTGCGACACACCAGATAAAATTCAACGAATTTTGCTCTGCTCAGGAAAGCTGTACTTCGAATTGGCCGATGTTCGTGAAAAAGAAGATCGCCGCGATGTCGCAATTGTACGGCTGGAGCAATACTACCCACTTTCCAACGACGAATTGCAAGCGGCCCTCGCCGACTACCCCGAAGGAACACCGGTTTACTGGGTTCAAGACGAACCGGAGAACATGGGGGCTTGGCGACACTTGCGGTTCGAGTTGGGTGACTCGTTGTTCGGTCGCTTCCCGTTCCATGGGGTCACGCGGCCGTCTTCAGCCAGCCCGGCAACCGGTTCCAACGCCGCTCACCGCTGGGAACAAGCCAAACTGATTCGCGAAGCGTTCGGAGAGTCCGACTCCCAGTAATTCCACCTCAGTGATGTGAACACGGTTTTCACACTTGTGAAATTGTTGTGACATGACTGTAGGCTCAAATATTTTATCTCCCAATCATTCTGCTGGAATACGAAACGATGTCTGTGGAAGTCAAAGTCCCGCCCGTGGGTGAATCGATTACCGAAGTCTTCATCGGCGAGTGGTTGAAGTCCGAAGGGCAAGCCGTCAAAGTCGACGAAAATCTCGTTGAACTTGAAAGCGATAAAGCCACCTTCGAAGTCCCGTCTCCATCGGCGGGGGTGATCGAAAGCATTCTCAAGCAACCCGGTGACTCCGCGAATGTGGGCGAAGTGATCGCCACCATCAACGAGAACGCCGAAGCTCCCAGCGACGACCAACCCAAACCAGACTCGTCCCCCGAACCGGCGAAAACGGCCGATCAACCGACATCCAGCGATTCGGAAGCCTCGCAAGACAGCGGCAACGGCGAACCTCGCGTGATGCCCGCTGCCCAACGACTTCTGGCGGAAAACCAGGTCTCCGCGAGCAGTGTTCAAGCGACGGGCCCAGGGGGACGAATCCTGAAAGAAGACGTGCAGCGGTACCTCAGCGAACCGAAGCGGTCCACGCCACCGACCCCCACGCATTCGATGACCAGCCCGAACGAGCCGTTTGACCCGTCCCGCCAGAAGGAAACCGTTCGAATGACGCCGATGCGTCGCAGCATCGCGGAACGGTTGGTCGAATCTCAACGCACCGCCGCCCTGCTCACGACCTTCAACGACGTGGATATGTCGAAGGTCATGAAAATGCGGAACGAGTACAAAGACACCTTCCAAAAGAAGTACGGCATGAAACTCGGCTTCATGTCCTTCTTCGTGAAAGCCGCCGTCGATGCACTCAACGCAATCCCACAACTGAACGCCCAGATCGAAGGCGATCAGATCATCTATCATAATTACTGTGATATCGGTGTGGCGATCGGGGGCGGCAAAGGGCTCGTTGTGCCGGTCCTCCGCAATGCCGAACGCATGAGCTTCGCCGACATCGAGCAATCCATCAACAACTTCGCCGAACGGGCCAAGTCGAACAAAATCGAACTCAAGGAACTGCAAGGCGGCACGTTCACCATCAGCAATGGTGGGGTCTACGGTTCCCTGCTCTCGACACCCATTATCAACCCACCGCAAAGTGGTGTGCTCGGAATGCACCGCATCGAACAACGCCCCGTCGCGGTGGATGGCCAAGTCGTGATTCGTCCGATGATGTACCTCGCTTTGACTTACGATCACCGAATAGTCGATGGTCGCGAAGCCGTGACATTCCTGAAACGCATCAAGGACACTATCGAAGAACCGGCCCGCATGCTGTTGGAAGTTTGAAAACCGACCTTTCGAGAAGCGCTCTTTGATTCATTCTGCATGTCGTTGAACCATCTGGGATTTGCAGCCGAACGACCTTTGAAATCCAAACCGTAAGCGAACGACTGACGATGTCACAACATGATCTGATTGTAATTGGAGCTGGTCCGGGTGGTTACGTGGCGGCGATTCGGGCCGCTCAACTCGGGATGAATGTCGCCTGTATCGAGAAAGAACCGGCGTTGGGCGGAACCTGTTTGCGGGTCGGCTGCATCCCAAGCAAGGCGCTTCTCGAATCCAGCGAAATCTACGCCGAAGCCGTCGGTGGTCTGAACGAGCACGGCATTGACTGCGGCGAGGTCTCATTGGATCTCGCCAAGTTGATGAAGCGAAAAGACAAAGTCGTTCAAACCTTGACGGGCGGTGTAAAATCGCTGTTTAAGAAAAACAAGATCACTCGGTTTCAAGGTCATGCCCGTCTCACGGGACCGAACCAAGTGACCGTCGAAAGCCAGGACGGAACTGAAGTTCTCGAAGGAAAAAAGATTCTCATTGCCACCGGCAGTGTGCCTGCGACTTTGCCCGGCATTGAGTTCGATGGCGACCGCATCGGCAGCAGCACCGAAGCCCTCAAATACCCCGAGGTGCCGGAACATCTCATCGTCATTGGAGCCGGTTACATCGGCTTGGAACTCGGGGCCGTCTGGCGAAGACTCGGTGCGAAAGTCACGGTCTTGGAGTATCTCGATCGGATTCTGCCCGGTATGGATTCCGAAATTGCCAGCGAAGCAAAGAAGCTCTTCAAAAAACAAGGACTGGAATTTCACCTCGGCACGAAAGTCACCGGCGCGAAATACGACGGCGAAAAGTGCACCGTTGAAATTGACGGAGCCGACCCAATCACCTGTGATCGCGTGCTGGTCGCTGTTGGTCGTCGACCGAATACAAAAGATTTGGGATTGGAAGACATCGGCGTGGAACTCGACGACCGTGGCCGAATTGCAGTGGGCGATCATTTTCGGACGTCCGTGGAGAGTATCTACGCCATCGGCGATGTGATCCAAGGCCCGATGCTCGCCCACAAAGCCGAAGAGGAAGGGATTGCTTGCGTGGAATATCTCGCGACCGGTTATGGTCACATCAACTACGATACCATCCCCGGCGTGGTTTACACGCATCCAGAAATCGCCTCTGTTGGCAAAACCGAGGAGCAATTGAAAGAAGCCGGGGTCGAATATCGCAAGGGTTCGTTCCCGTTCATCGCCAACGGTCGGGCACGATCAATTGACGAAACTGACGGCAAAATCAAAGTCCTCGCCGACGCCAAGACCGACCGCATTCTCGGCGTGCACATCATCGGAGCCCGAGCCGGTGACCTGATCGCGGAAGCCGCTGTTGCGATGGAATTCGGAGCCAGCAGCGAAGACCTCGCCCGCGCCTGCCACGCTCACCCGACCCTCGCCGAAGCCCTCAAAGAAGCGGCATTAGCCGTCGACGGACGAGCGATTCACTTCTAAAAGACATCGATTTAGTGTGCCATGGCTCACAGAGCCATGGCACGCTGCGTTTCGTCTGAAATGTGAAGTATCACAACACCCGGGCCAGCAGTGATGTGGTCCACACCAGCAAACCAGCGAGTATCCAAGCGATGATGAATCCGCCCAAGCCAATCAATGTTGGCTTGGGAAGTTCGATATCGCCGATGTTGAGGAGTTTTTCGTTGGGTGGCAGTGGGTCTTCCGGCAACTGACACGGCCCGGGAACTTCTTCGTTCGGTTTGACCGGTGTGTGCAGTAGACGGAAAAAGTGATCGAGTTTCTCTTGCGGCGGTCGCCGAGTGAGGAAACTTGTGATGAGTCCCGCCAGCACCCCCGCCGAGAGATAGAACACCATCTGCCAGGCGTCCGTCATCGCGGTGGGTTGGCCGACAGCGTTGAAGCGGAACATCGCATCCGGCAGCCCCCAATCGTGTACCAAATTCGGTTGGAAGGCCACGAGTGCCCACGCTGACGCGGAGACCAACGTCGACACCCACACTGCGGCCGCCGTCCATCCACGCCACATGATGCCGATCCACAAACTCAGCCCGATCGCCGCCGGCGTTTTGATCACGATTTGCAGGGCGTTAATGATGTCTCGGAACGATGCTTGCAACACCAGTGCCGTGCTGACGATGATCAAACCCGCCAAACGTCCGACCCACAGGTAATGTTTTTCGGATCGATTCTTCGCCATATACCGACGATAAATGTTCTCGGTAAACAAGCCGCTCGAAACCACCATTTGCGCGTCGCCGGAACTCATCACCGCCGCCAATAGTGAAGCGAGCAACAACCCGACCAGACCAGGTGCAATCGTGGGCAGCACTTCATACGCCGCTCGTCCGAACAAACCGTCAGCGAACTCGGCTTCGATGTCTTGAATCTCTTTACGACGAGCTTCGGGTTGATCTTGCAGTTCCGGAGACGCGGCCAACGTGAGATCGGCGTGGAGTTGGCGATCGTGAAGAACTCTCGTCTGCTCCTCTGGGGAAAGCTCCGCAAATTCCGCGGCATCATTGGCAGGTTTGTCGGCGTGTGGCAGCGGGCTGTTCGAACCCAGATACCACACGACACATGCCAATCCCGTCAGTGTCCAAGCGACTGTGCAAATCCGTTTCAGGAAGTTACCGAAGGTGAATCCGAAACGGCCTTCGAACTCGGTTTTCCCTGCTCCACAGACGCCCATGATGTGCGGTTGCACGACGATTCCAGTCAACGCCGTGATCGAAAGCATAATCACATAGAAAATTGTGATCGGTTCTTTCCCCAGGGTTTCCGCTACTTCGGGACTCGCGATCAAGTCGAACATGCCCGGTCGGATTTCACCCTCCGAGTGCAAAGCCCCGAACCCACCGATCTTTTGGAATACGAACGGCAATAACAGGAACGAGAACGTAATCGTCAGGAGGCCTTGGATGAAGTCGGTGATGATCGCCGCCCCGAGTCCACCCGCCATGCCGTAGAGCACGAACAGAAACGTCATGATCAAAATCGCGAACTCGTACCCTTCGACGATCCGCCAACCCGACCCGCGAACTTGCAGATACGCTTCGGCTCTTGCTTCGCCATCGTCTTCTTCGGTCTGGTCATCAACCATCGGAGCCGCAACGAACCGCAGCGGATAGTTGACGTCGCGTGTATCGTCGTAGAGCGTCCATTGCTCGCCGTCCTTGTCGACTCGCACACGGAGGTCGTCGGAAAGTTTCTTGAATCCACTGAGTTGATTCGTCAACCGTGATGGGACTTGCTTGGCATCGAGTTCGGTGATGAGTTCGTTCGGGTCGCTCATGTGGAACAACACGCCGCGACCGAACCAGCCTTTTTCGCTGTCCCACTTGATTTCGGGAACTTGCCAATCGGTTTGTTGTGAGAAGCGGTCGAGTTCCCCGCCGGTGAGGGCCGTTACCATCTTGCCCGCCGCGTAAACGTAACTGGCGATGAACACGATCGACATGATGATGCCGTAGATCGAGTACAGCAACGCCGTGCTGCTGCCGAAGCGGTGTTCGAAGTAGTCGGCGGTGGTCAGGGCTCGCATACGCCGCATGACCGGGGCGATAATCCAGTAGAACGGCGTGGCCCACAACCACAGGAATTGCCACCAAATGCCAGCCAATCCGGCTCGCCAGGTGCCCGCGATCACGCCGACGGCTTGGTCGCTGCTGGTGCCCGAGCCGAAGGCGAAGAACATCATGAACACCGGCCCGAACCGCCGACCGCCCATGAAGAAGTCGGCCATGTCCTTGACCTTGCGGATCGACCACAAGCCTACCGCAAGAATCAGCAGAAAGTAAGCGGCCAACACAATCCAATCCGCCCACTCCAACCCCAGATAAACCGGATCAGCCGCTAACATTGTTGTTACTCTTTGGTGTTTAAATGGATCTTGTAGGGTGCGTCGCGACGCACCTATCGGCGATGTGGGAACTACGTGGTGCGCTACGCTTCGCTGCATGCACCATACAAAAAACGCAAACGCATCGGGTTTCGCTTTTGCATTGCCAGCGTAACCGTGACGGAACAGAGTTGCAACGATTGCCCAGTGAGCCGATGATTTCGCGATGGAGTTTCGGAATCGACGAGTCACGGTGATGGGGTTGGGACGCTTTGACGGCGGCGTGGCAGCGGTGCGGTTTTTGAGTGAGCGTGGTGCGAAAGTCACCGTCACCGATTTGCGGTCGGAAGCGGAACTGGCCGAATCGATTCAGCGGCTTTCAGATGTGCCGATCAAACGTTGGCGACTCGGCGAGCACGACGAATCCGATTTCACGCGGGCGGATTTCGTTGTCGTCAATCCGGCGGTGCGGCGGGATCATCCGTTGTTGCTTGCGGCTGAAGACTCCGGGGCGGTGTTGACGAGCGAGATGAATCTGTTTTGGTCACACCATCGCGGTCGAGTCATCGGCGTCACCGGTAGCAATGGCAAGTCCACGACGGCGGCGATCATTCACGCGATTCTTTCCGAGACCGATCACACAGTGCGACTTGGTGGCAACATCGGACAGAGTTTGCTTTCGGAAGTCGATGCGATTGGGGCGAATGACTGGACGGTTCTGGAACTCAGCAGTTTTCAACTTCACGATTTGGACCGGCTGCAAGTTTCGCCGGAGATCGCGGTGGTCACGAATTTCAGTCCGAACCATCTCGATTGGCACGAACACCTGACCGACTACCGGGAGGCAAAGCAAACGATTCTGCGTTGGCAATCCGCCGACGATCGGGCGGTGCTGAATGACGACGATGCCGATGTCAGGAATTGGCCGGTGCACGGACGGCGTATTGGTTTCTCTCCTGAAATTTCTGACGAACCGTTGCTGGAAGCACTCCGATTGCCCGGTCAGCACAATCGCGCGAATGCGTTGGCAGCGATTACGGCCATGCGGTGCGTCGACGGGGTTACAGACGCTGCCATTCGTCGCGGACTGGAAAAGTTCCCAGGGTTGCCGCATCGGTTGGAGTTTGTGGTCGAAAGTCAGGGACGCCGGTTCTTCAACGACTCCCTGGCGACCACTCCCGAGTCAGCGATCGCAGCGATTCAGTCGTTCGATGATCCGATCGTGTTGATTCTGGGCGGATCGGACAAAGGTATCGATCTCACCCAGTTGGCCGAAGTCGCTGCCAAGCGTGCGAAGGCAGTCGCGTTAATCGGCCGGACGGCAACACAGCTCCAGACTTTGCTGGATCGCACATCGAGATCGCTGCCGATGCGTGTGTGCTCGTCGTTGGCCGAAGCGGTGTCGTTTGCCTGCGAGGAATCTTTGGTCGGCGATGTCGTGCTGCTCTCGCCGGGGTGTGCTAGTTACGACTGGTTCCGCGACTTCGCCGACCGTGGCGAACAATTTCGACAACTCGCAAAACATGCCGACTTCCCGAATTGATCGTTCGCCGCCGTTCGTGTGGCGACATCGCAACGCTTCGGTGAATCGTCGCAACACGCGTGGTGCTTTGGCAACGTCGAGTTGGCGTGGCTGAAACGTTTCGTGTCGGTGTTTTGGCGAATCGTTAACCACATTGAACGTTTTCCGCAAATTGGATAAATCCCGTTTTTGCCTGGAGAAAACGCAGTTTCCTGAGTATCCGAGACGAACGCAGCGAGTGAATTGCCACGAAAAACGCGGCGATGTTTTCGAGTTTTGGCACACCGCATGCTTTAAAGAACTTCCATCAGGCGAGCAGTTGCGAAGGCCACCTGACAACGAACTTAACTCACTGCAAAGTCTCTTTTCACAGCACAATTGCGAAGGACACCACCATGACAAACACACTCAACGCTCTCTGGAACGACGAAGCTGGTTTCATTGTCTCCGCTGAACTCATTCTGATCGCCACGATTTTGGTCATCGGTTTGGTCGTCGGACTCAGCGAAGTGCAACACGCAGTGGTCGGCGAACTCAACGACGTCGGCGAAGCCATCGGAAACTTGAATCAAAGCTACTGCTTCTCGGGCTTCAGCAGCTACAAAAGCAACGGTCAATTGAAAGCTCAGTTGGTTGGTTCGCAGTTCATCGACCACGCCGACGAGTGCGACAACAACGAATGCGACATCAGCTGCGATGCTCCTGTGAACGAAGCCCCCAAAGGCCAAAACGGCAAGAACTACTAAGCCGAGTCGAACACCATAAAAAAGCCCACCGACGTCGATCGGTGGGCTTTTTTCGTGCGCTGAACTATAGTCGGGCTGACGATTTTTCCTCAGACGATGAAGCACGATATGACACTCAGCACACGACCACTTAGTTATTGCTCCAACGTCCATCCCGGTTTGACGGTTGCCGAAGTCGAAACGGGACTCGATCAATTTACGATTCCCGTGCAATCACGGATTGGTCGACCGCTTGCCGCTGGGTTGTGGTTGGCGGAACCTGTCATTCGCGAACTCCACGCTTCCCCGGATGCCATCGCGAAATTCGCCGCCGGACTCGCCGAGCGTGATTTGACTTGCTACACACTCAACGCGTTTCCTTACGGCAATTTTCATAGCGACCGCGTGAAGGAAAACGTGTACCTGCCGGACTGGTCGCAATCGGAACGCCTGGAATACACCGTTGGTTGTGCCAACGTGCTTTCACAAATTCTCCCCGAAAACAGCGAGGGCAGCATTTCCACGGTCCCGCTGGGTTTCAAGGAATTCGAGTACGCCGAAGATTTCCCGAACCGGGCGATTGATCAGCTGATCGAATTGGCAAAGACGCTCAGCAAACTTCACGAGCAAACCGGACGACTCATTCGACTGGCAATCGAGCCGGAACCGTTTTGCCTGTTGGAAACCACCGACGAAACCGTCGCGTTCTTTCAGAAATTGCGGGCGGTGGCGGCGGATCGGAATGTGCTGGAGTTAGTCAATCGGCACATTGGTGTGTGTTATGATGTGTGTCATCAAGCCGTCGAGTTTGAAGACATTGCGGCATCCATCGCCAAACTCGCGGACGAAGACATTCGGATCGTGAAAGTCCACATTACATGTGCGATTGACATTCCGAATCCAAGTGCCAATCCCGACGCGATTGCCGCTCTGGCGCGGTTCGTCGAGCCACGGTACTTGCATCAGACGATGGGTCGTCTGTCCTCCGGCAAAGTTGTCCGCGTGGTCGATTTGGACTCCCAGTTCGTTGAATCTCCTCCAAGCGAATTTGCAAATGCGGAGACGTGGCGGGTGCACTACCATGTTCCCGTTAATGCAGAGAGCGTGGGCCCGCTGGGAACCACACGGCATGTGCTCCCGACAGCGTTGGATGCGGTCAACGCTCTTCCGTACGCACCGGATTTGGAAGTCGAAACCTACACCTGGGACGTGTTACCTGGCGAGCAACCGGATTTGGTCGCAGGCTTGAGCGCGGAACTCGACGCGACCGAACGACTGCTAACCGAGATTCGGGAACGATAAACGAAAAATACCCTCGACGCGGACGCCGAGGGTATTGCGTGAACTTGGAAATGCGATCCGGTCTAGTTTCGCTCCGGGATTTCCTCAATGTTGCCGACCACGCGAGCGGGGGTTTCCCGCCAACCATCCGGTGTGGCGATTCGCGGTTGACTGTCGCCGCGACGGAATTCCGGTAGCGATTCACTCACGATTGGCGTTTCGCGAATTTCGCTTTCGTCTTCCAATCCCATCGCATCAGCCCACGCCGTGGACAAATTGCTCGATGGAGCTGGGACCGGTTGGGTTCGGCTCACAGTTTCAGTGACAATTTCCTCGAAAGGATTGCTCGGCTCGACGGAAACCGGTTCGGTCGTCGCTACGGACACTTCGACCGGGGCGGGTGACGCGGGAAGGATTTCGACCGACCGACGACCCGGCACAATCACCTGACGAAACGGCGACGTGTTCGACGCTGTCCGTGCAGGAACCTGATGGTTCATTGTGGTTGGCTCTGGTGGAGCCGGTGGAGCCATGGGAAACGGTGGCATTTCGATGCCATCGTAATTCGGCGCGACTTTGTCTTGCTTCGGCACAGCGACGGCGGGTGCCCGTTTCTGCTTCCGTTTCACAGGCTGGTGATCATTGACCACCGGTGTTGGTTCCGATTTCCGAGGCGTTGCCTTCGGCACAATTTTCGGTTGCACGTGTGGACGCACTTCCGGACGAACTTGTGTCTGCACTTGCGGTTGGGGGTAGCTATGCACCGGCACGCAGGTCGCTGCACAGGATGTTTTCGATGCACAGCCGATTTTCGTCGGTCCGCAGGCGGTCGTTGCACAACTGACTTTCTTGCCACGAGCCGAAGTCATCGCACACAGCGGTTTGGATTGGGTTCCGCATTTCTTCCATGTTTCGAGCGGAACACAACCAGCCGGAGCGTTAACTTTCGGCTTCGATGTGCAGGCCGACGCAGATGTGCATGTCGATGCACATGAGGACTTCGCAGGTTTGGTGAACGAACACAAACTCAACTTCTGTCCCGTCTTACAGCCACTTAACGTGACGAGAACCAGCAGTGGCAGCCACGCCGGCCTCGCAACGAGTCGAGGAAAAACCATCCGTGATATTCCTTGTGTCCGGCGAATTGCGTCCAAGTGGAGGGACCGAAGCAACTCCGTTGAGTCCCTACCAGACGCGAAATCGTCTTAGGTTGAAAATACGGTTCCGGAATCAGGATCGGAATAATCGTTCCCGGAGAACCAATCCATTCGCCCTCGAAACGTCATGGAACGGTATTCATGCGACGAATCTGCGACTACTACTCGTTACGCCGACAGTGACGATCCGGTAAACTTTGCCGATCACGGGGGAAATACCGCGAACCTCCCAAGTATGGTTTCCATCCGGCGGGATGATTACACTAACTCCATAATGCCATCTCGACACTGCGTAACCTGGGACTGGTCCCAGCTTTCGTAGACCACACCAGAACTGAAAGCTGGGTCACGACCCAGCCTACAAAACTTGATTTGCTAGACTCTGTAGGCCCAGACATGACCGACACAACCACGAACCAGCAGCTCAACAAGTACAGCCGACACATCACACAACCGCCGTCACAGGGGGCGTCGCAAGCGATGCTCTACGGCACGGGCATGACCGAAGAGGACATGAACAAGCCGCAAGTCGGCATCGGTAGCGTGTGGTATGAGGGCAACACGTGCAATATGCACCTGCTCGATCTCGCGATGGCTGTGAAAGAGGGCATGCGAGACCTGGACCTCGTCGGCATGCGGTTCAACACGGTGGGTGTGTCGGATGGGATTTCCATGGGCACCGACGGCATGAGTTACTCGCTGCAATCGCGAGACCTCATCGCCGATTCGATCGAAACCATCATGGGAGCCCAATGGTACGATGCCCTCATCACCCTGCCCGGTTGCGACAAAAACATGCCTGGTTGCGTGATGGCGATGGGCCGTCTGAACCGTCCGGCGTTGATGATCTACGGCGGGACCATCAAAGCCGGTTGCACCGCGAAGTACGACAAACTCGACATCGTCTCCGCATTTCAGTCTTACGGGCAATACCTCGCGAAGACGATCGACGACGAAGAACGCAAGGAAATCGTCAAGAATTCCTGTCCCGGTGCCGGAGCGTGTGGCGGAATGTATACAGCCAATACGATGGCGTCCGCGATCGAAACCCTCGGTCTGAGTCTGCCGTACAGTTCTTCGATTCCCGCCGTCGACCCCGCAAAAATCGACGAGTGTCACCGGGCTGGCGCCGCGATTCAAAACCTGCTCGAACAAGACATCAAACCCCGTGACATCATGACCCGTGCCGCGTTCGAGAACGCCATGGTCATCACGATGGCCCTCGGCGGTTCGACGAATGCCGTGCTGCACTTGATTGCGATGGCTCGCTCCGTCGATGTGCCGCTCACGATTGACGACTTCCAATCCGTCAGCGATCGCATCCCGTATCTCGCTGACCTCAAGCCCAGCGGCAAATACGTGATGGAAGATCTGCACGCTATCGGTGGCACACCGGCGGTGCTGAAGTATCTGCTCGGACAAGGACTGATCGACGGCGATTGTCTCACCGTCACCGGAAAAACGCTCGCCGAGAACCTCGCCGACGTGCCCGGTTTGGCGGACGGACAAGACATCGTGCACGATGTCGACAAACCCATCAAAGCCACCGGGCACCTACGGATTCTTCGTGGAAACTTAGCCCCCGACGGAGCAGTCGCCAAGATCACCGGCAAAGAGGGTCTGCAGTTCAGCGGACCGGCTCGCGTGTACGACTCTGAAGAAGACATGCTCGCCGGCTTGGCGAACGGCGAGATTCAAAAGGGTGAAGTCGTCATCATTCGCTACGAAGGTCCGAAAGGCGGCCCCGGTATGCCGGAGATGCTCACGCCGACGTCGGCCATCATGGGAGCCGGTTTGGGCAGCGATGTCGCACTCTTGACCGACGGCCGATTCAGTGGCGGCAGTCACGGCTTCATCGTCGGCCACATCACCCCCGAAGCCCAGGAAGGTGGACCACTTGCCTTGGTGGAGAATGGCGACACCGTCACCATCGACGCCGAAACCAACCAACTCAACGTCGACCTCAGCGACGCCGAACTCCAAACCCGCAAAAACAACTGGCAAGCCCCCCCCTACAAATTCACCCGCGGCACCCTCTACAAGTACATCAAAAACGTCAAAAGCGCGAGTGAAGGCTGCGTGACCGACGAGTGATTTTCTAAGAGTATCGAAAGCCATGCTCATCGCTTCAGATGATCATGATTCAACTTGCGATCCCTGCACCACGCATGCTCACGCAAAGCCGTGAGCATGGCGATTCGACATGCGATCGACGACATCCACGAGAATTCCCCACGTCGAGGATTGTGCCGACGGGCTATCGAATAGAAATGGTCGTCGGCTCGTTATTATCTGGGTGAACCCTCCCAACAACAATCCCCCGATCTCCCGTTCATCCACGGCCCTCCACCCGGCTTCCTCGACTAAACCCCAACGGCACTGGCAAAGTCACGTAGGCTGGGTCATGACCCAGCTTTTTCTACAAATTCGAGCGAAAGCTGGGACTTGTCCCAGCCTACGTTTGATATACGGCAGGGTGCCACTGGCTTTGCCAGTGTTTTGAGACAACCGGGCGGGTGGCATAGCCGGACCTATAGGGTTGTTCTGTCGTTGTGTACAGAATGGAACTCCAACGATATGCTAGGAATCAAGGCACGACGATCACAGCATCACTCGATTCTTCCAGTCTACTCAATGACAATGCTTCGCGGAGGGGCCATTGGTGAAACTTGGGTTGCTAACCGACATTCACGAAGAGGTCGATCTATTGCAGGCGGCACTCGACCGCCTTCGCGATGAACAGGTCGATCAAGTCATTTTCCTGGGTGACCTTTTTGAATTCGGGTGTCAAATCCAAGACGCTTGTCGGTTGTTAGCCGATGCCGGGGTGATTGGTGTTTGGGGCAACCACGATTTTGGTTTATGTTTTGAACCGACGGACAAGTCACGCGAAAAGTACGGCGACGATGTGATTGAGTTTATGACATCGCTGCAGCCTCGGTTGGAGTACGAGGGTTGTTACTTCGCTCATGTGGAGCCTTGGCTTGACCCCGAAGAACTGTCGGATCTTTGGTACTTTGATGGTATCCCCGACCGGCAGGACAAGCGTGATCGAATCTTTAATGCGGTGCCGAACGACGTGATGTTCGCCGGCCATTTTCACCGTTGGTTATTGGTAACACCGAACCAGATCATGGATTGGAACGGCGAGACCCCGATCACCCTGCAAGACGACCGATACTTCGTTGTCATCGGCGCGTTGTGCGAAGGACGATTTGCCATCTTCGACACCGAATCCTTCGAGTTAACCCCGTTCAATTTGCCATTCTAAGTGAGTCGTAAGTTTTCGTAGGGTGCGTCGTGACGCACCAAAACCGGGACCCGTCTCAATATCAGGTGCGTCGCGACGCACCCTACGACTGGTACACGCTTTTCCGCCCTAGCATGACATCCATTGCAGCGGAGGTTGAGTGGATTAACACCTCGGGGAAGTGCATGAAGGGGTGGAAGTATTCGAAGGTGAGATAGCCTTCGTAGCCGGTGCGGTCGAAGGCGTCTAGCACGGCGGGCCAGTTGGTGGTGCCGTCGAGGAGAGTGCGGAAGGACTCGAGGGAGTAATCCGTGCCCTTCTTTGTGAACTCTTTGAGATGCACGTTTTGAATGCGGTCACCGAGCATGTCGATCCAATGCTCCGGGAATTGGAACATCATGATGTTGCCGGTATCGAAGTGCACGCGGACGAATTCGCTGTCGAAACTGTCCACGAAATCAATCATCTCGCCCGGCGTCATCAGATAACCGTTGAAGAAGATGTTCTCGATGTTGAGGTGGACTCCAAGCTTCTCTGCCGGTTTCACGAGTTGGCCGATCGCTTCCCGAGCACGTTGGTCGCAAACGTCGTTCGGCGTCGGATCGTGATCTTCTCGCCAAGGCATGTGGACGGCACCGGGGACGACGAGGAGATTATCGGTGCCGAGATCGTGGGCGGCTTGTGTCATCAGACCAGCGAGTTCCCGACCGCGGGCACGTTCGGCGGGATCGTTGCTCGTCAGCGGATACGGCCAGAACAAAAACGAACATACGCCACTAATCTCGATGCCGATCTCCTCCGCCATCCGCCGGATCGCGTGGTAATCCTTGGTGGTCGATTTCGGAGAAAGATCGTTTTCCAAATCGTAGTTGAGTTCAATGCCATCGAAACCGGCGTCTTTGGCGAGTTGCAAACACGTTCGCAGATCCATTCGCTCGGGATAGGGAAACGCCCATTGATTGATGGACTTTTTCATCGCGTATTGTTTGCCGCTGGTTGGCTCAGACTTCGCTTTTGCGGTTGTCTCTGAACCGGCGATGGCACTTTGTGAAAACGCAAATGCTCCACCGGCGGCCGCTAATGCGGAACTGATCACCCCTCGCCGAGTCACCCCCGACGGACATTCTTCTTCGCGACGATGTGACATCAGACAACCTCTTGAGATTTTGCAATGCGGGCAGACCGTGATAACGTTTTAGTTTACGATGCCGTCACGGATTCTCCCACTGTTCCTCCTTTTCACGCCTCGTGCGAACCAAGTGTTATGACGATTCGTCTCGACAACCTGACCATTCAAGCGGGTTCGTTCTGCCTAGAGAACATCTCGTTCGAAGTTCCCGCCGGTCACTATGGCATTCTGATGGGACAGACCGGTAGCGGCAAAACGACGCTGTTAGAGGCGATCTGCGGACTCAAATCGGTGCAGTCCGGACGCATTGTGTTCGGCGATCGCGATGTGACGAATCTTCCACCGGCGGAGCGTGGTATTGGGTTTGTCCCGCAAGAGGCCGCGTTGTTTCCCACGCTGAATGTTGCCCAACACTTGGCGTTTTCATTGTCAATTCGTCGATGGTCGCGGTCGGCGATTCGCTCGCGTGTCGAGGAACTGGCGAGTCACCTGGGCATCAAGCACCTTTTGAACCGCATGCCTCATGGGCTGAGTGGCGGCGAACGCCAACGCATCGCGCTAGGTCGTGCGTTGGCATTTCGGCCGGACGTGGTTTGTTTTGACGAGCCGCTCAGTGCGGTCGATGAAACGACCCGCGAGAACCTGTGCGACTTGCTGCGATCAATCACGCGTGAAACCGGCGTAACGACCCTGCACATCACCCACAGCCAGACCGAAGCCGATCGGCTGGGGGATGTCGTGTTTGAACTTCGAGATGGAACAATCGTCGATCAGGCCAAGCGGGACTCGACCACTACCCGCTGAATTCGTTGCCGACTTTGCGGGCACGGGTCGGTTTGTCGATGTCGACGCCGAGTTTCACCCCGACTTCGACCAGCACGTTCCAACCGGCCGCCATCTGCACGAATTCGGCGTATGCGGGAGTGGCGGGAATCGTGATTGTCGGGAAGCGGGTCGGCCGGTCCGCAATGGCGATCACGCTCAAACCGACACCATCGACGAGGACTTTCTCGAACTTCTCCTCGGCGATCTCCGGCGGATCGATCCAGATGACGACATCTTCGGCGTCCATCACTTCTTCGATACCGTGGACCGCGTAAGTGCCTTCGAGAAAGTCAGCGGATTTGCGGGTGATTTCGTTGGTTTTCAGCGTGAGTTCTTCCGTCACGCCGTCGCTCCGCCCGGCCCAGTAAATCGTGCGGGCATTGGCGATGCGGTCCACCGTTTCCGCGTCCAACGACAACGTGAGCGCCGACTGAACCGCATCCGCGAGTGATTCCTGCTGAGAAGCCAACGTGTCAGCTCCGTCCACGTGCTCCAGCAAGGCATTCAAGAACAACGCCTGTTCAAGCACGCTTTTCGTCGCGGCGACGGCGTGTTCCTCGCCGCAGCTGAGAACGTACCCCGTGCGTGCGAGTGATTCCAATTTGGAATCGGCAAGTGCGGTCAAGCTGTAGAGATGGTTGTGGTTGTGCTTCTTCAGATCATCGAATAGCCCGATGACTTCCGCTGTCCGGCCGGAGTTGGACAACGCGAAGACCGCCCAATCGTCGAGCGGATACTCTTGTGATTGCAGCCCGGCTTCGGTTTGCAGATTCAATTTCGTTCCACGTTTCAACGCCGCCGTGATCGCTCCTTTCGCCGGGAACAACCGACTGGACCCTTCACCGGTCAGCCAGAGTTTGCCCACACTCGCGATTTGCTCGCTCGTCTCCTGCATGGCGTTGAGATCGAAATTCCGGATGATCTCCGGCGTGGCTAACATATCTTGCACCAAACCAAATTTTGTTTGGGCGTCGTCCTGCGGATTCATGGGTTCAGTCTTCGAATTCGAGAAGCATCACATGGGAATGATCGTTGTCGGCAATTTTAGCAGAGCGTCGATTGCATCTCGATACATCGGGGTGTGAGATTCCCTTGATCAACGAAAAACCGCCGACTAAAACAGTCGGCGGTATGCAAAATGACGAGCTGAGGACTGGCCTCGATCACCGGTCTAATTGCGGCTGATGGGCGAGAATTGCGTTTCGCGGGAGGCGTCACGAATTTCGCGTGGCGGTTGATCGGCGGCGGTTTCCTGGGCTTGCTTCCAATTCGAGACGGCCCAGTACGGATACGTTTCGACGACGCTGCCGCCCAGATCGCTGAGAGCATCGCGAAGTTTCGCGGTCGTCATGCTTTGATTGTCCATCACCCGTTGCAACACGAACCGTCGGTTGCCGGGAATATAGGCGAAGAACTTGCCCTTGCCGAGACGATCGTTGTTGGCCAACAACCGCAGCAACGCGGTTTTGGGAACGTCGTTGGAACTTTTGGGCAACTCATCCAACCAGGAGATGATCCACAACGATTTGCCGTTCTGACTGAGAACAGCGGACATCGTCAATTCCCATTCTTGGTCCTGATACATCGCCTTGAACGAAAAGTCATAGCGTTGGCGATCGACAGTCGGTTTCAAACCCAAATCGGACAGGGCTTTCCCGAGCGAATCGTGCGTCCACTGACGCGCAGACTCCGTAGCGGCCGTTTGAGCGGTGACGTTGGGTTCGCTGAAAATGATCACCGCGAAGGCGAACACGCCGAACACCCCGACGAGTAACCACCCACGAGAGGAAACTTGCATAGGTCGACACTCCTTTGTCTTTAACGATGCCCAAACAACGTCTCGACCCGACGCGTTATTTGGTACCACTCGTCTGGTGACTCTCTTTAAAATCCGTTCAGAGAGATTAGGTAATCCAGACAAAATTGCGACCACGTTTCAAAGGCGGCCCGATCGGAAACCAGGCCGTCAGGATCGGCAAAACCTGTTTCTTGTATCGACTCTTCCCGGGGTCGAACTTTGGGTTCATCCAGATCAAACACATGAACAACACCCAAATGGACCCGTCCGACTTCGCTGTCGTCGTCGTTGATCAGCCCGAGAAACTCGTGTCGGTAACCTGTTTCAAGGTAAACTTCTTCGTCGATTTCGCGTTGCATGCCGACTTCGTAGGGGGTGGCGTCGGTGAGGTCATCATCACTGGAAATGTGCCCACCAATGCCGATCGACCGCTTGGCGTGTAACCGCGATTCGCCCTGGGCCGTGCCGCGGGTGTAAGAGAAGATCTTGCCATCGTGACGGAAGATGCAATACGGGATGAGCTGTTTGAAACTCGGATCCTGTTCCATTTCCGGTCGGGGCCGAAAACTGGTGTGTGCGGGATCGAACAGCGTCTGCCGCAACTGCTCCGCCACTGGCGTTGTCGCGGGCAAGAACCCCTGAAAGTAGCCAATCTCGTGAAATAATATTGTCGGCACAACGAGAATCTGTTCAACGGACATGTTTGATTCCAGTTTCGGGTTTCTAAGGATCGTAGATGGTCAGTGGACCACGAGACAGAAATCAAGTTCGGCCCAATAGTTTGTCGACTTCCGCACCGATGTCGTCCGGTCGCATCAGGGTTTCGCCGACGAGCATTGCGTTGACGCCGGCGGCTTGGAGTCTCTCCACGTCGGCCCGTGCGCGGATGCCGCTTTCGCCGACGAAGACCGTCTCGGCGGGCACTTGCTCGCGGAGCTTCAAACAGTGACCCAGATCAGTCACGAAGGTTTTCAAATCCCGATTGTTCACGCCGACCAGATCGGGATTGAGCTTCAACACACGACTCAAGTTCTCCGGTTCGTAGAGTTCGATCAATGCGGACATGCCGAGTTCACGGGTGGTTCCGTAGAGTTCGGCGAGCGCGGCGTCATCCAGACACTCGGCGATCAACAACACCGCATCCGCCCCAGCTGCGCGGGCTTCGAAGACTTGGTACGGATCGAGCAAAAAATCCTTCCGTAACACCGGTACGGAGACGGCCCGGCGAATATCGCGGAGAAAATCCAGGTGGCCTTGGAAAAAGGATTCATCAGTCAGCACGCTGATACAGGCGGCTCCATGATCAGCGTAAGTGTTCGCAATTGCGACGGGGTCGAAGTCGGCTCGAATCAGTCCGGCAGACGGTGAAGCCTTTTTGACTTCCGCGATCAACGAGACTTGCCCCGGCTGACGCAAAGCGGCGACGAAATCCCGCACGGGTGGTGCGTCCGCGAGGGCCGCCTGCAATTCCGTCAACGACAGTTTCGATTTGGCGGTAGCAATTTCTTCACGTTTTCGCTCGACAATCTTTTCCAGCACATTCATGCCGGTCCCTTTCGTGCTGGTTCCGCGTCTCTTAACATCGGCCCCACTGTAGCGGGTTCCGACTTATCGAGACAAGAAGACAGCATCATTTCCACGACCGGCATTTTTCGAGGGATGTTTCCACAATCAACGTAGGAGTCCAGCGAGACAGCCCACGTTGCTAAGCGATCCCGTTTTTCGTCACCAGATTGCCGCATCCTGCCCCATCCCCCGCGGACGCACGAAGCCTCATGCCCGAATCGAATCCAATTCCTTGGCCACTGATGATCGGTATGGGCGTGATGATGCTGGCGAGCTTGTCGATTCTGCTCGCTTGGCAATCTGGCCGCTGGAGAGATGCAGCATCCGCGATCCGTCCGACCGATCCCACGCCAGCCAACGGTTGGGCGGTGGCGATCGTCTTGTTCTTTGCGGCTCAATCGTTGTTGGTTCAATTACCGATCGTCGAACGAACGCCCCAAACAGCGATCACCATTCACCGGGTTCAACAGCTGGTGTACTTCTCACTCGCGCAGTGGGTGGCGTTATTGGTCACGCTGCGATGGACCGGCGGTTCCGAACGTTGGGCGGCATGGGGAATTCATCGGCGAGAACTCGGGCGTCAATTTTTCGCCGGTGGCTTGGGGGCGGTTGCCAGCTTGTTGCCGGTCTACGCCGCGTTGATGCTGACCGCACCGTTCCGAAACGCCGAGAATCAACACGTCTTGTTGCAACTGATGGAAACCAACTCCGACGGCACCACCATCCTGTGGATTGCATTGGCGGTAATGGTGACGGCTCCGATGGTCGAGGAACTGATGTACCGCGTGATTTTGCAATCGTCACTCGAATGTTGGTGGAATCGACGAGTCGCGTGGATCGGAACGGCCGTGCTCTTCAGTGCCGTTCATGGCTTGCCAGACGCCATCCCACTTCTGCCGTTGGCCCTGATTCTAGGCTTCGTCTTCCAACAGACGCGAAGTTACTTGGCTGTCGTGGTTCTTCACGCCCTATTCAACGGCTGGAACCTATTCTGGGCACTGATGAAAGCGTCGTAATCGAGAAAAACCAATTCACAAGAACATGTATGCCACGGCGAGATCAGCCGGAGAAGCCGAACCACCAAATCGCACCGGCGAGGCCTGCAACCGCTGCCGCAATGCCGAGCCATTTGCCGATCGGCGAGTTGGACTTCTCACGCGACGGGGTGTCGCTGACATCGAAATGATAAATCTGCGCGACCGTCAGGCGTTCACCAGCGAGCAACATGCGGCTGTGGACTTCTTCGCCGTCAATTTCGATTCCGTTAGTGCTTTTGAGGTCTGTCACGGTCCAAAAACCGTTTTGAAATCGGAACTCGCAGTGTTTTCCGGAGATGTCCGAATGATCCCAAACGATGTCGCAATTGCGGTCCCGCCCGAGAATCGTGGGTGAATTCACCAAACCGATCCCGGTTTCTTCGCCCTCCGGGATGAGATACAACGCAACCGACATCGGCAGCGATTGGCCGGCCGCCCGCATTGTCTGAGTAATGCCGTCGGTAGGTTCCTCGTTTTCCGCGAAACTTGCCACGGTTTCCACAGGTCGGTCTGTGGGCGTTTTCGATGGATTTCGAGGTTGAATGGAGGTGTCGAACTCCTCGTGCATCTGCTTCGTCGACCCTGGCTGACGCGAGCTGATGACCGAACTTCCCATCACGGAATCGCTCGTTCTCGGACCACCGGTGACAGAACTTCCGGTTGTGCTTCCCCCCTGCTGGGCCCGATGAGCCGCAACTTTCCGACGGACCGCCTTTGAACGAGCCGCCAACACTTTCTGGAACGGAATCGCGATGGGCTCTCGTTTGGCAAAGCGTTGCAATGCCACGGCGGCTTCGTCAGCGGACTGGAATCGATCCGCAGGATCCTTGGCCATCATGCGGCCCAAAACCCCGGCGAGCGCGGGCGGGGTCTCGGGTGCAAGTTCTTGGATGGGCTTCGGCGTTTCGTTCCGTTGAGCTTCGAGCTTCGCCCGCACGCCCTCCACCGGAAACGGCGGTTTGCCCGACATGGCAAAATACAGCGTACAACCCAAACCATACACGTCCGCACGGGCATCGACTTCGCTGCTGTTTCGGGATTGTTCGGGAGCGATGTAATCTGCCGTCCCCAGGCAATCGTGCCCAAAGATCATTTGCAGCGAGAACTCCGCGTCTTCCTCATCCGTCAAAAGTGCCAAACCGAAGTCAAGAATTTTCGCCCGTCCGTCTTCGGTCACCAGGATATTCGCGGGTTTCACGTCGCGATGGACCAAATCCCGTTGGTGAGCGTGATGCAAACCCTGAGCGACCTGGGCAATCACATCACTCGCCTGTGACCACGGCAATGGGCCACCCGTCGCGAGAACCTCATACAGACTGATCCCCTGAACGAACTCCATGACCATGTAGAACACAGCCCCGGTATCACCGGTTTTCAGGGTGCGAATCACGTTGGGATGGTCGAGCCGCATCCCGGCTTCGGCTTCCATCTGCATTCGCGTGAGCATACCGGGATCGACTTCGTGCCGTTCGGTCAGCACCTTGAGGGCGACCTGTTCGCCGGTGGTGGTGTCTTTGGCGATATAAATTCGCCCCATACCACCGAATCCAAGAAGATCCTGCACGGCGTAATTATCAATGAAGAACCCTCGCGCCCGTCCCGAAAGCAGCCGTTCGGCTTGATAACGGGTCAGCCAACCATGATTCACCAACGCAATGGCGGCCTCTTTCGCGGTTGCAGCCTTCCGGAGCGCAGCTTCGGAACGCTCTATTCGGCCAGCCTCAACAAGCCGGCTTGCGCGAACGAGTTCAATAAATTGTTCTGTCGATGTGACCAAATTTGTGGTCATGGAGTAGAACACTCCGAAGAATATTTCCTGAAAACTGCGCGAAACGCAGTCTGCCATCATATACACGATAACATCGCGGACAACCCTCTTTAATCGGCAAATTCCTATAAGAACTTGGATTTCATGCCGTTTCAAACAAAAAAAGCCCCTCGGTTGGTTCATCGAGGGGTCTTTTTCCTGACTCAATTCCGTAGAAACCACGACTCAAGACTGGGTGGTTTCAGACAGTGTTCATCCATCATGCGGCTTGGTGGACTTCCTCCGTGTTGGCTCGTGCGAACTTGGATGCCGTTCGGTTTCGGCTCCACTGAAAAACGACCTGGCCATACATCGCGGTGAAGATGAGCAGCAAACTTCCGGCGGCAATCCACACATTATAACTTCGCGGTGCCTCGATCACTTCCCCCGCAGGATCCGGCGTGACTTGCGGTTGAAGTGGTAAACCGTACCGCGTTGCGAGCGTTTCGATGTGTGAAAGGTGGATCACTGGTGTATCGTGATTGAGAAAGAAACTCATCACGGAATCTTTCGGCAACATCTCTGAGGGCAAATGGGTGTTCACCCCCGCACGGAACAGATTCTTCGACGCGGAAGTCCCCACTGAGACCGTACCACCGCCGATATTAATGTACGCCATGATCGGCTCTTCACCGGCGTGTTTTTGGTACAACCGCAGACGCTTTTTCAAGCTATCGGTGTAGCCATGAGTTTCCAAGAACGGAACACCGCTCCGATCAATTGCCTCTCGAACGGCGGCCACACCTTCTTCGGTCATGTCGGCGGCTTGGTCATCGAGTCCGCCTAGTGAGACAGCTTTCGAGCGGAACGACATCAGCCCTTCATCGTGGAGTCGTTTTTCCATATTGACCCACATCAAGTCGGGAAGATTGGCTCCCCATTGAGAACCCGCAGCACTGGCGACAAGAATCGGCTTGCACTTCATCGTTTCCAAAGCGGCACACGTGCTGATATTCATCGCCGGGAACGAGCCCGACAAACCAACAGCTACGACATCGCCGGACTTCACACCGGCTTGACTAAGCATCTCAACAAGCACTGCGGCAAAGTTCGGATTGACCGACGTTTGTTTTGCAGGTAGGTGACCATTATTGCTCGTCACAATACTCGACGGCAGACCAATAATCCCGGATTCTGCCGGGTCAACTTTCGGATCAATGGGTACGCCGAGACGCTCGCGTTCGGCTTTGACTGTTTCCATCATTTCCAAAGCTAAGTTCGCAGCAGCCGTTTTCTGCGTCTGCAAAGTCGCGGTCGGCTCATTGCGAAGAAACTCAGCCGCGGCGACACCGCCGATGGCTAGTAGGAATGTCAATATCACGACTGTTCGTGATGACTTGGGGTGGGTCCAATAACTCTTTTGCATCAGAAGCGTCCTGTGCGGTGATGTCCGCGAGTTTCGAATGAAAGATTTTGGGAAGTAAACTGAACTGAAACCGAGCTGACCGGTGACTAGTTATGTCGTTCCACTTGGATTGTTTGCGTCTCGTCCGCTAGCGACTCTTCTGCCGCAGCCATCTGCTCGATCCTCGCGCGCCGTTCTTCGATTGCGACTTCGTTTTCAATCAACTGAGTCGGTGCAATCACGACTAGTGTTAACCGCACGATTGCCGCTGCCGTTAGACTCGTTGTCAATGTGTCAAAGATGCCTTGGCGATCAAACCAAATCGCTAGTAGACCGGGAATAATATAGCCGATCACTGTCAACGCTGGATCAGGGGTCACTAACAACGCCTCGAACGAAGCTCGAAAGATCATTCCTAAGGCAAAGCCTGTCAGAATCATCAAGACGGTCCGACGACGCCCGTAAATGATTAACACCTGTGAAAGCCAATACACGAACGCATATGTCGCAAGAGCCGCAACGAGCGTGATGGCAATTGCAGTCGGCCGAGTCAAATAGAACGCCACATAACCCGGCACCACAAGGCCACCGGCTCCGCGTCCTAGTGTCTCGGAAAATATCAAACTCACAACCAAGCCAATGGCTATTGATAAGCTGAGTAGATCAAGCATGATTCATCCTGAATAGAAATGACGAATGTCTGAATGTGAAATGATTCAACTAAGTGTTCGCGTTAACCTATGAACAATCTGTAACACACAGACTGACTAGCAACTCATTGTGCGCAGACACAGTTCGATCCTTGGCACAAACTTGATCTGCTAGTCTTCGTCTTGTTCACCAAGAAAGTGATCAGATTCGGTTGACAGTGAAGCGACTGCGAGTTCACGAGCTCGCCCAGTGTTGTGTCCGTTCGTCTTGGGCTTGGGTTGCGATGCCACTGTCTCGATGCGGCGAATCCGATTGACAGGTTGAACTCGTTTCTTCCGCTTGCGACGCTGCGATGGCAACACGCTGCGGTTCTTGAAGAACTGCACAATCTCTAAACCGTGTTTACCGATATTTCCCATACCGACGACAACTGCTGATTCTCCGCCGACTTCGACAATGGTTTCGAAAATCTTCGAGATGTCACTGTCATCGACTTGTAGAATGCGTTGCGGATCAAGCCCGTTCTTGATGGCGGCACGTGTGAAGACGTGTGTGCCGGTTCCCGTCAATAAGTAGTAGTCGGCCGGTTGCCAATTCGGGCACGCCTCTCCGATTTGCCACGAGCGATCCGGGCGGTCTGAACGACAGTTGATCAATGCGATCTTAGTCTCTGTTCGACCGGCATTTTTGATAGATGTATCCCAAGCGGTCTCAGTCGATGCGGGATCGTTCGCAGCGAACGCATTTGAGAAGACAATTCGTCGACCAAAGAAATCAACTTCGTGCGATGTCATCGCACCGGGATCACGGAGAACTTTCCACATCCCTCGCAATGCGGTTTCACGGTCGATCCCTAAGTCGTCACACAAACTCAATACGAGTGCGACATTCTCTTTGTGTTCAGCATAGGGAAAGGGAGACATATCCTCATCGGTGATGGCTTCGACATCATCGCGAGTTGTGGGGACTAATTGACTACCACGATCCTCCGTGGCGTGCGCGAACACACTGAGATGTTTGCGTTCGGCTGTGAACAATTTGCCGCCGCAGGGCGTCATATTTGCCAACGCCTTTGCGACATCAACTTCGGTTGGTCCCATGACATCAAGGTGGTCTGCCCGAGCATTCGTAACCACACCATGCGTGCCGTTCACGAGCTTACATTCACAGAGCCACTGAAGTTGTGGTTGCAATGCCATACACTCGATCACAAGTGCTTCGGCACCATGTTGCCGAGCTGCATTCACAATACCGCGTTGCTCAATAACATTCGCTGACGAAACACGTTCAACCGCCTGTTCGGTGCCATCGGGTAATAGCAGTCGTGGCAGTGTTCCAGTCGTTTTACCGACCGTCCGAATTCCAGCTTCTTGGAGTGCCGCGACGATAAGACGCGTCACACTTGATTTCCCTCGAGTTCCATTGACGTGAATGCGGATTGGAATCGATTTCAAGTTGCGGCGGTGACGCCACGACTCCCATCCGCCCATCGCTACTAATCCACCTAGCATGGCGGAAATCGTCCAGAGTCCCAACATATGTTTCGCTCTCCTGAAGCGTTTGTATTCGTATTCGCTTGCAAGTTTGTTGATGTAAAAGTGTCACTTGCCCGCACGAAAACCTGTTGCGGCTCTCCTTTCGCAAGAACTGCGCCGATGGTCGCCGAGATCGAGAAACTTGATCGAACTTTTCTAAAATCCACATCCGAATGGTGCGGAACCAATCCACGAATGTCCAAGTTGTTGGAACAACGCCTCAAAAACATCAAAGTTCCAGAGGACACGGTTCTCCATTTGTTCCATGAATTGTATGCGGAAGCCAATCATGTCGAGGTCGCATCAAGCTGTGTGCATGTCTTAGCGGAAGAAATTTGACCAAGCGTGTTAATCCTTGACCAATACTGCGGTCATTAGAAAGGAAACGTTGAATTTTGCTGCACATGAGCTATCCCGCAACAATTGGGAACCCGATCCATGATTCGCCCGACGCCTTCTCATTCAGACCGCATCGGAACTTCATACGTTGATCACCCGATGTTTCACCAACCAGACGCCACCGCACAAATTCAGGCGTTGCAACCGATCCCAAGTTGCCCAGCGATTGATTCTTCCGAGCGAGGTCGGTCGGCGGGACTGAGGCGGTTATGTGTTCGGCCACCACTCACCAGAACCGTGGAGCACGATCTGTTCTGCCGGATGAACTTCGAGAAGTTCCAAGCGGCTCGCATGGAGCAGTCGGTCAAACCGCGTGAACGCGACGAACATTGGCATCGCAATCATGCCAAACATCTCCAGCGAGCCACCGAGATTCGGAATGTAATCGTCGAATCCAATTTGCGATTGGCGGTTGCGATGGCTCAGCCGTTTGCGGATGCCGAAGACACTCTCGAAGAACTGGTCGCCGACGCCACATTGCCGTTAATCCGGGCTGTGGAGTTGTTCGACGTCTCCCGCGGTTTATGTTTCAGCACATATGCCAGTCATACACTGCGAAACCACTACCGACGAGTCGGGAAACGCCAAACGCGACTGGCTCGTCGACAAACTCAGGGAGAATGGCATCAGTTCGACGCCGTCCCCGAAGACCGCGTCTTGCCAGCGGAGCAAGAACAGCGAGCACAGGCATGTCGCCGATTGGCCCGCGAAATGTTGACGACGCTTCCCGAACGGGATCAGAGCATCTTGAAGTCGCGATTCGGCCTGAACACCCCGAGTCCACAAACATTTTCCGAAGTCGGTGAGAGTATTGGACTAAGTAAAGAGCGAGCCCGAGTCCTCACCCATCGTGCCTTGGAACGTCTTCGCGAACTCCGCGTGGAAGAACCAGAGCCGATCGAGTAGATCCTTGGGTCTGGACCACGTTCGACTGCCTCTCACGAGGCTCAATCCCAAAAACCCACCCAACTTCCCTAGCCCGATTTGGTTCTGTCAACTATATTGACGCAATTCCACCAAACCGCTTGGGATGACAGACCGCGTGGTGTGTCGGTCGGTTTGGGGATTGGCTGACTGTTCATCCAAGCCGTTTTCAAGGAGTTCCTTGGGACGGAGAACACTGGGGGATCAGTCCTAACGCTTGACGGTTCGCAGCGTTCGGAAAACCGGTTTCTACGGTTTTACCTGCGGATTGAACGGGAACGGAACACATCGCGGTATGGTTGACAGGAACCTCATTCGGCAGTTTGCAGTTGAAGATGACGCTCTCGAGGATATCTTCAAAGACTTGGGAGATAACCTCGACGATTGGGATGACGTCGTTGTTGGCGATGCTCCAGACGTCAATACCATCGTGGAAGGTAAAGTCCTTCGCATCGAAGGTGACGATGTCCTCATTGACATCGGTTACAAAAGCGAAGGCATTGTCCCGCTCGATGAATGGTCGGAAGACCCAGAAGAGCCCAAACCAGGCGATACCTGCGAAGTGTTGCTGGAAGAAGTCGAAGACGACTTTGGCTTGATCATGCTTTCCAAGCGGAAAGCCGACCGCATCCGGGAGTGGGAAAAGGTCATCAACGCCCACGACGAAGGCGACGTCGTCACCGGCAACGTTGTGCGGAAGATCAAAGGCGGTTTGCTCGTCAATATCGGCGTCAACGTCTTTCTCCCGGCCAGCCAAGTCGATATTCGCCGGCCTCGCGATATCGCCGACTACATTGGCAAAGATATCGAGTGCCAGATTCTCAAAATCGACGAAAGCCGACGGAACATCGTTGTCTCGCGGCGTAAACTCATCGAAGACCGCCGCCGCGTTGCGAAAGAGGAATTGCTTTCGCAAATCGAAGAAGGCGACGTCCGCAACGGCGTGGTCAAGAACATCGCCGACTTCGGTGCCTTCGTCGACCTTGGTGGTATCGACGGTTTGCTGCACATTACCGACATGAGTTGGGGCCGCATCGGTCACCCAACCGAAAAGGTGAAGATCGACGAGCAAATCGAAGTCAAGATCCTCAATATCGACCGGGAACGCGAGAAGATCGCTCTCGGCATGAAACAGCTTCAGCCCAGTCCTTGGGACAATGTGGCCGAGAAATACCCCGTCGGCGAGAAAGTTCGCGGCGAAGTGGTCAATATCATGACCTACGGGGCATTCGTGAAGTTGGAAGACGGCATCGAAGGTTTGGTTCACATTTCCGAAATGTCTTGGACCAAACGCATCAATCACCCGAGTGAATTGGTCAGCATCGGTGATGAAATCGACGTCGTTGTCTTGGGTATCAATACCGACAAGCAGGAAATTTCGCTCGGTATGAAGCAAACCCAAGCCAACCCTTGGGATCATGTCGCCGAGAAATACCCCACCGGTACCAAGATCGAGGGTACGGTTCGCAACCTCACGAACTACGGTGCGTTTGTTGAGTTGGAAGAAGGCGTCGACGGGTTGCTGCACGTCAGTGATATGTCGCACACCCGAAAGATTTCCCACGCCAACGAGATGCTCAAGAAAGGCGATGCCATCAGCTGTATCGTGCTTTCGGTCGACGAAGATCGCAAACGGATCGCACTCGGCATGAAGCAACTCGAAAACGATCCGTGGGAAACGACCATCCCCGACAAATACCGCCCCGGTACGATTGTCACCGGCCAAGTCACGAAGATCACCAACTTCGGTGTGTTCGTGCAACTCGAGCCGGAACTCGAAGGCTTGCTGCACATCTCGGAACTCTCGGACGACAAGATCGAGAACGCCGAAGAAGTCGTCAAAGTCGACGAGGAAATCGAAGTTCGTATCCTGCGAGTCGATATCGAAGATCGCAAGATTGGCCTCAGCCGGAAACTCGAAGGCGACTTGGAAGAAATCGAACAAGAAGCCGCCGCGACGACTGCCGGTGCTAAACCAGAAGGTGGCCGAGCAGTCAGCGAACCACTGCTGGGTGGAACCGGTGGAGGTGCTGGTCCCTTGTTCCAAATGCCAATCGGTGGCGAGCAACCGGCCGAATCAGAAGCAGCCCCCGCGGAGTCCGAAGCAGCTGCTGAGGAGTCGGGAACGGCCGAAACACCTGCCGAAGCTGTGGAAGAGTCCGCGGAATCGGCCTCTGAAGAAGCTAGCAGCGACTTGGATGACGACGATCCAACGATCACTCAGTCGTAATTCGACGTGAACTGATTGCTCTAAGTGACATCTGAACCGGTTATCGGGCCCTCCCGATAGCCGGTTTTTTCGTGTTCGGACGGCTGTTCAGACCGCCTTTGACGACCATCTACACGCTCCTACCGAGGGTTGGCAGGTTCGATCCGCACATTCCCAACTTGTGTTTCAATTCGAAAACTCGTCGCAGACCACCCAGATTTGGCCAAAATCACGGCAATCGGCCGCTCGCGGGGCATTCTGAGGCCGTAAAGTTTTCCTAACCGGACCAGGCGTCACAATCATCACGATGGTTGACGTAACTATTTTGGGATTTAGCAACTTAAGAAGTTCAAGGGTGTTTCGAGTTGCCGCCGATACCACTCACCAGCCCCGCAGAACCCGCTTCTGCGAGACAATCAAAAAGTCAGAAACAACCCTTCGGTGTACTGTCGGAAAATGGAGAGCGGCCTGGCCGTGAGTTTCCGACACCGAAAGGGATGCCAAAGCAGGGCCGCCTGCGAAGTCGCGACCCAAGGCACACCTAACGCGGCTGTCACCTCCGCTTCGGCGGTGCGGTCTGTGCAGACACCTGCTTCGATTCCAAGGGAAGGATACGAAACATGCGATGGATCCGTTGTTTTAGCGTCGCGAGCCTGATGGTTGTCGGACTCGCTGCTCAGTCTCAAGCAGGACTGTTCGACTGCTTCGGCAAGAAGGAAGCCGAATGCGGTTGTGCCGCTCCTGCCCCGGTTTGCACAACCGGCTCAGCTTGTGCTCCGAAAACCGTTTGCAGCACGAAACCGGTTTGCGGTGACTCCGCTTGTGCTCCGAAAGGTTGTGCTACCACATCGAAGTCACGTGGATTGTTCTCTTGCTTCAGCAAGAAAGACGACAAAGGCTGTGCACCTGTCGGATGTGCTCCGGCAAACGGTTGTGTCAAAGAACCAACCTGTGCCACACCGGCCAAGAAAGGTCTCTTCTCTTGCTTCAGCAAGAAAGACAAAGGCTGTGCACCAGCTGGTTGTGCTCCTGCCTGCAGTGCTCCTGCAGCCGTGTGCACCAAAGCACCAACCTGTGCCGCACCGGCCAAAAAAGGTCTCTTCTCCTGCTTCAGCAAGAAAGATGACAAAGGCTGTGCACCTGTTGGATGTGCTCCGACGAACGGTTGCGTCAAAGAACCAACCTGTGCCACACCGGCCAAAAAAGGTCTCTTCTCTTGCTTCAGCAAGAAAGACAAAGGCTGTGCAACCGAACCGACCTGTGCGGCTCCTTGCAACGCCTCGGTTTGTGCTCCTGTGCGAGTTAGTAAGCCCGTCTGCACGACCGCTACGAACTGCCGCAACATGAAGCCTGGCTGCACGACCACCGCTTGCGGTGCCTGTGCTGCTTGCAACACCCGGACTGCCTACGCTCCGGCTGGCACGATGGCCAAGAAACCTGCAACGAAAGTTGCCGTCACTCCGAACAAAAGCGGTGCGAAAAGCATCCAACCGCTTCCTTCCGCTCCTCCGAAACCAGCTGCCGGAAACTACTTCCCCAGCCGAATTCAAGAGCAACAACCAACCGCTCGTCGGGAGCAACTGAACGACCTGTTCGGCGTGCAAAAGTAATCGATAACCAACTCACCTGATCGACGGCTTTCCAACCGTCGTCCTCCAGAAGCGGCTGCCGAGTTCTCTCGGTAGCCGTTTTTTTCATTGGCACATCAGGAAGAAACGTTCTCAGCAACGGGCGATTTCACCGAGTCCGTTTCTTGTTCGGCCTCCACTCGCGGTGTGGTTTCCCAATTTGGAGCAACTCCCGTAATCAAGCGGGCCGACCGATTAAACGTGATGTAGTTCCACGCCCACTGAAACAATACCAGCAACCGATTCTGAAACTGAACGATCTGAATTAGGTGAATCACCAACCACATCATCCAGGCCATGAACCCGGTGAATTTCCAGCCTTTGATATCCGCAATCGCCGAACCGCGTCCGATTGTCGCCATCGTGCCACGATCTTTGTACCGGAACGGTGACACATCCTGCTCGTTCTTCAAAGCGGATTGAATCACGCTCGCAACGTATTTGCCTTCCTGAATCGCAACCGGCGCCAAGCCCGGCAACGCTTGACCGTCTTCGGAGTCCACGCGAGCCAAATCGCCGATGACGAATATCTCAGGATGCTTCGGAACTCGCAAATCCGGTTCGACGATCAATCGACCACTCCGATCCGTTGAGGCATCGGTCGCTTCCGCGAGCGCATTCCCCAATGGTGATCCTTGCACGCCCGCTGCCCAAATGATTGTATGACAGGCAATCTTTTCGACATCGTCGTTGCATTTCAGCGTCACCGAAGTCGGGGTGATTTCCGTCACCATCTGATTCGTGCGGACATCGATGTTGCGTTTCTCGAGATCAGCGAGCGCCCGATCGGATAATTTCGGCGGATAACTCGACAACACTGCCGGTCCCGCATCGACCAGCAAAATCCGTGCATCCGATGGATCGATATGCCGAAATTCGGATTTCAATGTGTGACGGGCAATCTCAGCCAACGTTCCGGCGAGTTCCGTGCCGGTCGGGCCAGCCCCGACGATCACAAAGGTCAGCCATTGTCTCCGTTTGATGGGGTTGAGTTCGCGTTCGGCATTTTCGAAGGCGGACAAGATGCGTCGTCGAATCTCCAACGCATCCTCGATGCTCTTCAAACCGGGGGCGTAATTCTTCCAGCGATCTCGCCCGAAGTAGTTGTACTCCGCTCCCGTCGCGACCACGAGCATGTCGTAAGCGAGTTCACCGTCCTTGAGAATCACCTTGCGATTGTCCGGATCGAATCCCGTCACTTCCGCGAGTTGCACTTCGCAATTCTTCTGCCGACGAAAAACACTTCGCAGCGGAGCCGCAATGTTCGCCGGCGACAACCCGCCCGTCGCCACCTGATACAACAGCGGCTGAAACAAATGGTGATTGTGCCGATCGAGCAGCGTGATATCAACGTCCGCCTTCCGCAGCGACCGCACCACATTCAGCCCGGCAAACCCGCCACCGACCACAACCACATGTTGACGTTCGCTCACGAATCTCCAGCTCCCTATTTGAAGTCTTCCAACGTCGGAAATTATAGAGAGCAAGTGCGGTAATCAACCGTAGTGATTCGCAACCGAAGCTGCCTTGCGGTCTTTTGTGTCTCAGAGGCCACACAAAGAATTGTGTTTCGAGGCCTCCACGATCTAGCCCCACGCCCGTTCAGAGCCAACTGCCCTAACGATTTGCATTCGCACTCACTGCCGCATTCGGTTTCGTTTCCGGCAGTTTGACGGGCAGGACACAGCGGAAACCGACGTCGGGCAGTTGATCGGTCGAGCGGCCGTGATCGCGTCGCCAGACAATCCAATCCGTGGCCGATCCTTTGATGACATGATGGAAGTCCGGCTTTCCGGATTTGGGTCCGGTCCAATCGGTGAGTGGTGAGCCATCCGCTTTGGCAGCCGATCCAAAGGCGTCTTCTCGATACCAATCCGCACACCACTCCCGCGCATTGCCGGCTAAATCGTGAATTCCGTAGATGCTGACGTCGTTGCGGAACGATTGGACGGGATCGATCTGGCCGGGTTTTCGCGACCGAGACCAGAACGGCTTTTCGCTCCCCCAGGGATAGCGATACCCCTGCGTCCCCCGGGCGGCTTTTTCCCATTGGGCTTCGGTCGGAAGTTTCTTGCCACCGAAAGCCTGCCCGCACCACTTCGCATACGATTCCGCGTCTCGCCACGAAACCCCCAAAGCTGGATGGTTATCGGGATCCTTCTCGTTGATGGCTTCGTCTGGTTTGCGGCCGCGAATTGCTTTCGCGGCGGCGGCGTGAAACTTCTCGTATTGGGCGACGGTCACTTCGTGAATGTCCATGTAGAAGTGACCGACCTCCACTGCAAGTTGTGGTTGCGTGTTGGCCTCTCCGCCGCGTGTTCCGAGCAGAGATGCTCCCGCAGGCACGAGGGCCATCTCCATGCCATCAACTTGTGTACGAATGCGCCAGGGCAAACCGTCTTTGTCAAAACCGGCCGACTCGATGATTTCGATTGTCGGCGGAATCTTCAACTCGGGATTCAATACCCCCCGTTGTTCGGGCTCCGATGACTCGGGGAACTCAAGTCGAAAGGTGCTTGAATCGAATCCGTTTTGCGGGACTTCCGCGACGAACCGATTGGCATTTTCCGACTCGGGTGCGATCTTGAAGTCTTTGCCGGGTGGTGAATCCTTCAAAATTGTGAACGAATTGGGCGGTGGAGGCGGAGTTTCCTTCGGTGCCGTCGGCCGTTGCGGTCGTTGAGGCGGATTCACAACGGGTGACCGCACCGTGGGAACTGATGGCACTGTCGGAACTCGCGGTTGTGGTCTCGCTGGCGGTGACTGCGCTGGAGCCGACTGGTTGACTGCTTCCTCATCACCTCCGCCGCAACCGGCCAAGCTGAAAGCCAATCCAACGATGAGAGCAGCAATTCCGATGGTTGAGCGATTCCACATGGTTGTTCGTTTACTGAGTTCAAAGTTCCGGTTTTCACATCTTCAGTATCGCCATCGAATCCGGATCTCACAATCCATTCGGTGAAGACGTCTTCACAAATCCGTCAGCCATCTGCCGGGAATCGGAATGAACCCTGGAATCTCAACGGCAAAATCACGATGATTTGCGGGAACCACCACCGAAGTGATTTCGGATGAAAGGACAATCGCGGTGCGAGTGCTTTACGGACGACAACTACGCGAACTCGCGGAAAAGGTCGAGCAGGAATTCTTTCGCATCGAGCGGGAGAGCTTCTGGCGATCCGGGCTGATCAACGGCCTCATCGCGGGCATCGCGGTCGGGTTGGTGGCGTGGGCCGTCGCTGCGGTCGAGCAAAATTACTTCGAGATCGACCAGAACGACTTGCTCCTGTTTGCCTGCTTGGGTTCGTCGGCGGCTTCCGTTGTCTTTGCCCCGCTGCAAAAAACGAACAGTCTACGCTCCATCACGCTGGCCTATGCGTTATCCGCATTGGTGTGCATGTTGTTGTTCGGACTCCGAGACTACCTCGGCAACGACGAACGCTACTTTCCGATTCCCGTGCAGTGCGCCTTGGCGGTAGCGTTGTCGATCTCGTTCATGCGATGGGCTCAAGCGATGCATCCGGCGGCCGTGGGAAGCGGAATGGCGTTTGTGATCTTCCACCGTGAAGTGGTCAGTCTGTTACTCTTGATGCTGGCCGTTGTGACGTTGATTATCACCGTCAAAATCTTTGCCTACATCTACCTAGAGGAACTCGCGTTCAAAAACTTCTGGCGCGAGTTCACTCGGAATTACTACGGGAAAGAACTCCGCGTCTCCGTGGACAAACAGGGACCGGCCGAGGAAATCACCGTCACGTCCGACCCGCAAGGCGACGAGAATTGATAAGTCCTGTGAGCAAAGGGGGAATCCGAATGTCGACGCGTTACTCACAAACGATGAGGCTCAATGGCATCATGTGTGAGGTCACGTGCTACGGGAGGGATAACGACTGGCTCTGTCGCGTGACCCCCAAAAGTTCGAAACCGAAGCCGAAAGACATGACGGACGGTTACTCCCCACCAAACGATGATTGCCTGCTCTGGATTCGGTCATTTCAACATCATGTACTTATCACCGGCTCCGTAAGAAAATCCTTGCTTCCTCGTAGTGCACAACTTGATTTGTTTCTGGATCGTTTGCAGAAAATGCTTCCTATCGACGATGTTCAACCAGCCGTCACGATCGAAGTGATCGGAAAAACAAGAAATTGGGTGCACCGTTTTAATGGCGAGCAGGACGACACTCGTTATTAATACCGAACTCAATAGGCCACCAATGCACTCAATCGCGAAGTTTCCGCAAACCGAGCAGATACCACGTCGCCATTGTGATGAGCAGCACGCAACCGGCCATGAGTGCTGACTGGCCGATGGGTGGGCCGATTCGCTGAAGAGTTTCGTATTGCCACGAATTAGGGTCATTCATCGCCGCCGTTCCCAACATCACCAAGCCGGTTCCCAGTCCAATGATCGCCGAGAAACACAAGCGGCTGACAAATAAATAAAGCCGTCGAACCGATCGTTTTCCAAACGCCCCGAGCGATTGACCGGCGCGAAGCAGCCTCTCGCCGATTGCTTGCCAGTTGATTTCGAAGTGCTCGACTTCATCGCCGTAACCACCAAACTGCCCCGACCTCCACAGCAAAAACGTACCGGCACCGCCGGCGGCAATCACGCCCAAGACCAACGGGAATTCCTCGTCGAGAATGCCGCAGGCTGCGAACACGGCGACGGCGCCCAACAGCAAACCGGCACCGACTCGGCGAACCATTATAGTGAAATGCCCGGATGTCGAATCGTATGATTGGCTCGGCGAACCTAGCGGTTCAGATGGGGAATCCGAAAAAGCAGAGGACGGATACATGGTTCGACCTTTCATGAGGATCCAGTGGCGAGGGTCCAGGCACCAGAGCCGGAATTCAAAACCGAAGGATCGGATCGTTTTTCTGGCCCTCGACCCTGGTCACTCGCCCCTTGACCAATCCAGATTACGCTTCACGGACAATCACGCGGTTGCCTTCCACGCGTACGACTTCGATGGGGGTGCCCGTGTCGATGTAGCCGCCATCGCTAACGACATCGACCAACCGCCCATCGAGCAGCGCTTTGCCCGCCGGTCGCAACGTCGTTTGGGCTTTGCCGGCCAGACCAACCAGATCGGCACCGGGGCCGTCGTTGATCAAATCCGGACGGAGTTGCGGACCGTCGGCGGTGAGTGGGCTGCCCGGTGGTGTGAGGATCATCGCTCCCATAATTGGCATATGAGGCAAGAACCGATTGAGCACCACCGCGATCAAGATCACCGCCCCGATCGACAAACTTACCGTCGTCAAATTTCGAGCGAGCAAGACCATATCGCGACCTGGTTCGGAGTGCCCGAACGTTTGGCTGGCCATCACAACGGACATCAACAACAACACGCCGCCGGAAATCCCGAACACACCGAAACCGGGCATCACGAAGATTTCGAGAGCCATCAGAATCAGTCCGAAGACGAACAAAATCACTTCCAGCCAACCGGCGGTTCCGCCCATGTATTTGCTCCAGAAGAACAACGCAAAGAACAACGCGGAGGCAATAGCCATCACGCCGGTCATAAAGTGCAATTCGATGAACAGACAAATCATCGCCAACGTCAATAGCGTCCCCGTCCAAGCCGGATTGTTGAGGTTGAACACCATCGAATCGACCCAGGTTTCCTCCATCGGAATCAGTTTCTGATCCGGCGGCACACCGAGTCGCTCTTTAAGTTCACTCTCATCCGCCACCGGCGGTTCCGCGAGTTTGTACTTGTGTGCCTCGGTTCCGTTGATGGTCAGCAGCAATTCTTTTCGAGACTCCGGAACGATCGCCCCCCGAATCCATTCTCCATTCGAGGCGTGAATTTCGTCCTCGGTCATGAACCAAACGGCTCCCGTGTCCCGATTTTTGACTTCATAAACTTCCAAGTTGCGATCGACCATCGACTTCATAATTGCAGCTGGTCGGTTCTTTTTCTCGGCGAGTTCTTGCATCAGCTTCCGCATGTAGCTGACAATCTTTTCCCCAGCATGTTCAAACGCTTGGCCGGGTCGTAACTCGATCGGTCCCGCATCGCCGATTTTCGCGTGCGGTTGCATGTAGAGTTCATCGCAGGCCAGCGAAATCACGGCGGCAGCACTGATGGCGTCTCGGGGAACGTACGCGACGGTGCGGACCGTTTCCCGGTCGAGATCGGAAATTGTGTAGGCAATTTCCTGCATCGCATCCAGATGACCGCCGGGGGAATCAACTTCGAAAACGAGCAAGTTTGCCCCCTGCCCGATCGCCCGTTGCACCTGTCGTTTGATGAACGCCGCTTGCGGGCCGTCAATCACGCCGTCGATTCGCAGCAGTCGCACTTTTAATTCGCCACCGAGCGTGGCATCCTCGCGAAGTGCCGACTTCGGCAGATCGTACAGGTCCGCCAAATCCGCTCGTGATTCGGCCGTCTGCGTGACGAGCACGTCCCAATCGCGTGCTGTCTTCCCTGTGAACACACCTTTCATTCCCGCATCGAGAAGTGTTCGCGGTTCCACGGTGGTCTTCGTTTCTTGCAAGCTACGAAGGTTCTCGCTGGTCACAACCTCCGTTTGTGGCGGTGCGTCTTTGGTTTCGCGATACTTCACCTTGAGCAGACTCACCGAGGGGTCCATCATCTTCAAAGCAACCGCTTCGGAAACCTTCGGGTTATGCCCTTTCCGCACCAAACTCAAAACATCACCCTGCTCCTCTTTGTCGAGTGGTGCACCTCGGCCGATGTCGCCAAGTTCCGCATCGGGGTGCATGATGATCTCGCGACAACCGAGTGCCAAAACAACATTATTTCCGGTCACGTCTTCGGGAACCCAAGCCACGGTCGTCACCGAAGAAACTTCCGTCGACGTCAGGAATCTTGCCAATCCCTGAACTTGGTAGAACGGACTGGTTCCCGGCGTGATCTCCAACACCAATACCCCCGACTGCCCACGTCGCTCGGCTTCGCTTTGCAGATTTAATGCTGCATTCCGGACCCGAGCGAACTGAGCATCACCGAGCGGACTGCGGATCTTCAAATACAACGCAGGTCGCTGAGTGGAATCCTCGTCAACGGATGAATCGGTTTCTTCACTCGGCGGATTGGTAGCGGTTTCGGCCGTTTGGTCGGGTGGTGGATCATCCGCAAAGACCGTGGAAACGCCCCACGTCAAAACGCAGGTCGCAAATAGAGCGGCCACGAAATTCCGCAGGAAAGGCAGTGATCGTTCCATCGCGGACACCGTTATAATGAGATTCTTCATAGTTCTTGAACGCAGTCATTATACACCCGCCGGAAAATGCGGGTCAAATCGCGGTTTGTGAATCTTGATCAGTCGCCTCTTGACAACCTTGCAGGTTGATTGATCATCATAGATGTATCCATACTAGACAATTCCCGAGCTCATCGGGTTCTTAGACCTCAGGAGAGAGTGTTATATGCCGGAGTTTCCCTCCGAAGCCGCCGACACGGCCGTTATCGAAGAACCACTCGTTCGTCCGAGTGCCGAACCGAAAAAAAAGCCGGAGGAGGACACCAAAAACCGAACCAAACGGCAGCCTCCGTATGCCGTCATCGTGCATGATGACGACCTGCACACGTACGAATACGTGATTGAATGTTTGCAAAAAGTGTTCGGCTACCAACTGGAAAAAGCGTTCTCCCTGACGCGTGAAATTGACAAAGCAGGTCGAGCGGTGGTTTGGTCAGGAGCGTTGGAAGTGGCCGAGTTGAAACGCGACCAAATCCGCAACTTCGGCGACGATTTATACGCCTCCGTCCCGGTCAAGTTTCCACTAGGCGTCACCATCGAACCTCTCCCCGGCGATTGACGGATCGTCCCCGCACCTGTGTGAACGCATCTTTGGAAAGAAAAGTTCATGGCAACCCAGCAAAAATTACTCACCGCCGAGGAGTTTTTCGAAACCACTCCGTCGACGGAGTTCTGTGAGCTAATTCAGGGAGAGGTCGTTTCGATGAATCCACCAGGACATCGACATGGTCATATTATCATCCGAATCGGCCAGCACCTGCAGAACTACGTGGACCAACACGACGTTGGTCACGTTTCCGGTGCGGATTCCGGCGTGATCACCGAGCGTGATCCCGATACGGTTCGCGGGGCGGATGTGATGTTTCACAGTTACGATCGCATTCCGAAGGGTGCGGAAATCGTGCGGTATCCGACCGTCTCGCCGAACGTGGTTTTCGAAGTCCGTTCGCCGAGCGATCGTTGGCCGAACATTCACGAGAAAGTCACCGAGTATCTTCAAGCTGGCGTGGATTGCGTCGTCGTGCTCGATCCCGAAGACCAAACCGCCCGGTTATTCTACACCGACCGAGGCAGCGAAACCCTCACCGCCGAAGAAGAACTCACATTACCCGCTCCGCTCGGCGCCTTTCGTGAACGTGTCTCGCGATTCTTTGCGTAAGTCCCTACGAGTCTTGATCCGGCTTGGGTTCAATGAGTTCGCCGTTTTCGTCGTAGTCGAGAATCTCCTCCGGCGGAATGTGCATGACTTTCCCGTCTCGGTAACCCACCACCGATCGCCCCATCAACTTGTGCTCGCGCATGGCTTTGCCAAGACTGCGATTCATGGCGGCAGTAACGGCTTCAATATCGGCTAACCGACGCTGAATTTCTGAAGAGCTTGGTTTGTTATCGTCATCCATGACATTCATGATAATGCAAGCCGATCGCGGATACACAAAAAAAGCCGCCAGTTGGAACCGGCGGCTTCTGTGAAAATCTGGATTGTGTCATCAGCAATGATCAGCGGTTGACGCCGATGTAGAAGCTGAAGATTTGGCGGTCGTCGGTGTCTTGATCGACGACGGGAACAGCCCAGTCGAAGGCCAACGGGACCGGACCCAAAGCGGGCACCGAGACTCGCAAACCGGCACCGACCGACGCCCGGAATTCATCGAAGGCCACGTCTTCTTCAACCGTACCGAAGTCGGAGAAGACCACACCTTGCAGCATGTCGTTGGCGAGTAGCGGGAATTGATATTCCACCGTACCGAGTGCCATCCACGTGCCGCCAAGTCGAACGCCGTACTCCTCTGGACCAACGCCCCGGAAGTCGAAACCCCGGAAAGTTTGGAAGCCACCAGCAAAGAACCGTTCAAAGATCGGCGTGTCATCGCCAGTCCAACCGAATTGGCCACCGACGGCGAGCGTGTGTCGTCCGCCTCCATCGGGTCGTTCACGAAGGGTAAAGTACTGTCGAGCTTCCCCTTCGATCCGAGGGTAATCGAAATCACCGAAGGCTTGTTCGTAACTAAGTTCCGCACGGTGTCCCGATCCCGGCAGGAAGGCCGCATCACGGGTATCGTGCACGACCGAAACTCGCCCGGTCGACAGGAAGCTATCACCGACCGCATCCGCTAACACCTGCGGAGCCAAAACATTCCCTGGCAACAACACCAAGTCGGCGTCATACAGTTCGACGTTCTCCAACCGGAGTGCAGCCGACGCAGACCATTGTGGTGTGAACTGGTAACCGACATTCACTCGACCACCTTCGCGTTGCTCACTCCAGTCCTCGAAGTACCGTTGGTAGTAGAACCCGCTGAGAGTCAGACTGTAATTCGTATCGAAAATGTACGGATCGGTCCAACTCACCAAGTATCGACTGACTTCGGTCCCTGGAACGGCTTCCAATCGGAATCGTTGACCACCACCTCGGAACGCGGTGCCGTCGAGGATGTCTTGGAAACTTCGCGGCGGACGGAACAAGTCGAAGTTCTGTTCGCTCAGCACAATCGACCCGACCAAACCGGACGAACTATTGACCCCCACCCCGAACATCAACCGTCCGGTTTGAGCTTCCGTCAATTCGTAGAGCAAATCCAATTCACCCTGTCGTGGTTGCCGAAGTGCCGGATCGAGCGGGTCCCCTTGCGGGTTCTGTTCGATCAGCGGATTCAACGGCGGAATGAACGGCTCGAAACTTTGTCCACGGAAGATCAGCAATTCATCATCACTGATCGAGGCCACCGGTTCGGGTTCGTTGGCTCGCAACACTGTGTAAACATCCGGGAATTCAATGGCTTTCGCCGGATCGAGTTTCGGTCGATACTGCGATTGGGGCTGCGAGATCGGTTTGACGATCGGAGCCTCACCCGCATGCGGTGACGGAACGTTCTGCAATGCTCGGAACGTTCCACGAGCACCGTCGGGGCTTTGCCCACGAATGTTGGCACCGCGTTCGAGTTCCGGTTCGACACGTTCCATGTTCACTTTCGGGGCACTTGCACCACCGCGTTCGAACAGGCCGGCTCCACCGAGGCGTTTACGGCTCAGTTCAATATCTCTCGCGTTGGCCAATTCGCCGGGACGCGTCAGGATGCGATTGAGCACCACGGACTTCTTCGTATGCGGATGCTCGCCACGGAAGACGACATCCACCCGACGAATTCGATAGACCATGTCCTCGTCGATTTCGTAAACCAAATCGACCACACCCGGTTCTTCCAAGAATCGCGGCGTCGCATTGACCTTGGCGAATACACGGCCGAGTTCACCATACTTATCCTGCATGGTGTTGATGTCTTGAGCCAGGAACCGAGCGTTGAAGAAATCGCCTTCCTGAAGTTTGAAGTCTGCCCGATGTTCTTGCTCAGGAATGACTTCCGCACCGTAGACATCAATTCGATTGATGCGGTACCGAATGCCCTCTTCGATGACATAGTTCACATGAGCGTGCGCCCGCTCTCCAGGTAGCGGAACCCAGTTGCCGTCGGCAAATTGCACGTCTTCGGTGATCTTCACATCGAAGTAACCCAGCCCGTGGTAATACTGCTTTAGAGCAGCAATATCCTGCGGAATCGTCGATTTCTCGTACTGCCCGCCGATCAACCCCAAGAAGGCTGTTTTGCTCACGGTCTTGGTTTTGAGCAGCGTCGCGGGAAATGTTTCGTTCCCGGTGAAACCGATTTTCGTCACAACGACTTTCGGACCTTCCGTGATCTGAAAGACCACTTCCCGATCCTGCCGAGAACCACCTTTTTCCAGTTCGACCGTGGCGAAAGCGAACCCTTTCTCCTTGCGGTAGAACTCTTCGAGCACCTGAGCGGCTTCCCGGTTGGCGGCGACATCGAACGGACTTCCCGGCTCGATTCCCGTCCGGACCGCAAGGTGTTTCGTTTTAATCTGATCGTTGCCTTTGTATTCCACACGGCGAACGATTGGTCGTTCTACCACGCGAAAGACCAGCACCAAACCTTCTTCGGTCTGACGCAAACTCGGCTCGACATTCAGAAACCAAGACGAACCGTAAACGGCCCGAACGTCTCGGCGAATTTGAGCTTCGTCCACCGGACGACCGGCTCGCGTGGTGATGAACTTGGCAATTGAAGATGACGGAATCGTCACGTTGCCTTCCACGCGAACGTCAACCAGTTCCGCGCCGGTGTCCGGTAGGTCACTCGTGCGAATCGGTTTCGCTTCAAACTCGCGAATGGGTGGCGAACTCAACCGTGATGGTTCTTCAAAGCTGGTTGGCACAGGTGCATTCGGAGCCGAACCGCCTGGGAAGTTGGATTGTCCCCAAACCGGGGCAACCCCACATGCCCATAGGCACAGACCGATAACGGCCGGTCGAATCAGACCTCGCCATCGGCGCGGCTTGCGCGAACCAACACGAACCATCGCGCGGCGTTCCTTGCCTAACGAAAGGCTGTTCATGGTGCATCCATTCCGTCGTGCGATATGATGCAAACGTCGTTTCACTCAGCGAAGCATAACACCACATCCTGCGGAGTTTCTTTACCGGCGTTTTTTCCGCACGGTTCGCCGAGTCAAACCGACTCAATTTGTTTGCTGTCAGGTTTCAACCGAGAATTTTTTGATAGGTCTTTGAGTCAAAAACAGCGATTGATGTCTCCGGGCAATTTCAGTTTTGATCAAAACTGATGATTGCCCCCATCCAAAACACTCGCTTTTCGCTATTCAAGATTTCAATGAAGGGTTTCCGGAAAACTCGCAGTCCCGCCCGCAAGACATCCGGTTTCGGCAGAAATACTGAAAAATTTCGGATGCAACAAGAGGAGTTTCGGCGAAATCACCCGGAAAATCTTTATTGACAAATCGCGTCCGATGGAGGAGATTTCGCTAAAGTTGAGCCGGTTCGAGGTCATGCTCATGACCGACCGGGGCCGATTCCTCGGTGTTGATTTCGGGCGAGAGCGGATCGAAGTCGTCGGCGGTGGGATGATAGAATGTCCGTTTGGGCCGGAACCCCAGTGACCGATACAACTCAACCGCCGCTTCGTTGGAGGCGGTCACATTCAGCATGACCCGCTGCATCCCCAACGCATGAAAGCCGTTCAAGCACTTTAGCACGAGAGCACGGCCGAGACCAAAACCCCGGTGCTCGGGCACCACACCCACATTTTGGATGGCTCCCAAATATCGGGACTTCACAATCCCCTGGATCGTCGCGCAATCGAGATTCGTACTCCAATTATCGAACGGAATGCGAGCAATCAGCCATGTCACCTGCGGGGCGAAGCGTTCGTGTCGCGAAATACATCGCATGAGTCGATGGCAATTCGAGTAGGAACGGAAGCTCGTAAAGAGCTTCGCATCGAACTCATGACGGAAACTGAGATACTTCACAGCGGCATGACGTTCGAGGGCCGTGAACGTCCACGGAATCCATCGATAGCCGTCCGGGAGAGTCGGCGGCGAAAGCGGTTGCTGCGTAAAATCTAATTCCATTCGCAAACGGCGAACGTAATTGGTGGCAGCAGTCATGGCCGAACTCAAAAAACAAGAGGCGAATACCGACGCTTCGGTGATCGCCCCATTCTACCTTGCTAATCGAGGCCGTCAACAATTTCATCGTGCCCGCGGTTTTTGTTTGACGGCTTCGCGGCGGCAGGTCTTACTTTTTCGCCAATTTTTTGGCTGCGCCGTTGATGCCTTTGGAGAAGGTGTCGATGGCATCGGCTGCGTCCAACTCGGCCAGAACGAGGAACGCCTCGGACAAAACACGCTTGGTCTCAGACACGTTGATTTTGGTTTTGTCGGTGTCGACGCGACGGGCCACTTCGTTTTGGAAATCGGTGAGTTTCATCGGTGCATCCTCTCAGAGTAGAATCGTGAATATGGTGGAAACTTCCGCCACATCAGTACTTGCGCGATTTATCGTCCGAAAACTGAACGGAATGTCAAGACGCGATTTTACGGATCCCCCGAATTTCACAGGTTTTTCCGATAAAACGGGTCTGAATCGCTCGAAATCCTACGAAACCAATGGTTTGCGAAGCATCTCAGCGGCTCGGAAGACATAAATGACACCGCTGTAAACCGTCAATGCGATTGCCACCCAGAGCGTGACATCGCGGAGAGTTGGCATCCACGTCCAGACGGAACTGACTTCCGGACTGAGGGCCAACAATGCGACCGTGACTGCGGCACACTGGGCCACCATCTTGAATTTGCCGCTCCAACTCGCGGAGAAATCCAACCCGTGCTGTTCCATGAATCCACGGAGGCTGGTGATGAACATCTCTCGGCCAATTACGATGAGGACCATCCAAGCATTCACACCACTGCGTTCGACACCCAAACCGAGCAAAAACACGAACGATCCGCAAATGATGATCTTGTCCACGAACGGGTCCAAGATTCGCCCTAACGTCGTCACCAAGCCATAACGGCGGGCGACCCAACCGTCGAGGAAATCCGTCGCGGCAGCGAACACGAACAATGCCGCGGCAGTTCGCCACCAACCATCGAAATCGATCAACGCAAACAAGACCAAAGACAAACCCAAACGGCTGATGGTAATCGCGTTGGGAAGATTGAGCGCGCCGCGAGTCAGCGGACTCACTCCCAGCGTTTGCGGTTTCGGATCAACTTGTGGATCGGTCGTCGACATGACAGGGCCTTTACTGAATCGATCATATTGCCGACAGGACTCGATTTGAACAATCGGTGTGGGTTGGCGAACCGAAGATCACAACACGGCAATTGACGCGTTCATCGAAGATCGACACGAAAATTGCGGATGCTGCCTCTTTGGTTCTAGTCCTCGTCGGCCTCCTCACTGGCAGGCACGCCAATCAAATCATAACCGCGACGCTCCAGAATCTCGACCGGAACGAATTCACCGAGGGGAAGATTTTCGCCTTGCACGAACACCGTTCCATCAATTTCCGGGGCATCGGCGTAGATCCGCCCCGCGTATAATCCGGGTTCCAGTTCCTCGTCGATCAGCACATCCAGCTCGTATTCCACGAGGGTATCACCGAAAGCGAAAGCAATATCCTGCTGGAGGGCCATCAATTCGTCGACGCGTTGCTGTTTGACTTCTTCCGGCAGATGCCCGTCCAATTTCACCGCCGGCGTACCGGGCTCGAGTGAATACGGGAACACCCCCATCCGCTCGAAACGCGACTCGTAGACAAAATCTTTGAGTTCTTGGAACTCCTCTTCTGTCTCGCCAGGAAATCCGACGACGAATGTGGTCCGCATGACGAGATTCGGAATTCGTTCGCGGAGCTTGCTGACGAGTTCAATCGTTTGTTCCCGATTGACGCGGCGTTGCATGCGTTTCAGCACCCGACTGCTAATGTGCTGCAATGGCATATCCAGGTACGGAATCACCTTCGACGACTCCGCAATTGTGTCGATGAGTTCATCGGTGAAGTGAATCGGGTACAGGTACATCAAGCGAATCCACTCGATCCCTTCGACCTTCTCCAACTCCTTCAGCAACTGAACGAGCCGCACCTCGCCATAAAGATCCAACCCGTAATAAGTCGTGTCTTGAGCAACGAGGATCAGTTCCTTGGTTCCGTCCGCAGCAAGTTCCTCGGCTTCGGCGACGACCATTTCGATCGGTTTCGTGACGTGCTTTCCCCGCATGCTGGGAATCGAACAGAACGTGCACGTTCGATCGCAACCTTCGCTGATTTTCAGATAGGCAAAGTGATTCGCCGTGATTCTGAGTCGCGCACGATCGTCGAGAGCTTGGATCGGAGCCGGACGAAACACGTTGCGTTGTTCGTCGAGCATTTCTTCCGCCGACGGCCGTTCGGTTTGCCCGACATCCTGCACGAATCGGTCGGCGACCTGACCAATTTCATCACGACCGAACACACCGACCACGTGATCGATGTCGGATAACTCTTCTCGCAAGCCGGCCGCCCCCAACCGTTCCGGGAGACATCCAGCGACGATCACACCTTTCGTTTTCCCAGCCGCTTTGAGATCGAGCATTTCGCGAATGACGGCTTTCGATTCCTCGCGGCTGCTATCGATGAAGCCACAAGTGTTAACGATCACGAAGTCCGCCCCGTCCGGTTCAGACACCAGCGAGTACCCTTCCATCGCCAGCGTGCCCAGCATTTTCTCGCTGTCCACAAGGTTCTTCGGGCACCCCAAACTCACAAAAGCATATCGGCCTTTGGCATCGGCCACTTCCGGAGCATCCACAAGCATGGGTTGTGTCGGTTCGGACTGATCGAGAATTGGAAGCTGTTGCATGGATTTCTCGGAGAAGCTATCGAGCCTGCGAAGTTTCAGGAGACTCGTGAATGCTGCGTCCATCAAAATTTGAACTGCAGCATCCTCAAGACAGAGATGATGTGTTTGATTTTACCGATCGAAATCGAAAGTCGACAGAAGAAAATTAGTCGTCTTTGCCCGCATCGAGGACCGAGAGAAACGCCTTCTGCGGGATCTCGACTTGGCCGAACTGTTTCATGCGTTTCTTCCCTTCCTTTTGTTTCGCCCAGAGTTTGCGTTTCCGGGTGATGTCCCCACCGTAACATTTGGCGGTCACGTTTTTGCGGAGGGCGGAAATCGTTTCCCGGGCAATCACGCGGCTGCCGATCGCCGCTTGCAAGGGGATCTCGAACATGTGCTTCGAGATTTCTTCTTTCAACCGTTTGCACAACGACCGACCACGTTTCTCCGCGTTCGAGCGGTGAACGATGGTCGAAAGGGCATCCACTTTCACGCCTTTGACGAGGATATCCATCTTGACCAAATCCGCCGCCCCGTAGCCGATGACGTCGTAATCCATCGTGCCGTAACCCCGGGTAGCACTTTTGAGTTTGTCGTACATGTCGTAGACAATCTCCGCCAGCGGCAACTCATACGTGATCTGTGCCCGTGTCGAGCCGAGATATTCCGTGCTCTTGAACACACCGCGACGGTCTTCGCAAAGTTGCAGCAGCACGCCGATGTTTTCTTCGGGAACGATGAAGGTCACGCGAGCGATCGGTTCGAGAAACTCCTTGATTTGCCCCGCGTCTGGCACATCTTGGGGATTGTCGATTTCGATTTCTTCGTCTTGTTGGTTGCGAATCCGATAGGTCACGTTGGGGGCGGTTTGGATCAGATCGATGTTCTGTTCGCCCTCAAGCCGTTGCTGGATAATTTCCATGTGCAACATGCCCAGGAATCCACAGCGGAACCCAAACCCTAACGCATCACTGGTTTCCGGTTGGAAGCTGAAACTAGCATCGTTCATCCCGAGCTTTTGCAATTCGCCACGGAGCTTTTCGAAGTCGGTGGCGTCGATGGGATACATGCCGCAAAAGACCATCTGCTGTGGCGTTTGATACCCCGGCAACGCCTTCTCCGGTTTGCGTTCCGGATGGCAAACGGTATCGCCAACGTGCACCGTGGAAAGGTCTTTGATGCCGGTCAGAATGTAGCCCACTTGGCCGGGACCAAGTTTGTCGCACTCGACCTGATGTGGGCGGAATTGGCCAAGCTCGATGACTTCGTTCACCGTGCCGGCCTTCATGAACTGAATCTTCTGACCAACTTCAATGGTGCCTTCAACCACACGCACGTACGTGACTACACCACGGAAACCGTCGTATTTACTGTCGAACACCAACGCCCGTAGTGGGTCTTCGGGTTTCCCGCTTGGCGGGGGAATGCGTTCGACGATCGCTCCCAGCACGTCTTGCACACCCAACCCGGTTTTGGCACTGCACTTGATCGACTCAAACGGATCCAGTCCCAAAACGGTTTCAATTTCCTCCATCACTTCGTCGATTCGCACGACAGGCAAATCGATTTTGTTGATGACCGGAACCAGTTCGAGATCAGCTTCAATCGCTGCGTAGGCGTTCGCAACTGTTTGAGCTTGAACACCTTGGAACGCATCAACCAATAACAACGCCCCTTCACAGGCGGCAAGACTCCGCGAGACTTCGTAGTGGAAATCCACGTGACCAGGCGTGTCAATCAAGTTGAGTTCGTACTCTTGCCCTTTGTGTTCGTAACGCAACGCGACCGTCCGTGCTTTCACGGTGATGCCTCGGCTGCGTTCCACATCCAAGTCGTCCAGCAACTGCGCTTTGAACTCGCGTTCGGTGATCGCTCCGGTTTGCAGCAGAAATTGGTCGGCCAACGTGCTTTTGCCGTGGTCGATGTGGGCGATGATCGAAAAATTCCGAATGAACTGCGGATCCATAAATTATCCGTTTGCAATCGCAAAGGTGGTTCTCAAGCCGCCGGTCCCAACAGACGGACCCTCAGCGCGAATCCCATTATAGCGAAAGAGGCCCGCCCGGAACCAGGGGTGGCGAACCACGGATCACGGAACAAAACTCAGGAACCAGAATCGGAGGCGGACAATCACCCACCCCCGTCATCTGGTTCCCATTTTTCCGGCTGGGTTACTTGTCTTCCGACACGGGTTTGCCGTCCGTCGGTGCGAAACTCCACCACAGGGTTTTCGGTACGGTTCCCGCGACGATGAGCAGCAAGTGAGCAAAGATCACTGCAAAGAGCGTCTTGATCACACCATCGGTGAAGCCATAGGAGTGCAAACCTTTACCGAGTTGGTTCACACCGAACCACGACCAGCTCACCGCAATGTTTCCGGCAATCGCCAACACAGCCAACCCGCGATCCCGCACCAAGCCGCCCCAGCGAGCGTGGAGCACCAATGCGTTCCAAAGCACGATGATCAGAGCCCCGTTTTCTTTCGGGTCCCAACCCCAGAACCGGCCCCAACTATCATCCGCCCACAGTCCACCGAGCACCGTACCGACGAAGCTGAAGAAGATCGAAAACGCGATGGTGCCGTAGATCATTCGCGTCAGTTCGCGGTCCAACCTCGAATCCAGTTTCGGCGTAAACATCCCGAGGATGACATATGCAATCCCGAGCAGACCGGCAATGTAAGTCGTTGCATATCCCAAAGTAATACACACCACGTGGGTTGCGAGCCAGAAGCCGGTATCCAGAACGGCTTGCAGGACTTTAATCGTATCACCACCCTCGTTGAGCACTTCTGTCGTCAAAAGATGAGCAATCCACAGTGTGGTACACCCAGCGACACCGGCTGCGAGATTGCCGATGCCGATCTTCCAAATCAACTCAAACACCAAGCCTAACACCACACATCCCCAGCCGATGAAGATCGCCGAGGAATACAGGTTCGTCACCGGCGGACGACCGGAAATATAAATGCGTCCCCAGAGGGCCAGTGTATGCAGCACGAAGGTGAACGCAATCAACCAAAATGCGCTCGCATTGAGTACGCGACTCCACCCCAACCACGCCCCCATCGCAAGAATTGCGGCGAACAGATACGGGAACATGAGATAAAAATCGGGAGCCATCTGGTTGAAGGATGCTTCGAAATCGGTCCGCTCGACATCCAAATTCCCCTTCGCCTTGCCAGGCAATTCAGGCGACTTGGACTCGACGACGGCGTGATAATTGGCCACCGCCTCGTTGAACGCCTTCGGCTCATTCGCCTCGTACGCGGCGATAATGCGTGGCAGCACGTTCGTGGATTTTTCGCCCGATTGGGAATCACTCGGCAAATCTCGCAGGACAGCTTTGACCAGCAGTTGCGCTCGTTCGCCCATCCGTGTGGCCGCGTCTTCGATTTTCGATTCCCGATTCTCACCGGGGAACGTATCGATGGCTTCCTCGAAGATTTTCTGAACTACACCGTCGGGGAGTTTGAGGGCAACCGTCGTTGCGTTGCCTTGCGGACCGGCATCGACGATGGCTTCCATCACCTGCTTCCATTCGCCATCGATATTCTTGAACGATCCCCGATCCAACTCGAACTTTGCCAAGTCGGAAAGTGGAATCTGTTTGGCTTGTTCGCCGACAGTTTCAGCCGCTCGGTTCCGCATCATTTCGAGATAATCGTAGACCTTGCTGACTTCGATTTCCGTCAGTAATTGCGGCAGACTTTCGCGGGCGATTTCACGAGCGGTTTCCTCAATGCCGTCCTTCTCGACCAACTCCGCCAACGTCAATCGTGAGGCGGCCAACACGTAGGGTTGCCACTTCTCGACGGTGGGCGAGAAGATCAGCATCGGAAACGTATCCAACATCTGACTGTCTTGAAGATTCGTGACCAACCCCAAATTGTTGATCGCCATCCGACCGGTGAATGGCACGGTTTTCAACATTTCTCGGCGTTCTTCGACGATTGACATCCGCCGCTGCAGATCAATCAAACGGTTGTGATAGATGCTGCGGAATGGGGACGGATCACCTTTGGCATTCTCGACCGCTTCTTCCGCAGCGGCTTTGGCGTCTTTGCCGACGGCTTTGGCGAGCTGTTTCTTCGCTTCTCTCTTGGCGACTTCATCCGCTTTCTTCTGCGCGATGATTTCCGCAGCCGCGACCTCACGGTTGATGATGTCCTCTTTCTTCTTCAACTCCACGTAGGAATACAAATGCCGATCCCGCTCGAACAGGTCGAGTTTGGTGAGCACCTGCGGATGATCGATACGGATGATCTTGTGATCGAGTTCCTCTTCTGGCAGCGTCATCAAATCGAGCAACCACTTTGTCGCCGGCAAACGGACTTCTTCCGTCTCGCCGTCTTTTTCAATCTCGGCGATGAGTTCCTGCCGACCGGAGAGCATCCGCATTGTCGTTCGGGCGACGGTATCGATCGGCTTCACCCGGCCTTCATTGACGACCGGAATCTCACCAAACTGGTAGTAATTGAACTGCCCTTCCTCCGGTGACGGCACCCGAGCCTTCCCCGCCAGCCAACCGGCCCAAAGAACAACCAAGACCACCGGCACACCAATCCGAATCCATGTGGGCAACCCGTCGTCCTTGGTCAACTCCGGTGTCACCGCTGAAGTCGCTGTGGACGTCATCGTGGGCAGATTCTGCTCACGTCGCCGACGATCCAAGAATCGCAGCAAGATCGCACCGAAGTGTGCCAACATACCGACCGCAACAATCATGCAGGAGACGTAAGGAATCATCCAACTGCGGTTTTCGACGACTTGCAGCGTCGTCGTTTCCACACCAGTGCGGGGGTTGCGATCGTAACCGCTTTGGTAGAACGTCTCGCCGCCGAAGCGGAGCGGGTTGTTCATCCAGATATCGACAGTGCTGGTCAAATCCCGCGTTTTGTCGTACACCTGCACTTCGGAGCGGTAATCGCGAGGCGTGTTCGTGCCGATGTAATCCGTCTTGCTGACATCGACCAGGTGCATCGAATACGGTTTATAAATCCGATGAAACCGCAACGTCACGCCGTACTGTTCGCCATCAACCTCGATGATTTGCGGCTCGGACAAGAACAAACTAAACAACCACGTCCCGCGTGATTTTTTGGTTTCCTTGTCGATCACATCGACGTACACCGCAGACATATCGACCATGCTGGCGTTGTCGGTTCCGGTGCTGATTGGCATCGGGAAACTGAAGGCTTGCTTGCCCACGCCCTCGGTCGCCAAGTTTTTGTCGTCGGGTTTGGCTGTACGAAGATCCGAGTTCTCGTAGAACTCTTTCACGACGAACTCAAACGGCAACTTCTCGTTCGCGATCGTGTCGCCGGTGCGATGACTTTTCTTGATCATCCATTCCGGCACGACAACTTCATTGTACTCTTCGTCGTCTTCATTCGGATCGTGTTGAACCGCGAGTTCGAACCGGCGGATATCGAACACGTAATCCAAGGTTTGTCCTTCACGGAGCGTCATGCGGGCTTCGACGGCACTGAGACCGACGAGCAATTCGCTGAGCATCATCAAACCGATTCCACCGTGCAGCAACACCACACCGGCTCGCTTCTTGAACAAGAGCGAACAACCGGCGAGCAGCACCATCGCGGCCAACGTGGCTTTGATCAGTTGCCAGAGAATCCGCATGCCGGAGTAGTTGTTTTTGACGGATGTTTCATCGATCCCGACAAACAACACAGCTGCGGTCGCGGCAAAACCGGCAGCGATCACCCAACAGAACACGCGACCGGGCCAAACCGGAGTTTTCAACCGAGCCCCGACATATCCGATGATCGCTCCAATAACGACCAGCGAAACGAGAAAGACGTTCCAAATTTCCACGGCTCCAAAGTTACCGGTTGAAGACAAACCGTCTTTGTTCGAGCCTTCGTTGATCACCCAGGCGGTCAGCAAACCGCCGATGCCTAACAACACGGAACCAGAGATCGCGGCGACACCGCGACCTTGCACTTTGAAGCGGATCATGTGAGCCGCGAGCAAGTTGAACGCCATTACCACGCCGACGGTCCAGCCCTTCGGAAACCAAATCCCGTTGGTGATTGCCGTCGCCGCCGTATAACCAATCGCCATCGGCAGATAGACCGCCAACTTCGTGGGCCAGTCCCAACTTTTCGGCATAAAGAGCAACAGCAACGCCATCCAGCCGAAGCCCATGAGAATCGAGGTCCCCAACCGGACCGGATCGGTCGGTGACTCCAATTCCGGCCGCCCCTGCCCAGCGAAGAACGAGGGCGGAAACAGCAGTTTCATGTCGACGTGCACAAACCATTCTTTGGGGTGCACCATTTCCGTGATGACTTCCCAACTCGTTTCGGTGAACGCCGAGACGGACGTGGTGTCGAAGGTGGCGTCGGTTTCCAAGCGGAAATACTTGCTGACAACCGTCCAAATCCCATGATCGGTCTGGGCGAGCGTGCCCGCAAGAACAATGAAAATCGCCAACGCAAACAATGCCACCGTCAATTTCAGCGAGGCGAATGCGGTGAGAATTTCATGCAACGTGCTTCCGAAACCACTCATGCGAGGTTCGGCGGGGGTTGCCTGCGTCGATTCATTCGTGTTCGAATCCATCGCGTCTGAACTCATGGTTGAAACATCCTTAATTCGTTTCTGGATTCGCAGTTAAGTGGTCACTGTAGTCGTCGGCGGCGTAAAGCTGAGAAACTGCATTCGGTGAAGGCGCCGGGGCCCACTGCTGAAAATGGCGTCCGACGGTCCTACTTTCACTCGAATTTCGCGGAGCGGACGAAGTCGGCGAAGGCGGCTTGTTCGCGAGCGGCGAGTTTCGGTGGACCGATCAATTTGAAGAACCAAATCCGACCGCCCTGCGGAATAATCGCGCCATACAACGCTTTGTCTTGACCATCGAAGAACATCAAATGTCCGGCTTGCCCGTCGACCGTCACAGGTTCCGTGACGTTGCCGACCTCACTGTTTTCAACCGCTGCTAAACCGACTTGGCGTCGCCAGCGGTTCACGTTCGGCAGCAATGCCCCGGCTCCGCCACCGAGTGAAGTCACCGTAATTCGCAGGGCATCATCCCCGTCGGTCACTTCATAGGCAGCAGCACTGAATTGGTCGTTCTTGGATTCCTTCCAACCGTCCGGGGCGTTCAGCTTCGGAGCGCTGCTGGCCATCGGTGCCGGGCGTTGCGGTCCGCCGTTGCTGCGGGGCGGTTGGGACGTTGTCGGAGCATTTCCGGCGAACGGTGGACTCGGAGCGGACATCGAATCGCTACCGCCACTCCCCACAATCGACACCACATACACGGTGTTGTCATCGGCCCCGGAATCCTCGGCGAGTTGGAATTGGATCACTTCATCGGTGTCTTCCATAGCATCGGAATCGCTAATCACCAACTGATCGAGCGGGGACAACCCCAGCTGATTCCGCCATCGGTTCACATTGTCCTTGAGATAATCCTCCCAACTGCCATCACCGACTGGCAGCGGAATCACGCTGACTTCGAGCGTCTCCGGGTCAGATTCGGAACCAGTCTCGATTTCCAAAGTCGCGAACCGCAACCCTGACTCTTCTTTTGAGTTCCACCCCTCGGGGAGCTCCCATTCCGGTTGGCTTTCGTCGTTGAATCGGATCGTTTTCACGAAGGATTCAAATGCGTCTTCGAGGGATTCGACTTTCGGTTTGGCATCACGGAGCTTGAAAAACCAAGCCCGATCATCTTTTCGAACCACCGCACCCAAGATCCGCTCTTCCAAGCGATTCTCTTCCAGCAGGGCCTTCTCGGTGCGGACAGTGTGTTCCGTGATCTGATCGCGTGGGCCGCAACCCATCACGCTCACGATGCAAAAAAGACCGGCGAAGATTGTCAGCGATTGGTTCCCAAGAGAACCGATGAGCGCAGGAGTTCTAAACATAAATTCAATGCGAGGCTAGCGCCTGGTTAAGGCTTTGATTGTGGCGGCGGATTGACGAAACCGACTCATCCTGAGTCCAAGGAGCTTAACTGGACGGTCGCCACCGCCATTTGCGGGAGACCATCATCAACAAGAAATTTGGCAGGAATAAGGGGCAGTCACGTGCGGCTCCATTCCTGTGACTGACAGTGGCAACACCCCCGTTCAAATCAAACGAGACTGATGGCTGCTATGGTATTATAGTCGGGTCGGTTCCAAAAGGTACACGCTGCTGTCCGAGTTCCGCCCGAATTCAGCGAGAATCGCCGCCACGTCACCACTGCCGGGCCAGCAAAGAAAAAAGCCGTCGCCTCCGAGAATCGCTCGGAAACAACGGCTGTCGCTGCGTTGAATTTGACCTGCTCTAGTTCGCCGTGAGATCGAAATTGAACTCGTTGTCGCCTTCGTCGGTGACGGTCGCGGTCAATTCGGTGTTGTCGTTGTATTTCTTGGGAATGTACATTTCGCCGACCGGTTCCGGAGTTCCGTTAGAATTGTCGAATTTGCCGGGGATTGGTCGCGAGGCGATGACTCGCACTTCCATCGCACCAGCTTCCGCTTGCAAACTGTATTCTCCGTTGACGATTTCGCTTGAGAACGCCTTGCGAGGCGGTTCGGTTTGACGGAACGTGATCCGACCATCTTCGATCGGTTCACCATCAAACGTCACTTTGCCACTGACACCGAACATGGCTGGCCCCTCGGGAGCACCACCGCACCCGAGTGTCGCCAAAAGGACCGCGAAGAGTCCGATCACAGTTTTATATTGGGCAATCATTGGGAAATTCTCTGATCATGCGAAGCAGCCGAGCACGCATTCGCTGCCCGGCTGAGTCTTGATGAGGGTGATTCGAGAACGAAACACAGGCGATCGAATATTAGCTCTTGATCGCAGCGGGTTTCGTCTCGTGGAGGCCTGGAAACAATGACGGTCTAGAATTCGCTGACGACTTGGCCGTCGTTGCGAATACCGAGACGCATCCAGATTTGGCGATCGATCGAATCGCTGAAGAATCGGACAGAACCATCCACCATCGCACCATGCACACCGCCAGGATGGAAACTTCGTGCGAAGTTCCAACGTCCGGACAAACCGCTGGTGTTCCCTTCTTCACAAGGGGCGTTGTTCGGTGCTGCTGCAACCGAGGTCGCTTTGCAGGTGTAGGCACGGTCCGGAACACTCGTATTCGGCGTTTCGGCTGAAGAAACACCGTACGAACCGTGCGGGGCTCCACCCCAGTAACCACCCAGTTCACCCCATTTCGCTGCGGTTCCGGGACGAATAATGCCTTCCGAAGCAAACAGAGTATTGGTCGAACCGTCGATACAATCGCGGAAAGCGGTCGCAGATAGTTCGTAGAACATCCCATTGGCGTCGCCGTACGCGATGTCACCATCGGTCACGGTAATCGTTGCAGGGTTTGTACTTGTGTCGAGTGACCAATCCCCGACACCGGCTGCCACACCATAGTTTCCTTGGAATGCGGTTGTTCCGCCGTTGGCACCTTTCCCCGGTGCGCCCGGATCAGACGGGCAAGTGAACGCCGGCACGACCGTTTCGGCGATGTATGCCGTTGCGGTGTTATCTGTCAGATGGTGAATCCATTGGGTTGTATCGGCTTCGTAGGCTTCGGAGAGGGCATTTTGCTCGATGAATGGCAGAATGCGTTGAAACCAGCAGTCACGAATGTGCGTCACCGTCGAAGGAGACGAATTGCTCCGGTGTCCATACGGGAACACTTTGAATGCACTTTGGTAGTTGTGCATTGCGAGAGCCATTTGCTTCATGTTGTTCTTGCATTGGGACCGCCGAGCCGCTTCGCGAGCCTGCTGAACCGCCGGGAGCAGCAAAGCAATGAGGATGGCAATGATCGCAATCACGACCAGCAACTCAATCAGCGTAAACCCCGAACGATATCGGGATTGCGTTTCAATCTTCATGGGGGGCTCCTTCGCGGAATACAGGCAGGAAAAAAGGCAGGTAGGAACCGCATCTTACGCACATCGCATACCACAAGCTAGGTATACAAGGCGAGCCACGTAGGGCAAAGTCGCGGGCAACCCAGTAAAAACCCTTATAAAACCCAACATTTCTCGATTCTCAAACGGCTGAAAAATTGGCTTCGACAGTGGGTCTGATGATGCCAGTGAATTCACTCAATGCCGAATTTGGTGGCAGTCGTGCCGATATTCGATGCCGACAACCGTCACAGACCGAATCAGTGCATCCGGTTTTCTGCCGAGAATTCCGCATCGGCGGTGACTCACGATTCTTGTCAGCGTCGTGAAATCCCATAAAAGTGTCCGCCCCGAGCACTTGCGTTGCGTCCACAGATGCGTGATCTTTGAAGGTTTAGAGAAGATGTCTATTCCCAGTCGCCACCGACTGAATATCGAGGAAGCCATAAAATGACCGCTGGTAATCAGATCGCGACGCTGCTTCTAGGGCTGATTTTCTTGCCGTTCGCTGCTTCGGTGCGAGCCGAGGAAAAGCAGACCAACGATCAAATTTCGTTGGCGGACTACTACGGTTTCGAGGCGTTGGAAGTCTTCAAATTGGCAGACCGATCGCAAGGCATGGTGGCCGGTGACGTCAATCACGATGGCAAAACCGATTTGGTGCTCATCGACAACAGCCACAGTCGGCTCGATTTGCTCATTCAACGCGATCCAAACTCCGTCACTGAGGATTCGGACACGCGGGATGTCAACGAACTCGAAAACGCCCGGCGATTCGATCATGAAAAGTTGGCGGTCGATGCGGAGATTTCTTCTCTGACTTTGGGCGACTTCAACGGCGACGGACGCACCGACATCGCCGCGTTGGGCAAACCGGATCAGCTCACGATTTACTTTCAATCCGCCGAGAACACCCCCGCATGGTCCAAGCGTCATGAAGTGCGATTGCCGGATGTGAATAACTCACTCTGGACCATGGCGGGCGGCGATCTGAATTCGGATCAACTTGCCGACATCGCCGTCCTCGGTGAAACTACGACCTACGTCCTTTACCAGCAGAAAGACAGAACGCTCTCCACGCCGAAGCGGTTGATGAACACGTCGGAAAGTCTCGGCTTGGCTCAGATTGCTGACTTGGACGCCGATGGCCTAAACGATTTGTGTTACACCGCCGGGCCTTCGAACGAACGCGTCCTCTGTGTGCGGCGTCAATCGCCAGACCACACGCTCGGTCCGGAGTTGCAATTCGATCTCAGTCGGCCCCGTTCGCTGAGTATTGGGGAAGTCGATGGAAAACCCGGCCGAGAATTACTCGTCGTAGACTCGCGAACGAACCGACTCAAAATTCTACAAATGCGAGATGCCGATAAAGACGATGAAATCGCTCCCCGCTTGATTCAGTACGGTTTCGGCGATGGCGGTTCCGATCGAGACCGCGATCTGGCTACCGGTGACATTGACGGCGATGGCTTGGAAGACGTCGTCGCAACCGCACCGTCATCCGCACAGATCCTGGTCTATCGACAACAAAAAGACGGCGAACTCGGACCGGCGGAAACGTTTCCCAGTCTACTCGGAATCACGCAAGTGCGGGTCGCGGATGTCGATGGCAACTCACGAGCTGAAGTCTTCGTGCTTAGCCCAAAAGAAAAAACGCTGGGCATCTGTCGTTATGAGAATGGACGACTCACATTTCCCGAGGCACTCGCCACCGACGGGGAACCGGAAGCCTTTGAAATTGTGCGTCCCGATGCCAAACAACCACCGCAGATTGTTTGTCTCACGAAAGAAGGTTCGAAAAGTTCCAGTGCGGAAACGTTGCAATTCAAAGCCGATGGAACCACACAGGAACCTCAGGTGCAGGAAATCGAACTCCCCGGCACACCGCAGCGATTGGTGGCCGTCGATGTCGACCGGAACGACCGACCCGATTTCTTGGCGTTCTTTAGTCTGGGTCGATTGCCGGTGTTGTTGAGTGGAGACGATGACTTATCCGTCGTCAAGACAACCGGTGGAATCCAACTTGGGAATGTCTCATCAAGTGAATTGTTCGTGTTGCCTCCGAACACCGACAAAAACCGCGGTGCCCTGATTGTTGCTCGCGACGGATTCGCCCGCGAATTGGCCTTGGGCGAGGACGGTCAATGGAAAGTCGTCGATCAGTTCAACGCAACGGACTCGAACACGGAAATCGTCGGAGTGGCCGCTCTCAATATGAACGATGAACCCGGTGAGGAAATCGTGTTGGTGGATCGCGGCATCGGACGACTCCGAATTCTGCAACTCAAAGAAGCGCTCTACGAACCGTGGAAGGAAGTCGAGATCGGCAAGTTCCCATTCCTGGGTACGCGAGTGGCCGACCTCAACGGCGACACCAAACCGGATTTGATTTTGCTCGGTCGGGGAAAATTCGCGGTTCTATACTCCGGCGGCGCGAAAATCGAACTCAGCGAGTTGGCCGACTATGAATCACCGCTTAAGAAAGTCTTCTTCGCCGACGCTGCGGCCGGTGATCTCAATGCAGACGGGCAAGCCGATGTGGCTTTGATCGATGTCCGATCGCATTTTGTCGAGCTTCTCGCCTACGATTCGCAAAACGGTTTGCGTCACGCGACCCATTTCCCGGTTTTCGAGGGAAAGAGCTTTAGCGATTCCGGTGCCCCGGGCATGAACCCCCGAGAAGCCCTGCTGGTCGATGTCACCGGTGACAACCACCGCGACTTGGTGCTACTCACCCACGACCGCGTTCTCGTCTACCCCCAACAAACGGCTAACGACTCCAAATCGCACTAGAGTGGATTAAAGTGGATCGCGATCTCTTGACTTGATCTCCGAACAAATTAATGCTTGTCGACCCGTAACTCCCCGGTTATGCTGAGTATATTCACTGATCTCCCTTTGCAATTCTCGCGAGGGGGCAATGGACTTTTCCATTTCATTTCTTGGGAGCATTCGCATGGCCACCCGGAACCGGCGCGTCCGCCGCAACGCATTCACATTGATTGAACTGTTGGTTGTGATTGCGATTATCGCAATCCTCATTGCTCTACTCTTGCCCGCAGTGCAGCAAGCTCGGGAATCCGCCCGTCGCACGCAATGCAAGAACAATCTGAAGCAACTTGGTATTGCGATGCACAACCACCACGATGTCGTGGGTGCATTCCCGATGGGTGGAACGAACGATCGCGCACCACATGGTACCAACACCACCACCTCTGGTTGGGGATCCAGTTGGATGGTCTACCTCTTGCCATACATCGAGCAAGACAACATGTTTAGCCAAATGCGGTTCACAAACGGGCAATCCGGTTGGGGTTCCAACGCGCGACACAACGTCGATGTTGCCCGCGGTGTGACAATCGAAGGATATCGTTGCCCAAGTTCACCACTGCCAGACTTCGTTGCCAGCGCTTATCAAGTCGGTGCAAACGCGATCATGATGCCCAACTATGTGGGAATCGCTGGTGCCGATCACAATTTGATTGCGGGCTACACGAACTCAAACCAGCAAGACAATGGCGGTAGTGCAGGCTGCTGCTCAGGTGGGTTAATCAGTTCGGCAGGAACTCTCTTCCCCCTCGAAGCCGTTTCTTTTAAGGACATGGCAGACGGTTCCACGAATGTGATGGTGATCAGCGAACATGGTGACTTTCTTGAAACGCTGAACGGGACACTCGTCGCTTGGACAGCGACCGGACCACATGGTTTCATCATCGGTGCTCATGGCGCGTCGGGGCCGCCGCCAAGTTATGGTGGAGACCGCCGAGCATTCAACATGACCACAGTTCGATATCGGATCAATCAAAAGACCGGTTGGCCGGACGGTGGCGACTGTGGGAGCGTTGGTGTTTGCAGCAACACCGGACAAAACATCCCACTGAACTCCGCTCACCCTGGTGGTGTTCAAGTGTTGCTCGGCGATGGTTCCGTGCGGTTCCTCAGTGACTCCACGGATACCGAAACCCTTGCCATGCTGGCGATCCGGAATGACGGTCGCGTTGTCGAACTTGAGTAAAACGCACTTTCCGCCAGAATGCAGCCAGCTTCCGAACTTGGAAGGCTGGCTGTTTTCCTAGAACAGTTCACACTGAAATGTAGCGGATCAAACGGTGAGTCGACTTGGCTTTCTAGCTGTTTGCCGGTGACTTATGTGTGCGATACGCACTAGAACATCTTTCTATTGATCGTAGCGGGTATTGTCTTGTGGAGGTCGAACAACAACGACCTTTCCGTGTCCAGCTTGGATACAGACGACCGCAACACGGTCTCGATTCCCTCACAACTGGAGTGACCACGATGAAACGCGTTTCTTGCTGCAATACGCGATGGGCGGCCCGACTGATGACCGTCACTCTTCTTGCAACGATGGTTGGCTGCGGCGGCGGCGGTCGTGATGAAGAAACCGTCGATATTCAAGGAAAAGTCACCTTCAACACCGGACCGGTTCCCGCAGAATCCATCTTGATCCTTGAGTCGAAAGAAGTCGGCGTCTCGCGAACAGCCACAATTTCCGCCGACGGAACCTACTCCCTCACTGGAAGTGGTGCACTTCCTGTGGGAACCTACAAGGCTGCCATCAAACCACCGGGAGACGCGGAATCCGTCGACACAAGTTCGGCCAACTATGACGACTTAATGAACGCCAGCGGTGCTCCACCGGAGAACAAGGAAGATACAAGTTTCCCAATCCCTCCCATGTTCCGTTCGACTTCCACGACCACCAAGACCGTGGAAATCAAGAGCGGTGAGAGTACCTACGATATTGATTTCAGTGGTTGATTACTCAACGGCTTCCGAGCCTTTCATGTATTGGCCGGCGGTTGCTCCCATCGACACGTAAATGCTCATCAGCCCGTCAATCGACATATTAGCGGGTTGGACGTTTTCCGCGGGCACGAAAAATAATCCGCCTCCCACCGGCACCGGGGCGGTGGGCACGATCACCACTTGATAGTCCCGATCGTTGATACGGTATTTCTTCGGCGAGACCAGCAACGCCAACAGCCCGGCTCCGGTTTTCTCACCGAACCAACAGAAAACAGGCGTCATTCCAGAGAGTTCGGCACTTTTCTTCTTGTCGAGCAACCCGACGAACTGCTCCGTCGTGCCGTAAATGCTGCCTAAAATTGGAATCCGTTTGATGAGTGTGTTCGTCAAACCGGAGAACAAACGCTGCATTCCGAGTTGCAACAACACCCCCAACGCAAAGATCACACCGAGAACCGCCAGCCAACCGATGATGTAGGCCAGCACCGAATTTTCGGAATACCGGAACCCAACGCGGCTAAGTGCATGTCCGATTGCCGTGCCAGGGCCGACAAATTTCTGAGCGAAACTCACCACCCAACCAACGATCGCGACTGTGATCACCAGCGGTAAAATCGCCAGCACACCCGCCACGAAGAAACCGAGAATTCGGCCCCAAACTGACTGAAAAAAGTCTCGCATCCCACCCACTTTCATGATGTCGATTTCAATTGTTCTGACTGTCCGATGGTTTGTTCCGCGATGATTTGATCACGGTCAACACATCATCCGCATCGGTGAGCATTTGGCGTTGGTCTTCGTATCGCACGACGAGTTTCCGCGAGAGAATCTCTTGGGCAATCACACGACCCTGTCCGACCTTTGTGACCACAGTGACGCCGACCCGTGGCAACTCACGACGGTATTCCTCGTAAGTGTCGTATTCGTAGCGGAGGCAGCATTTCAGTCGCCCGCACCGACCGGAAATCTTGTTGGGGTCGAGTGTGGCTTTTTGAATCTTCGCCATCTTCATCGAGACCGGGGGCATCTCTTGCAAGTGCGTGTTGCAACAAACAGGTTTGCCGCAATCTCCGTAATCAGCGAGCAACTTCGCTTCATCTCGCACGCCGATTTGCCGCATCTCGATCCGCGTTTTGAACTCCGATGCCAACGCCTTGACCAACTCGCGAAAATCCACGCGCTTCTCCGCGAGATAGTAAAACACCAACCGTTCGCCGCCGAACAGATGCTCGACATCAACCAAGTCCATCTGGAGTTTTCTTTCCGCGATGTGCTCCTGACAGACGGAGAACTCTCGACGTTCGAGATCGCGGATATCCTCGGCCAAATCGCGGTCTTCCTCCGTCGCTTGGCGAAGAATTCGGCCCTTCGGTTCGGCTTGCCCCAGGTAATCTTTCGTCCGATCGGTCGCGGAACATAACACGGTGCCCCATTCCTGACCGCGATCGCTGCGGATGATCACATCGGCATTGCGAACGAACCGAGTTTGTCCTTTTCCGGAGAACTCGGCAATGTGGCGTTGCAGTCCGTAACGGACGATATATTGATTCGACATGCTTCGATTCAATCGAAAAGAATTCTCGATTCCAAGTCCGACTCCGAGTGAGTCGAGAACCAGCAGTATAACGAACCGGCCCCCAACCCCGCCATCAAGTGGGGCGTGACGAGTTTGCCCGCATGCCGCGACCCTGATCTCCCCCGTCTGTCAGCCCTGCTTGGAAATCACTTTCCGTCCACGAAAATTTCGTTCTGCTTGTGGAAGTGTTTTCATCGCTTTACCATAGGAAACATAAGCAGGCACGGTTCTCGGCGTCGTTTTCGTCCACACGACGAAACACGCATTTCTACAACCCAGAGGAGTCAACACAAAATGACGCAATCAACCAATCGCCGCGACTTTTTGAAGCAGTCGGCCGCCGTTGGCGCGACCGCCTGGTGGTTCGGCACCCAATCGCTGGCCGCTCAGGAGAAATCGCCACTCGAGCGATTGAACATCGCTTGCGTTGGTGTCGGCGGAAAAGGTAACTCGGATACCAACGGACTCGCCAAGTACGGCAACGTCATTGGCCTCTGTGACGTCGACGAAACCGCCGCGAAGAAGCAAGGCATTCGTCACAAGAAAGCCAAGCAGTATTCCGATTACCGCGAAATGTATGACGACATCGGCGATGAAATCGATGTTGTCAGCGTGAGTACGCCGGACCACTCCCACGCACCGGCCGCTTTGCCCGCGATGCGAATGGGCAAGCACGTTTACGTCCAAAAACCGTTGACGTGGTCGGTCGAAGAAGCTCGCGTGATGCGGGAAGTGGCTGCCAAAGAAGGCATCGTCACCCAGATGGGTAACCAAGGGACCGCTGACGATGGTATGCGAACCAGCGTTGAAGTCTTGCGAAGTGGTGCCATCGGCGATGTGAGCGAAGTCCACATCTGGACGAATCGCCCCATTTGGCCACAAGGTACCGGTCGTCCTAAAGGTTCCGACCCTGTCCCACCGAACTTGCACTGGGACTTGTTCCTCGGACCGGCTCCGGAACGTCCCTACAAGAACGGCGTTTACACCCCGTTCAAATGGCGTGGCTGGCTGGACTTCGGCACCGGTGCCCTGGGCGACATGGCCTGTCACACCGCCAACATGCCGGTGATGGCTCTCAACCTGTTCGACCCCACCAGCGTGGTTGCCGAAACCGCGGGAATCGTGGAAAACGAAACCTATCCGGCTTGGTCGATCATCACCTTCCAGTTCCCAGAAAAAGACGGCCGCGGACCGGTCAAAGTCGTCTGGTACGATGGCGGCAAACTCCCACCGAAAGAGTTGCTCGAAGGCGAATCCCCATCGGGCAGTGGTTGTGTCGTCGTGGGATCGAAAGGCAAAATGTACTCGCGAGACGACTACGGTCGAACCCGAATCATGCTGCCGAAAGACGAATTCGCGGACTACAAAGAACCGGAAAAAACGTTGCCGCGAACCAATGGTCATTACGAAGAGTTCATGATGGCCGCCAAAGCTGGCGATCCCAAAATGACCATGTCGAACTTCGACTACGCAGGTCGATTGACCGAAACCATTCTGCTCGGAAACGTCGCGATGCGAGCCGGTCAAAAGATCGAATGGGACGCCAAAAACATGAAAGTCACGAACATGGACGATGGCGGTGAATCGCTGATCCGTCGTAAATATCGTGAAGGTTTCGACATCGCGCAGTACCAAGAAGCGTAACTGTCGTTTCCATCAAGAACGCTCTTCAGCCGATGCCTTCGGGTATCGGCTGTTTTTTTTGCTCATGCGCTCCATCGAATTGCCTACAATTCGGAAGACCATCCAGAAAACAGAGCACGATTGATGGAACCGGGAACGGAGACCGATGTATGCCCACTTGGTTTGAAAACCTGAAAGATCATGTTCGACTGGCCGACATTATCGACATCGCCTTGTGGACCACTTTGGTTTACATCGCCATCAGTTGGATCCGTCGGCGGGCTTCCTATGCGGTGGCGTTTGCGTTTGTCGTCGCCGGTGCGACCTATCTGGCGGCCCATCTGCTGGGAATGTACGTCACCCTGTTCATGTTTCGAGCGGGATTGACGGTGTTGGCGTTGAGCTTGGTCATCATCTTTCAGCAGGATTTGCGACGGGCGTTTGAGCAGTTTTCGAGTTGGCGTCCCTGGCGACGAGACCGCGTGGCGGAGTCGGAAAAGTCGCGAAACGCAATCATCGACGCGGTCGCCACAATGGCGGAGCAGAAAACCGGCGCTCTGATTGTGTTGCAAGGCAAAGAGCCATTGGAGCCTCACGTCCGCGGAGGAATCAAGCTCGGTGGCCAGATCAGCATGCCGTTATTGTTGAGTATTTTTCACTCCAAGACCCCTGGGCACGATGGTGCGGTGATTATTCATCGCGATCGGCTGGCCCAGTTTGCAGTGCATTTACCATTGTCTTCGAACGTCAGTGCCCTCGGTCCCGGCGGAACCCGTCATGCGGCGGCTTTGGGTTTGGCGGAATGTAGCGATGCATTCGTCATCACCGTTTCCGAAGAACGGGGAACGGTCAGCGTGGCTCATGAACACAAACTGACGCCGCTTGAATCCCCAGTGGAGCTTCAGAAACTGCTCTCGGACTTTGACGAGAAACATTCCAAATCATCGCCCACGGAGAATCGTGTCAGCAGTTTTGTCGGGGGACTCGGCTTGAAGTTTGCGGCGGCAGCCACGGCGATTTTGCTTTGGTTCGGAATTGCGTATCAGGTCGATGCCGTGATGCGATCGTACGAGAAAGTGCCGGTGGAATTTCGAAATATCCCGGAGGGATGGGCGGTGGACAACGTCTTCCCCAATGAAGTCCGCTTGGTTGTCACCGGAACGGAACGCGCATTCCGGGATGTGCGACGGTCCGATTTTACGGTTTCCATCGACCTCGCTGACCCTCAACCCACGGGACTTCGTCATCGCACATTTCCGATCACCCCCGAACGCGTCCGGCTGCCGCTGGGCATGACGCTCAGTGAGGCGGATCCCTCGACCGTTCAACTGGAGCTGTACCGCATCAGCAAAGTTCGCGCTCCCATCGGCGTTCGTCACGAAGGCCAACGGGACGACGGTTGGGAACTTGCCGATGTGCGGATCAATCCGCCTTCGGTGCGGGTGATTGTGCCCGATGGTGAATTTGAAACCGTTCCGGAAATCCCGACCAACACCATCGAACTCAGCGAGTTGGCGGTCAAAGACAAGCAAACAATGCTCACCGCGACTCTGGTGCCGCCAGATGGAATCCAACTTGCCGAGAACGAACCTCAGCAGGTCAATGTGACGTTGATCTGGAAGAAACCCCCTGCACCGATGCCCAAACAAAAATCGCAAACACCGCCGCAATAACTTGGCAGCTTGGCAGCGGTGCTTTGGCAGCTTGGCAGCGGTGCTTAAGTCGTGTCATCACGCGACCGGTGGCGGATCGGTCGAAGTGGGTTCATCGCTCGGATGGCCGTTCGAGTCGTCTTCGTCCATCGGCTTCTGATGATCGGCTTCGATCGGATGCGTTTCAAACCACTTGGCGACGAGCACGTCGGTCGATGAGTGCAAGACAATCGAACCGACCACAACGATCGCGATGAGGTGAAACAGTTTGTCACCGGTGTCGTGGCCGGACTGCACAATCAGCAGGCCATACACAACCGAGGCGAACCCCTTCGGCCCAAACCACGAAGCCGCGACCCATTCTTTGAACGTTAACTTCGTGCCGATCAAGGCGAATGCCAGTGCAACCGGACGGACCAGGAACAACGCAAGAGCCGCAAACACGTAGCCATTGCTAGGAATTTCCTGCAAGAATTCCACCGAGATCAACGCACCGAACACCAGAATGGCGAGAAACTTCAGCAACTCCGCGACGAGACTTCCGAATTCATGGAAAGCATCGCGGAACATTGGGCTGACGGTCGCCACCGTGATCCCACCAAAGAACGCCGCGAGAAACTCGTTCGCATGGTACTTTTCTGTGATCGCGAACAAGAGCAAACCAATCGCAAACGCGTTGAGAGCGAAGTAATCTTTCGACGACTCGAAGAATTTAGTGCCCTCGAGTTTCAAGGCAACCCACGGAATTGCGATCCCCAATGCCAACCCAAGGACCATTTGAATCGCCAATGCGGACGGCTCGTCGGCCTGATCCCCCGCAGCGGCGAGCAGACCAATCACGACCGGCAAAGCCAAACCGTCGTTGAGTCCGCTTTCCACGTTCAGCAAGTGTCGCAATCGACGCGGCACGGTTTCGCGTCCGACGATCGCGGCTGCCAACACGGGGTCGGTCGGGCTGAGCACCGCACCGACGAGAAACGCATCCAACCAAGATAGTTCAGCGACATAGTGCGCCAGCAACGCGGTTCCGACCAGCGTCAACGGCATGCCGAAGAACAACGCCCGTCCGGGTAGTCTCCATGCCGAGCGGATATCTTGCAGACTCACGTGCATGCCATCGGTGAAAAGCACGGTGAATAGTGCAATCGTAGAGAGCACGCTCACCAATTCCATCGACGGCTCACCGAAGAAGAACCCGGCGAACAGGAACAACACCGCCGCCGACATCACACTCCGTTCCGCCCACCCCGACAACAGGACCGCAAGCAACAACGTCGCAGCGTAAATGACCAACAATTCCATGGGAACGATTCATCCTTGAAGAACAGATCACGATGGCCCGAGTCTACGAAACTCCAGACTTGAATAGTCCACACAAGTTGAACGTGGTCCTGCGATTCGATCAAGTACTAGCGGCAGATTTCTCCAGAATTCGCCGGGGTCCGTGACTCGCTCCAACTGGGTTGCCAAGCGGTGCGACGGGGAATCCAGCGGGGGACGGCGGCACGAAATTCGTCGTAGTCGTTTCCGAAACGGCGACGCAGCGAGCGTTCCTCGACCAGCGGAATGTAAATCGATTTACCGACGACAAACACAACTAACCACAAGAACACCGCCGGCGATGCCGTGATCAACGCTTCGCCCAGAATGACCGCGAAGACACCGGAGATCATCGGATTGCGAACATGCCGATAAATCCCATTGACGACCAGCCGCTCGGTTGGGTCCCAAGGTGCAATCGTGCCGTTGCCGATCGCTCTTAGCATGGCGATCGTGGCGGCGATCAACCGCAGTCCGGCGAGCACGAAGACGGTACCAACCACGGCGAGCCCAATCGCCCACGGACGATGTTCCTGCCACAGCCCGAACGGATCGACACCAAATCGCCACCACAAATACAGCGGCATGAAGATAATCGCCGTGCCCGGGAGAATCACAATCGCACGGACATCTTTCCAAACATTCTTCATCGACGACTCATGGGGCTTCTTGGTTCCGACACGGTTCACGATCCACTTTCTGAAAGTGGAGCCTGTACGTCAACCAGCGGGTCGTTCGTTCGGGTTCGGAGAGCATCGAGCCAGAGCACGAATGCACCGGTCGGAAGCAGATAGCCGCCTTCGATCGCCGCCCAAACTCCCGGCATGCCGACGATCAGGTCCAACATTGTGAAGCCAACACCAGCCGCGATGGCACTACACCCCCAGAGTTTGACAAGCGGTGCGTAGCGGGGCAGATCCGACGCGAGAATCCAAGTCGCTATCCCGCACATGCCGTATAACGCCGATAGCGTGCGTGCGAGGTAATTGAACAATGGTGTGTCGGACAGTTCGCCAAGTCCGATCGTGATCGCTGCCGAATTCATCCATACATCCGGCAACACAACGGCGGGGAACGCCAACATCAGCACAACGGCGTTGAGTCGCAACAAACGACGCAACCATCGTGAAGCACGTTCGGGAGGCAAACTGGACATGGAAATTCGAAATCTCAAATGAGAAAAAGGAAGCCAAAGAATCATAGCGGATTGTCCCGCCGCGATCCTCTGTCTTCCTTTTTCGATTCCAAACTTCGAGCCGCGATCAGTTCGCGTTGATCATGTCGTCGCCGTGATAGGTTTCGTAGAAGTTTTTGCCGATGTCGTCGCTGAGCACTTCGAGGTATTCGCGTTTGAAGCTTGTGTACTTCGTTTCATACGACGAACGAGCGACCGCCCGCGGATACACCGATTCGACGTCTCGGCTGAAAATCTGCTCGCCTTCGTCGTCTTCCATCTTCCACACCGACACCATCACATCGGAACGGCCGCGGAACAGTTCGGCACTGTTCTTTTCGTAAAGGCTGAAATCCTTCAGCTCCACATACACGACGTAATCCACCTCGAATTTCGCTCCGAGTTCCTCGGGCGTGTCCCAATCGGGATTGCGGTCGAGCCAGTCGTTCACACGGTCCGGATTGATGACCTGAATCTTCTTGAGGTGCATTCGCATGGCGACATACTTCGCCAAGTCCGCATCGATATGCGAAAACTGAAGCTGCACATCGGGCGGTGCGGTACACACGACGGCAACCTTGATGTCTTTCTCGGTCATCGAGAGACCGGTTTCTCCATCGAAGGCCGGTTCGATCGACGGCGGACCACCAATCAGATACGCACCGAGCATGAACAAGTTGCAGCCCGAGAGTGTGCCGACGGTCAGAACCGATGCCAACAGCATCAAACTTAGGCGTCGTCCGTTAACTTCTGCGAAGACCATGATTGTTTCCTTCTATCCTCGATCTACGATCCTCGATCCTCGCCGAGTCTCAGACCATGCCGCCCAAACTTTGGGTTTTCGCGGCTACCGCTGGTGAAATCGTGATGCGTTGGGTTGGGGTCGATTGTTCTAGAACACTTCGGTTCCGGCGGTGTGGTCGTGCAAGATATGCCCTAACTGACTGGCCAGGCGTTGCACGAACCGACGTTGAAAGATTCGTGGCGAATCGACCTGCGATGCCGGAATCGGACTGAATTCGGGATACGTTGAACCGAACCCGCTGGAGAAGACTTGTCGCGCCATTCGGCGTTCGCCTTCATCGCTGTCTTCGTCGTCTTCTGTTTCCACGCGATAGCCGATCAAGTCACCGTGGGCTTGTCCGCGGAACAGATCAGGACTGTTTTCCTCGTAGAAACTCACACTCAACAAATCGACGTGAATGATGAAATCGACATCGAATTCGTCGGCCAGATCACGAGGATCGTCGAGCCGCCCGCCGTTGTCGTCCATCCAGTCGCGGACATCGTTGCTTTCGACGACCTTCACGCCTTCGCGTTGAAGTTGCCGCGTGAGCGTTTCGACCAACTGATGGCTCAAACCGGTCATATCTCCATCGCGGATTGCCGAGGGGGCATCGCAGATGATGATGACTTTGTGCTTGCCTTCCGTCAGGTCGACGCCGGTGGCAAGTTTGAAGGGGCTGTCAATTTCGGGGTCGCCGAAGACCATTTTGTTGATCATTACAACCGGCCCACAGCCGACAATCGCAGTGACCATGCCGAGACAAATCACAAGCATTGGCCATGCGGTCGAAGATCGGCGGTCGCTTCCGTGCGTCCGTAGCATAGGATTGCCAAATTGAAAATCGAAGAGTGGAGTTGCCGTACGTTCATAGAATTCCCACAAACCGTGGCAACCATTGGAGACCGGCCAAAATGAAGACCAATCCGCAAGTCCAAATGGCAACGCTGGCAGGTGGAAATCGACGAGGCGACCGACCGGTCCAAGCGATGTATCCAGCCCAGGGAATCTGGAACAGACACGCCGCTGCCAATGCCAGTCCCCCGACATTGGCCCGCATGGAATCGATCCATCGGCCACGAACGAATAACGATATACTGGTTGTCATGCCGCACCCCGGACAGGGACGACCTGTGATTTCCCAAAAGGAGCACGCCGGCAGACCAAGTTGCTCGTGGGTTCCGTATCCTCGCGGATCGGGATCCATCGACGCTGCCAGGGCGAAACACAGCACGAGTGTGATGCTCCAAGAAAGCAGCAAACCGCGCTCAAGACGCCCAAGCCGAGGTCGTTCAGCGAATTCCGAGTGAGTTGTCATTGAGATTTGAGAGAGTGCGGGAGTCTTACCGGTTTCGCCCATTCGCTGCAAGAGCATTTTTGAATATAACGGAATGTTGTCGCCGGTCCCAATCGGCAAACCTACAACTCCAGGTGCCACGGCTCTCCCCCGGGGACCACGGCTCTATGAGCCGTGCTAAGCAATCCCCCCAGAAAACACAGCCGACAGAACCTCGGCACACCTTTTCACGAACAAACCAGAAACATCGGAACCAAATCCCATGGTTTATCTCAACCGCATCTACACCAAAACCGGAGACGACGGGCACACGGCCCTGGGTGACGGCACACGCGTCCCCAAAACCCACTTGCGAATTTTGGCCTACGGTGGCGTCGATGAATTGAACGCAGTGATCGGCGTTGCGTTGACCACCGACTTACCCGAGCCGCTCGCATCCCGACTTCGGCAGATTCAAAATGATCTTTTCGATGTCGGAGCCGACTTGTGTGTGCCGATCCGCCCCGACGAAACCAACGCCGAACACCCACCATTGCGTCTTGCGGCTGGTCCGATCGAACGGCTGGAACAATGGATCGACGAAGCCAACGAACGGCTCGAACCGCTCACGAGTTTCATTCTCCCCGGCGGTACCGCGGCGGCGGCTCATTTGCACCATGCCCGCACCGTCTGTCGTCGTGCCGAAACCGGCATCGTTGCACTCGCTCAACAGGAACCCGTCAACGCCCAAGTCTCAGTGTACCTGAATCGCCTGTCCGACCTGCTTTTCGTCTGGGCACGCTTGACGAATGACGAAGGCCGAGCCGATGTGTTGTGGCAACCGCAGGGGAAATAATGTGCAAGACGTAACGGGTGAGGAGTCAGGCGAACGAAGGCCGTTTTCCACGCCTCACGCCTTACCCCTCACGTCTTGACATCTGCTCACCGTGCCAGCCAACCGCCGTCGATCGGGACCACGCTGCCGTGCATATAATTCGAGGCATCGGACGCCAGAAAAACTGCCAGCGGTGCGATCTCGTCCGGTTGCCCCCATCGTCCACATGGGATGCGATCAAGAATTTGCGGTCCGCGAACGGGATCGTTTCGTAAGCCGTTGGGAGGATCGGTATCGAAATACCCCGGCGCGATGCAGTTCACGTTGATGCCCTGGGCACTCCAGCCGGTAGCCAACGACTTCGTCAGACCGGCTAATCCATGCTTCGCCGCCGCGTAAGCCGGGATGTGCCAACCGCCTTCGAAACTCAAGACGGAACCGATATTGATGATCTTCCCGCGTCCCCGTTTCAACATGAACTGGGCGGCCTGCTGAGACAAATCGAACGCCGCATCCAAGTGGACCGCCAGCAGTTTCGACCAGTTCTCAACCGGATATTCCTCGGGCACGAATCGCTCGGCATGCCCCGCGTTGTTGACGAGAATGTCGATCCGTCCGAACTCGTCCACAACCTTCTGCACGAGACCGACTCGTTGCTCGGGTTCTGACAAATCCGCACGCAAGTCGAGAAACCGACGGCCTTCACCTTCGACAAGTTCGCGAGTCTCGCCGGCGGTGTCTTGCCGCGAAACGTTCACCACATCCGCCCCGGCTTGAGCCATCCCCCAGGCCATCGCCTGACCCAACCCGTGACTCGCCCCTGTCACCAATGCCACTCGACCGTTTAACTGAAACAGTTCCAACACGTCCTCAACCAATCCATCAAAACACTTGGATGAAATGGTATCGTTATAGCGGCATCGCCAGCGGAACGCCAATGATTCCAACGGGTGCCGTGCTGAGCAAAGTTTCCCATTGGCAAACATGGCTCACAGAGCCGTGGCACACTTTAGGCGGCTCGTCGTGCCTCGTCGTCGTCACGGCCATCGAACAAGCGAGCGACTTCGACGATCGACAACCCCGTCAATTCCGCGATCTCCTGCACACCGTAACCAGCGGTTCGCAGTTGCCGCACGACCTCGCGGTCTCGTGGTGTCGATTCAACGCCGGATCGGTTCGATGGCAACGTTTTCTCAAGCAGCGTTTCCAAGCGGACAATTTCGTGATCGGCTTCTTCGATCAGGCGATCCAACAACGCCAACGTCGTTTCCACGCGTCCGGTGATTTCACGGTCAAAATCGTGCAGCCGGACTTCGAGTTCGTCCAGCCGCTCACTCGCAGCTTGAACCGGAGCCACTTCCTTGGCGGAAATGGACGTCTCGGGAGTCTTGTGAAGTCCTTTGCGACGGCGGATTGACATTCGCATCATCGTGACCGTCAGCAACACAACACCAAATGCGAACAGGGTTTGTCCGTCGAGAAAATCTGAAATCATCGGGGCATCCTTGCCGGTGAGGTGGGTCAATTATGGTGGTCGTGATCGTGTCCGTGATGGTCATGATCGTGGGAGTGGCCATGGTGATCGTGGTCGTGGGAATGATCGTGATCATGGGTGTGATGATCGTGGTGATGGTCCCCCGAACCGCTTCCCGTTGGCAAAACACTGGCGGCATCGAAATTCGCTTCGGCGGCTCGGTACACGTCCCGCAGCGGTACCCCCTGTTTCTCGGCGACTTTTGCACAGTCTTCGAATTCCGGCGTGAAAATCGCTTGGTTGCCGTGTCGGAACCCAAGTTTCCCCTGCACCGGCCCAAAGACTGTTTCCACGGTGTGCGGTTTCCGCGTGCGTTTGGATCGCCACAGCAAATGCCGTCGCACCCCGAAAGTGCCGGTTTCTTCAAACAAAATCGATTCGAGTTCGTCGACCTTCGCCGGTGAGCACAACACGCTCAAAACAATACCGGGGCGATCTTTTTTCATTTGGATCGCCGTCGAGTACACGTCCAATGCACCAGCGTCGAACAGCTTCCGTTTTGTGAATCCGATGACTTCGCCCGAAACGTCATCAAGGTTCGTTTCCAACAACGCCACTTGATCGACTTCATCCGACGCAACCGCCGTGCCGACGAACAACCGCAGCAAGTTGGCACGTTGCGGGAAATCCTTGGTGCCGGCTCCGTAGCCGATGGATTCGATCCGCATTTCCGGCAAACCTGGTGTGAACCGATCGACAAACGTCGTCAAAATTGCCGCCCCGGTGGGCGTTGTCAATTCGGCTTCCACGGGCACATCGGTCAGCGGAATGCCCTTCAGAAGTTCCGCCGTTCCCGGTGCCGGAACCGTACAAACGCCGTGATCGATCAAAATCTGCCCGCGGCCGGTCGGAACATGAGAACACACGATTTGTTCAGCGGCGAGCAAATCGAACCCCACCGCTGCCCCGACAATATCCACAATCGAGTCAATCGCACCGACTTCGTGAAAGTGCACCTGGTCGATCGGCATGCCGTGAACCGTCGATTCCGCTCGCGCCACATGCCCGAACAAGCGTTTGGCGAGGTCGCGTTGCCGATCGGTGAGCTCCGTCGCACCATCGATCAGTTCATGCACGTCGGCCAAATGCCGATGGGCGTGTTGCTCGGGATGTTCGACCCGCACGTACGTCGCTTTGAAACCGCCTTTGACGACCGTATCCACGTGCAACCGCACACCGTCGATGCCCAGCGAGGCAATTGCGGATTGAATCGCCTCCGCCGGCACACCGGCATCAATCAGGGCGGATAGCGTCATATCGCCGCTGATCCCGGTCGAACAATCCAAATAAGCGATCCGCACGAGGCACCCAACTCTCAGCCAGAATCGAACGAGCGATCGTTTCGCCGTCGAAAAGTAGAAACGTCAAAACCGGTGAATTCTACCTGCCCACCCAACGAGTACCAAGGTCAAAACTCCTTCCGAGCAGGTTCTTTTTGACTCCCTCTTTCCGTGACCTACTGTACTACTGGACTTCAATCACATCGACCAAGGCCATGGCTCCGTGTGCGTCTCGACATAACCCGCACCGTTGGCACTCCTTGCAACTTCCCGAACCGGAAGTTGGCCGCTTGACAGTCCCCAAAATTTCCGTTTGCACCTGTTTTCCACTGAGTGAAACACTCTGTTTGGATACCGAGTCCGTCACCTCCGTTCAGTGAGAATTCCATGCTCAGCGAAGACCTTTCCAGCCTGATTGCCGAACTTCGCCAATCGACCGGGATGGACACGCAAGAGACACAAACGTGCCCGTTGCCACAGGCGCAGACAGAGCATTCATCGACGCCGCCAATGGCTTGGTTTCCGCGAGAACCCAGGGATTTAAAGTCCGCTGGCGTCACGGAACCCACGATCGAAGCGCTTGCGTTGAAGTTTCTGCTCAACGCTGGTGTGGCGTCGGCTCGGAAAGTTTCCGAGCAAGTTCGGTTGCCGTTCGCGATCGTCAACGACCAACTCCGCCGCATGAAAAGCGAACAACTGGTGGCCTACCGACGGTCCGCCGGCGTGAACGACTACGAACACGAACTCACCCCGGAAGGCTACGAACGGGCCGGCTTGTTGATGAAACGCAGCAGTTACTTCGGAGCCGCTCCGGTTCCGTTGCAGGAGTACCGCGACAGCGTTACCAAACAATCCCTGTTGCGGGAACGACCCACGGAAGCCTCGCTGCGAAAAGCACTCGGAGACTTGCAACTCGGTTCCGAGGTCATCAGCCAACTCGGTCAGGCGTTGATGTCGGTGGCGGCGGTGTTCCTCTACGGCAACCCAGGGAACGGGAAAACCAGTATGGCCGAACGGCTCACGCAGGCTTTCGGCAAAACCATCTGGCTTCCCAGGGCCATTAGCATCGGTGGCGAAATCGTCCGACTGTTCGACCCGACAATGCACGAAACCGCAACACCGCCATATCTGGGCGAAGATGCCAAGGTCGACGCTCGATGGGTCTGCATCGAACGACCGACTGTGGTTGTCGGCGGTGAGCTGACGATGGAAAGCCTGGAACTTTGTGTCGACAACTCCACTGGTGTGCTCGAAGCGCCCGTGCAACTCAAGAGTAACTGCGGAACGCTCGTCGTGGACGACTTCGGTCGCCAACGCATGAGCACCACCGAACTGCTCAACCGGTGGATCGTACCGCTCGAAAAACAATACGACTTCCTTAATACCCCCAGCGGCAAGAAGATCAAAATGCCGTTCGAGCAACTGCTCGTCTTCGCAACCAACCTCGCCCCTGAAGAACTCGTCGACGAAGCCTTCCTCCGCCGCATTCCGTACAAAATTGAAGCCCGCGACCCGGACGAATCGGAATTCGTCAATCTCTTTGGAAAACTCGCCACCAAGATGGGCATGGAGTGCGACGAATCGCAGATTCAATATCTCGTCGAGAAGCACTACAAAGCCGTCGGCCGCACCTTCCGCTTCTGCCAACCCCGCGACCTGCTCAATCTGATGCGGAACTACCAACGCTTCCATCAATTGTCGAGTACTGTCACACCGGAAATCATCGACGCCGCCGCCAGAAACTACTTCGCCGTCGGCAGCGTGAGTTAGACCGAGTCCTGTTCGAGCGTTTTCGCCGCATGCCGACCGAATTGAACGCGCCGACAAACTCCACCGACACAGTTTTCGCGAACCGGCATCAATCCGGCTTGCTTGCAGTCGCGTTCGCCTCGCCGCACAATGATCAATGGATGATCACGAGTTCATCAAGGCGAAGCTCGAATGCTGGCGAAATTGCTGACGTATTCCCTATTCGGGATCGACGCGAAAACCGTTGAGGTGGAAGTTGATATCTCGCCGGCGGCTATGCCGAAGACCACACTTGTCGGTTTGGCGGAGGCGGCCGTTCGGGAGAGCACCCACCGCATCGAGCGAGCCCTCATCAACAGTGGCTACACGCGGCCGATTGACAGAATCGTTATCAACCTTTCACCAGCCGATCTCCCGAAAGACGCCGCCGGTTTTGATTTACCGATTGCGCTAGGCATCCTCGCCGCCAGTGGGCAATTGACATCGGACCGGTTCGACAACTACGCCGCCACGGGCGAATTGGCTTTGGACGGTTCCTTGCGACCGGTCAACGGTGCCCTCTCGATGGCGGTCGCCGCGAGACAGCAGGGTTGCACCGGAATTGTCGTGCCGATCCAAAATGCCCGCGAAGCTGCCGTGGTCGAGGGACTGGAAGTCATCGCGGTTGGTTCACTCGCGGAAGCTGTCGGCTTTTTCACTGGCGAGTTGCCCATCGATCCCGTCGAATTTTCCTGGACGAACGCTGTCTCCGAGCTCGGCCGATACCCCATCGACTTTTCCGATGTCAAAGGCCAAGAGATGGCCAAACGTGCCGTCACCGTCGCCGCAGCTGGCGCCCATCACCTGCTGATGATTGGTTCGCCGGGCACTGGAAAGACGCTTTTGGCTCAGCGACTCGGGACAATTCTCCCTCGTCTGTCCTCGGAAGAGAGCTTGGAGACAACACGAATCTGGAGTGCCGTCGGACGCTTGCCGACCGAGCAATCACTAATCGTCCTTCGCCCATTCCGCACCCCACACCACACGGTGAGCGAAGCCGGTTTGGTCGGTGGTGGCAGCACGCCACGTCCCGGCGAAATCTCATTGGCTCACAACGGAGTTTTGTTCCTCGACGAACTACCCGAGTTCAACCGACGTACGTTGGAAGTACTTCGACAACCGCTCGAAGAAAACACCGTGACAATCTCCCGCGCCATCGGCAGCATCACATTCCCCGCCAACATCATGCTCGTCGCCGCGTTGAACCCGTGTCCTTGTGGATTTCGCGGTGATCCTCGTCGGCAATGTCAGTGCAGCCCTCAGCAAGTTGAACGCTATATTCATCGCATTAGTGGACCGCTGCTCGACCGCATCGATATTCACATTGAAGTCCCCCCCGTCCCATTTCGCGAACTATCGAACACGACAACGGGGACCACGAGCGAGCAGATGCACGAACAAGTTGTTGCCGCCCGAGAAATCCAACGCAAGCGGTTCCACGAGCACCCTGACCTTCTCAACGGCAAGATGGCTCCCCGTCAGATTCGCAAGTTTTGTCGTCTCGAATCTGCCGCCGAAACGCTCCTTAAGAATGCCATGGAAGAGATGGGCTTTTCCGCCCGGGCTCACGACAAGATCCTCCGGATCAGTCGCACACTCGCCGACCTTGATCAGCAAGACCAAATCACGGCAATCCATCTCTCCGAAGCGATCAATTATCGGACGCTTGATCGTCGATATTGGCAGTAGCCCACTGCGCCGAGTTTCCGCCGACCAAACTACAACCTAAAGCAATCCAAACGCGACTTATCCTCTCTCAGCCAGTTTGAAAAGACACACTCACCGAAAGAGCGAAATCGTGTTCGTCTTCTCGTGGCATTGATCGGTGCAAATAGCATTGGTTGTCTCAAAACCCTCACTCTTGACCTTCGAGTCGACTGAGGAGTGTGGCACGTTGTTGTCGATATCGTCGTTCTGCTTGTTCGTATAGCTCGGCTTTTCGATACGCGTGAATGCTCATTGCGATCCCCGCCGTGACAAAGATCACCCCGAACAACGGAAAGATTTTGGCAAAGCCGACGGGAATCTGTGAAGTGATCCCGAACGCGAAGATTGTCCACAAGACTCCGAAACCTGAGATGACGACCCCGCCGATTACAGTCCCACCCTTGGTCGGCACATGGGTATGGCCGTGCTTGCCGGTAATCATCAGCGATTGCCGCTCGGCCTCCCATTCCCGATCGAGTGCTTCAATGTCCTTATGTTTTGTGAGTTTAGCGACTTGCTCACGAAGATCGTCGATCACTTCCGTGAATCGCGTATTCTGAGTTCGGTGGACTGCAAGTCGCGAATCACAGTGCGTACAAGTCACATAGTTCGCCCCTTCCGGAACCTCCAGAGGCGCTCCACAACTATTACATGAAATGGATTCGAGTCTCACAGCCCTACCCTAGTCATCGACATTGCCTAGCTGATATTGGAAATCACCACTATTGACAATGTACTGTTCTAGTCGTCGAGTCCTACATTTAATGGTTGCAGATCGTCGGGAACAAATCGCCCGTCTTTGCGGATGAGTTCGCCATCGAAATACACATCTCCACCACCATAGGCAGGAGTTTGAATCAACACTAAGTCCCAATGCACACGACTTCGATTGCCGTTGTCGGCGTCGTCGTATGCATTGCCAGGAGTGAGATGGAAACTCCCACCGATTTTCTCATCGAAGAGCGTGTCTAGCATTGGATGCTTCACATTATGATTTGTCCCGAGCGACCATTCGCCGATATATCGGGCCCCTTCATCGGAATCGAGAACGGCGTTAAGCTTCTCAGGTTCGTTGTCGCAGGTCGCCTCAACAATTTTTCCGTTTTCAAAACGGAACTGAATGCCTTGATAGACAACACCCTGATAACGAGACGGAGTGTTATAGGCGATCGTGCCGTTGACGCTATCGCGAACCGGTGCTGTAAAAATCTCTCCATCGGGAATATTGCACTGCCCGGTACACGGGATCACAGGGATATCTTTGATCGAAAACTTAAGATCGGTCCCCGGCGCGGTTAAGTGGACCTCGTCGGCTTTTAACATCCGTTCTTCAAGGGGTTTTAGGTCTTCCGCCATCTTGGCATAGTCGGTCGTACAGACATTGAAGTAGAAATTTTCAAAGGCATCGGTACTCATATTCGCGGCTTGCGCAAACGATGGTGTGGGGTATCGTAGTACGACCCAGCGAGTTTTCGGGACCCGAACTTCGATATGCACCGGCTTCCACCAATGCTCCTGATAGAGTCCCATTTTGTCTTGAGGAACGTCGGCAAATTCATTGGAGTTTGCCGATCCACGCACACCGATGTAGGCATCGCATTTCGACATCCGATCGGCTTCAAGTTGACCAATCAATGCCATCTGTTTTTCGCTACCCGTCTTGTACAGACTTCGCAAGATCGCATTATTCTTCCAGGTGACTAGCGGAATCGCCCCGCGTTCGGCTGCTAGTTCGACAAGCTGACAAACTAGGTTCGGTTCAGGAAGATCAATCGCTTCAATTAGAATTGTCTCACCGGCTTGGATCCGACAACTATGATCAAGCAGTGTTTTTGCGAGAGTCTTGATTCGCGGGTCTTGCATGGTCTTCTCTTGATTGTTTTGGCTAGTACAAGTCAGATCGTGCTAGGACGTGTCCTAGCCGACCACTAGAACTTGTCCACTCTTTGAAACATATCAATTCGTCTATAAGACGAACTTACTGAGGTCTTCGTCTTCGGCAACAGACTGCAACCGCTGTTTGACGAAATCGGCATCCACCACGATCTTCATCGAACCGTCGTCGGGAGCACGGAAACTCACATCTTCCAAGAGACGTTCCGTCATGGTGTAAAGGCGACGGGCACCGATGTTTTGCGTGGTTTGATTCACACGGTAGGCGTAGTCCGCGAGAGCTTCAATGCCGTCCTGAGTGAACTCCAATTCGACCCCGTCCGTTTTCAGCAAAGCCGTGTATTGTTTCGTGAGCGACCCGGTTGGCTCGGTGAGGATACGAACAAAGTCGGCTTGCGTGAGGTCGCTGAGTTCCACGCGAATCGGAAAACGCCCCTGGAGTTCCGGCATTAAGTCCGACGGTTTTGAACGGTGAAACGCTCCGGCGGCGATGAACAAAATGTGCTCGGTCCGGACGGACCCATAACGGGTTTGAACCGTCGTCCCTTCGACGATCGGAAGCAGATCGCGTTGCACACCTTGTCGGGAGACATCAGCAGAGCGTTGCCCTTGCTCGCTGCCACAGACTTTGTCAATTTCGTCGATGAACACCATCCCACTTTGTTCGGCGAGTTGAATGGCTTCCTCATGGACGGCGTCCTGGTCCATCATGGCTTCGGCTTCCTGATCTGTGAGGACCTGCCGAGCATCTTTGACGGGAAGTTTCCGCTTCTTCTTTTGCTTGGGAACCAGTTTGTCCATCATGCCTTGGAGATCGATGTCCATGTTTTCCATGCCCATCGGACCGAAAACTTGCACGCTGTTGCCACGTTGCTCGACATTGATTTCCACTTCCCGATCTTCCAACTGCCCGTTGCGGAGCATCCCAAGAAACTTTTCGCGGGTACGCTGATGACGTTCGCGAGCAGCGGCCACTTCTTCTTCTGTTGTTCCTGAGAAATCCGGTGGCGGAATGAGTTCATCTAGAAGGCGTTGCTCGACCCGATCACCGACCTTGTCCTTAAGTTCCTCGCGTTTCTTGTCGCTCACCAAGTTGATGGCCGCATCGAGCAGATCGCGAATCATGCTTTCGACATCACGCCCGTAGTAACCCACTTCGGTATATTTCGTCGCCTCGACTTTGATGAACGGAGCCCCCGTCAAGCTGGCGAGACGGCGAGTGATCTCGGTTTTCCCAACACCGGTCGGGCCGATCATGATGATGTTCTTCGGCGTGACTTCCTTGCGAATCTCCGGCGAGAGCCGACTCCAACGCCAACGATTCCGCAAGGCAACGGCAACGGCACGTTTCGCGTCGTGTTGACCGACGATGTGTTGGTCCAATCGGGCGACGATTTCGCGGGGAGTGAGTTCGATCATGAGTCATTCGATGGTCAGAAGTCAGTAATTGGAAGCAACTCCCGATCTTAACGGATTCCATCGCGCATGAAGAGGCCTCGCCGAACTAAATTGCGGAGAGTCCGACGAGGCTTGGGGGGTTATTTGAGCCACCGATTGTGCCACGTTTTCCTCTCAATTGCAACAATGAACCTTGGGAATCGGTGGGGACAAACTGGCGAATCGCGACTTCACCTGGGATTCCTGTCAAATGCGTTGAGCTTGATATGTGGAATTTCGTCTGGCCATCGCTCACGGCGGATCGTAGCCACCGGGATGAAATGGGTGACACCGCAGAATCCGCATGACTCCCCGCCACGTTCCGCGAAGGATGCCGTACTTTCGGACGGCTTGGATGAAGTACTCACTACAAGTCGGCGTGAACCGGCACGAAGGACCGAGCAACGGACTAATGAAGCGTTGATATCCCCGCACGAGGCCAATCATCACGGCCGCGATTAATCGCTGAATTCCCCGGAGCAAACTCACGACTTGGCATCCCGATCAACGGACGGCAACCGTTTGGCTAGCCGACGCGCGGTTGACTTAAGCGACCGTTGATAATCTGCCAGTGTGGCCCCGGAGTTCTGACGAGGAATGAAAATCATGTCCATTCCGGCTGGCAAGTCGTGCTGCGACAACCGAAACGCTTCCCGCAATAACCGTTTGAGTCGTCCCCGCCGGACCGCATTTCCATGCTTCTTAGAAACACTCAAACCAAACCGCGTCTGCCCTGTCGGATTGATGCCTCCAAAAATCAGCAAGTGAGCATCCGCCGCCCGCACGCCACCGGCATAAATGCGGGCGAAGTCCTGCGACCGCCGCAACCGTTGGTCTTTCGAAATGCCGAAATGGGGAGAAGTCATCGTCAGTTCACTTTATCAGTCCATCGGGGAATGCACGATCATATGCTAGCACTTCCCGAGTCGCTCAACTATCGTTCGGTTCGCTGAAATCTTTGAACAACGTCAGGACACAAGTCAGATGAGTCAGCCAATCAAAGCGTTGTGCGTGTTTTGTGGTTCCAGTTTGGGAGCGGATTCCGTCTACAAGGAGGCCGCTCAGGAATTGGGTGGCGAGATTGCCCGGCGGGGGATGCGATTGGTTTACGGGGCCGGAAACATTGGCCTGATGGGTGTGATTGCCGATGCGGTGCTGGACGCCGGTGGTGAGGTCGTCGGCGTGATCCCCGAAGCATTGCTCAAGAAAGAAGTGGCCCACCAATCGCTGACGGAACTCATCGTCGTTGAAACCATGCACCAGCGGAAAGCGAAAATGGCGGAACTGGCCGATGCGTTCGTCGCCATGCCCGGTGGATTCGGCACGTTCGAGGAGTTCTGCGAAGTGCTCACATGGAATCAACTTGGCGTGCACGACAAACCATGCGGTTTGCTAAACGTCGCCGGTTACTATGATTCACTGTTGGCATTGTTCCAGCGAGCTGAAAACGATCGTTTCCTACGCCTGGAACATCACCAAATGGTCCTCACCGCTGACTCGGTCTCCGATTTGTTTGTGTGCCTCGCCAATTGGCAACCGACACCGCAGAATAAGTGGATCGACCGAGACGAGACGTGAATTGAAGAGCGATCGGTTTTGACTGACGGAGTGTGTGATTTGATGTCTGTGCTGATTTATGGAATTGCGGGCGCATTGATCCTGCTGGTGGTATGGGACGCGTTCATCACGGTGTTAAGCACGTCAGGTGGCGGGCCGCTGACCAACTGGTGGACGCAAAACATCTGGGGGGCTCTGTTACGGATTCATCGACGCCGGTCGATTCACGGCATCCTCGGTTTGACGGGTCCAGCGATGTTGATCGGGGTGATCTTGCTGTGGTATCTGTTGCTCAGCGCGGGCTGGTATTTGATTTTCGCCGTCCACCGTGACTCCGTCATTAGCAACTCGACCGGCGCGGCGACGGATCTGATGCAGAAGTTCTACTTTATCGGAACGACACTTTCATCGGTGGGTTACGGCGACTACGTGCCATCGACATTTCCCTGGACCCTGATCAGTAATCTGGCGTCGTTGACCGCAACCCTCGTCATCACCACGGCCTTGTCGTACTTTCTCCCGGTGCTCTCGGCAGGGATCGAACGCAAACAAACCGCTGAAGCCATCTTTGGAGTCGGTCAATGCACCGATGAATTCATCGAAGCGGCCTGGGTCGGACGATCGCGTGGCACGTTGGACAACTATATTTTGAATAGTGTTCTGAGCCGGGTAGACCAACTCTCCCATCGGCATTTGGCGTATCCGATCCTCCACTTCTTTCACAGCCCCTCTCCCGATAAATCGACGAGCCGGGCGATTCTCTTGCTTTCCGATTCGATTTTTCTTGTTGGCAAAGGAACTAACATCGAAGACCGTCCACCGGCAAGCCTACTCCGTTTGGCCGAGCGAACAATCGACAATTATGTCGATTTAACCGACAGTGGAGTCGCCAGTCCCGAGGATGGCAATTCAGATGAATTTCCAGACTCCCTATCGCTCGAGGTCCTGAAAAACCACGATCTCAAAGTTGTCTCGGACAAGGAATTTCAAGCCGCCACCGCAGAATATCTGCCGAAGCGAAAACGGTTAATCATGCTTTGCGATATGGATGGTTGGGGTATCGACGACGATCAACGCTGCTAACAAGCGAAAAGACGGTCGCCGATCGAAACGTGATCTGGCAACCGTCTTGAGGAATTCGCGTGTTCTTCGGTCGTAATTCGACTGCGTTTACAGAATCGCCGCCGCTTTGACGTCGATCCCTTTGAGCATCATCTTGAGTTCGTCGGGATTCGGCGAGATTTCGAAGGCATCCGCTCGGCTGATAAATTCTCGGTCGATGAAGGATTTCAGACTGTCGTTGAATTGCTGCATCCCTTCGTCTTTCCCGATGCGAATCGCCGCCGCAAGTTTTTCGTCGGTTTCTTCCCGAACCAATTTGCGGACGGTCGGGTTGAACCGCATGATTTCCACGATCGGCACCCGCGAAGGCACATCGACGATCGTTTTGAGCAGTTTTTGACCGACGATCGCTTTCATGTTCATCGCCATCGTCGCGCGAATGGCTTTGTGCATCATCGGTGGGAACAGGTCGAGAATACGGGCAATCGTCCCTGGTGCGGAACTCGCGTGAATCGTCCCAAACACCAAGTGACCGGTTTCGGCAGCGTGGATCGCGGTTTCGAATGTTTCGCGGTCACGCATTTCCCCCACCAGCATGATGTCCGGGTCTTCCCGCACCGCGTGTTTCATCGCCACGTGGAAGTCGATCACATCCTGCCCGATTTCCCGCTGATTGATGAGACACTTATCGGAGGTGTACACAAATTCGATCGGGTCTTCGATGGTTAGAATGTGTTTCCGGTAGTTCTGGTTGATCCAGTCGAGCATCGACGCAATGGTGGTCGATTTCCCGGACCCCGTCACCCCGGCGAGCAACACCATGCCTTGATCGTATTTACAAAGTTCTTCCATGACCGGCGGAAGAAACAATTTTTCGAATGGCGGAATCGAGCGTTCGATTTTCCGGGCCACCATCCCGACTTTGCTGAGTTGGGTCATCAGGTTGATCCGGAACCGCCACGGTTCACCGTCGGAAATCATCGTCTTCGCGAAGTCCGCCCCGCCATCACGGTGGAAAATGTCCAGGTTCCGTTGGTCCATCATGGGGAAGCAAAGTTCGATCATTTTGTCATTGTCGATCGGGTCCATCTGCAATTCCCGCAGTGCCCCCTTGATCCGAAACACCGGCGGACGACCAACTTGCAGGTGAATGTCGGAGCAACCGTGCTTGATCGCCAGCCGAAAGATCTTGTCGATCTCGATTTCTTTGCCCGGTTCAAAGGTCGATTCGGTCCATTCCGATGCCAAAACCATAACGTGAATCCTCAGAAACCCGATTGGGGGAAGAATATTGTTGTCGCGACGCTATTAGATTACGCCGAATTGTCTCGTTCATCCAGTAATTTTCGCAACCGTTCGACCTCAGCTTCCGCTTCGGCGCGGGCATGGGCTTCCGTTTCCGCTTCGGTTAACAACTCGTGACGCTCAATCGAGTCGAACAATCGTAGCCGTTCCTCGGAGAGCGCCAAATCAAGGCCGAGTTCGCGGCACTCCAGGCGGCCGGCGGAATTGGCTTCGATTGGTTCATACTCGTCGTCAACCAACCGGTATCCCTGCAACGCTGGAGAGAGATAATCGGATGTGGGGTCGAACAGAAAGTATTCCGCCACCCCCATTTCCGCGTACTGGCGGAGCTTGAAAATGCTGTCCTGTCGCCGGGTCGAACGCGATGTGATCTCGAACACAACATTCGGGACGCGATTTTCGACCCATGTCTGGAAGATTCGCCGTCGTCCGGGTTCACAGTCCTTAACCACGAACACATCCGGCACCACGAAATTTCGCGGCACCCCCTCTTCCGGATAGACCAGCAAATTGCTGCCGACGTACACTCGTCGTTCGCGGTATCGCAACTTGAGAATGTCACGCAACCGAATCATCCATTCGATATGGATTTCCGTCTCGCCCATCGGTTGGCCGTCCGATTCGGGGTAATCGATGTCCGTCAGCGATTCGGTCGAACTCATGGCGTGTTGACCTTCCGATTCAAGAGAGGACCGTTTCCAATCGCACCGGCACACCGGCGGCAGCGAGTTGGCGTTTGGTTTCGTCGATCGTGTATTCCCCGTAATGGAAGATGCTAGCGGCCAGAGCGGCACTGGCGTTGCCGTCGGTCAGGGCTTCCACCATGTGATCCGGCGAACCACAACCGCCGCTGGCCACGACGGGAATCGTCACCGCATCCGAAACTGCCCGCGTAATTTCGATGTCGTAACCATCTTTCGTGCCATCGGCGTCCATGCTGGTGAGAACAATTTCGCCCGCTCCCAATTGTTCGACTTCCTTCGCCCAAGCGACGGCATCCAACCCTGTCGGCAACCGACCGCCGTTGATGTGCACGTCCCAGTAGACTTCCGATTGCCCATCGCGACTGGCATGCGGACGGACTTGAAGATGCTCCGGCCACTTGTCTTTCATCTCGGCCGGTTCGTTATCGATCGGCACCCGCCGCGGATCGATGTTCACCACAATACACTGACTGCCGAATCGCAACGCCGCTTCGCGGATAAACTCTGGTGTCTTCACGGCAGCGGAGTTGATTGAAACTTTATCACAACCGGCTTTGAGCAGCGTGCGGATGTCGTCCAACGTGCGAATTCCGCCCCCGACCGTGAGCGGCATGAAAATCACTTCACTCGTCCGACGGACCACATCAAGGATGATCTCGCGTTCCTCATGGCTGGCGGTGATATCCAGAAACACCAACTCGTCAGCCCCTTCGGACTCATACCGAGCGGCAACTTCCACGGGATCGCCCGCATCCCGCAGGTTGACAAAGTTGATCCCCTTCACCACCCGACCGGCGTGAACATCGAGACAAGGAATAATCCGTTTGGCAAGCATGGCGACTTCGTTTGTTGAGATACGTCCAAAACTTCATTTTACTCGACGAACCGGCGTGGTCAACGAGTGATCGCAAGACGAATCGTAACCCAAACCGACAGCACGACACATCAAACCACGTCAATTCTTAAGTTAGGTCCTATTTCAATGACACCAAGCTTGAATAGTATTTCCGGAAACGATCACTTCGATTTCGTTGCCGACTTCTGGACTGCTCGTTCGCGTCTTCTCGTTTTTGCAGCGTTGGTCCGTGTCTTCTTCGAAGATTGCCCCGCTGGCTTTATCCGCCGATAATTCTTCTTCTCCCACGGAACATTTCGATCGAACAGCTCACCATATTTCTGATAGTCGTTGTAAGGAACGGCATTCGCTTTCCAGGCATCGAGCTCCGCATCATACTTTTCTCGCATCGCGCGAAGCATCGTCAAGCGGTTTGGATCGCGAGCAAGATTCGTCATTTCAAGTGGATCAGTTGTTAGATCAAAGAGTTCCTCGGTTGGTGCCATCGTTTCATCGCCGTACCACCAATACGTATACTTCCAACCGTCTGAGACAACACTCAGGCTATGCACTGGAAGTTTGTCAAAAGTATTCATCAAGGCTAAGCGTTCACGAACTTCTCCAGATGGATTCTCTAACAACGGTAATAGACTGACACCATCCATGTTTTTAGGAATCGGCAACCCTGCTAGTTCTAAGATTGTTGGTGCAAAGTCAACATTCCCGGTGAGTGAAGAACACCGTCGCTGTTTCCCGGCGGAGGCACTTCGAGGATCATAGACAATCAATGGCACACGGGACGACTCCTCCATCGGCAAGACTTTTGATCCATACCCGTGGGCTCCACAGATATAGCCATTGTCGCTCGTATAGAAGATGACAGTATTGCCAGCAACGCCTTGCGCATTCAGTTCATCACGAATCATGCCTAGTGCAACATCGATCGCATAGACTTGTTGAAAGTACTTCGCCATCTCCGCGTCGTAGTGCGTATCGTATTTCCACTCTGTGAAACGAGGATACTGGCGACCTTGCTTGCTTTGCTCGGAGAGATGCGTCCCCGCCTCACGGCCAAAATTCGCGGGTCTCGTAAACTTTTGACCGGCGTAGACATGATTGAACTTGGGATCGGGCGTGGCCGGCTTGTGAGGTGCTTTGAAACTAATCGACAAACAGAGTGGCTTTTTTTGTTTCGCCGCTTCGCGAATCGCATCTTGCGCGAATGCCCCATAGGACAATGTCGAGTGTGGATAACGCTCGGCGTATTTAGCCATCGACTTATTCCTTGCAGTCGCATAATACGTCTGCCCGGGACCGCCACCCCAAATATCGAAATCGTCTTCACATAGTCCTTTTCCCTCGACAACAATACCAAACTTGCCAGCAAACGCCGTTAGATAGCCAGCCTGACGCAGGAGAACGGGATAAGACTTTTTCCAAGTCTGAGGCTTCATATTTCCATGAGTGAAATTCGTACCCGTCTTGTATTCATACATCCCAGTAAACACACTTGCACGGCTCGCCATGCAAATCGCAGTGGTGTTATAGTGCCGATCAAAAATGACACCATCCCGCCCCAAACGGTCCATCTGCGGCGTTTTGACCTCGGGATTACCATAACAACCCACCGACTGAAGATTCTGATCGTCCGCGAACAGAAAAATGATATTCGGTTTCTCAGCGGCATGGGCAACCTGCTGCCAACTCGCTGTTTGAACGAGTATTGCAAGCAACAAATAGACTAAGCGCATTGTTCGATTTGTCATAGCATTCTCTTCAACAGACCTGTATTGATACGAACTAACCTTGTCAACCCACTCCAAAAGCACTTCCGTTCATCATATTAATTGCCAAGCCTTGAAGCACCATCCCACACGAGTTGAACAAAGACCGATCCTTCGACTACTCTTCGGTTGACGCACCTCTGTCTTCGGTCTCGATGCAGATAATTTCTCTCATGGTATGTGCATAGAAACGATTCTTTGCGTATGTCAGTGGTGCTAGTGTCCATGTCTCCCCACCTGGCCCAAGATCGTTAATAGCCACTAGTGCATCTGGAGTTAATGAATCGACTCTCGCATCAATCACATAGACAGTTCCTGTGACAACAGGAAAGAAGAGATAATGGCCGACTCTTGTGGGACTTGCTGCAGAGATATGCCCCCAACCTGTGCCGTTATGACCTTTGTCACCAACAGCGAAACCGGCTGCGTTTAACGGTCGATTTTTGGGATTCCCTGCCCCCCAAAGCCGAACATCTTGTTCTCGTGACTCCCGGCTTGGCATCAGTTGAGCAGGTACTTCGAGATATTCCACCGCTCCCGTCTCGACATGCACCCGACCCACATAATGAACGTTATGTGATAGGAACCAATGCCAATCCCCGACAACAATATTCGCCTGATTCGTATTCGGATGCCCCTTACCGGCTTTCACCGAAACATTCGTTTTTCTCCCCCAAGTCTCAGTGTCGGGATCAAACGTCCATACTGTCGCATTCTTATAGAGAGGCTGATCTCGCAAGAGTTTTCCCGAACTCGCATCAAGCACAACGTGCCTTCCGCCACGGAAGCCAAAAACGTATTTTTCATTCCAATGGCTGGCAAAGGAGGGATCATAGTTCCGCAGGTTTGTACTCCATAACGTCTTGCCTTCTTCACCGGGAGCTAGACTTGTCAGACTATGCCCTTTAGGTTTCTCGAACGGAGCATGTGGGCCACCACGAGCATGAGAGACTGCGAGTTTTCCATCAGCCGTCAAGCCGACGACCGGCGTGTTATGAACGACAGTGCCGACATTCTCACGCCAGAGAACTTTGCCAGTTCGCTTGTCGATCCCATGCAAATAAGTCCAAACTTCCTTCTCATCCACTCCCATAGGGGCCGCGGTGCCCTTGGACTTCACACCCGGTGCCTTCCACTTTTGGACTTTAGCCCCTTCGACTTTATTCGCCACTTCGACATACAAAATCGCATCACCGACGAGGAACGGTTCAGCTTGCCGATTGTTATGCTTGAAACGCGGTTTCCATTCGCGGAGCCAGATAGTTTTTCCCGACATGTCATAGCACCCCATCGAACCACAGCGATTGAAGAACCAAACATGTTCGCCGTCGGTGATGGGTGCGAAAACGGTTCCGTCGGTGAAACCACCTGCCAATGAAATAAACGCCGTGCCTGGCAGCGTCACTTTCCAGAGGATTTCCCCCGTGTTTGCGTCGAGACAAAAGCCCAGTATGTCGGTAACGGCTTCCTTCTCGTCCAGGGATTTGATGGGGACATGTGTGGTCACGAAGACACGCTCCCCCCAAATCGCAACACCACTTTGCCCCGCTTCGGGAAGGGGCGTTCGCCACCGGATGTTCTCGTTTCGCGTGACGCTCCATTGAATCGGCGGCGTGCCATCCACCGACCAGTTGCCGTTTGGCCCGGCGGGTTGATGCCAGTTTTCATTGGCAACCAACGGGGTCCAAGCCGAAAACATCACCCCGATACTCAACGTCATCAATTGTAGGGACATGTGGCTCTCGATTCCGAAGGGATCACTCTGAGTCAGCGCGAACCGCAATCGAAGAGCGGACGCCCCCCTCATTTAGAACCGCTCAGCACACCTTTCGCAATCCAACCACCCGTTTCGCCCATCGGCACGAAACGATACTCACCGCCTCAGTGGATCAACACATTGCCCCAAACGTGAGCGATTTCAGACGGTCCACGAAGACCTGCCGTGGAGACATGATCGTCTAAATTTGATGAGTGGTCTCTCAAGTTGCGAGGGTCGACCGATCGAGTTGAATGTTTGACGATTCGTGCTTCAGCAAGCACACCGCAGCTTTTTGCCCGATCAGATGACACCGCTATACTTCACGCCAATTTGGCCCCATTGGGAACTTGCTGATCGGGCACAGCGAGCACGACTGCACCGTCTTCCCGATACAAACCTGTGACCAGAAATTCCGAACGAAACGGGCCGATTTGCTTCACCGGAAAATTCACGACGCCAAGGATCTGGCGGCCGACCAATTCGTCTTTCGTGTATAGGTCGGTGATTTGCGCACTCGATTTTTTGATCCCAATTTTGGGTCCAAAATCGACTTCGATCTTGTACGCCGGCTTGCGAGCTTCGGGGAAGTCCTCCACCGACAGAATCGTGCCAATGCGAAGCTCGACACGTTCAAAACTCGCCCAATCAATTGTCTCCATAGTACTCTTTCAAATCCCTCAGATGCGATTTCGTAGGACTTTCCAACTCAGGTCGCGTTGATGTAGCCGACTCGGTTGCGACCGGTTCTTGGATTCCAAAAGAAAAACTCATCACTGTCGGGCGAACTGAAAACATCTTCAGTGAGTTTCACGATGTGCTCGAATTCGCCGTTGATCAGCGATGGTGGCATCACATTACTTACAATGTTGGGGGCATTGCCAGGGGTCAGGTTTGTGAGGGCAACGCGATTCGCACCACTTCGCATGCCCCAGGCGAACACATCGTCTAGCCCGTCGCCGTTCAAATCACCGATGGAAACGCGATCGTAAGCCGATCCGTTAAATGCACTCGGCGGTAGCATGTTGGATTGGAAACTTTCCAAGCCCGTCGTGACTCCCGGCGTGATCGTTTCCAACGAGACGAGACGATTCGCTCCACTTTGCAAGTTGAGAAACAACAACTCATCCAGACCGCCAGCCACGAAATTGCCGACATGTACGGATTGAAAACTTCCATTGATAATGGTGGGAGTGATGACGTTCGTTTGCAGATTGACGACATCGCTATCCAACCCAACTTGCACGGTCTGGAAATGGGCAATGCGATTGCGACCGCTCACGGGGTTCCAGAAGAACAAGTCCGTCGTCGCGTCTCCGTTGAAGTTGCCGGCGACGACGGTTGTGAAATCATTGCCGTTGATGGCCGTCGACGGAATGACGTTTGTTTCGATCGCTCCCTCGACAATGCCGTTGCTCAAGTGCACCAGCCGATTGCGCCCGGTTCGCGGATTCCAGAAGAACAACTCGGTTTGGCGACCGTCATTGAAATTCCCTACGATCACTTCGGTGAAGTCATTGCCGTTCAACGCCCCCGGTTCAATCGGATTGGTTTGAATGTTCCCATGACCGTACACAATTCGGTTGGCACCGGAACGCGGGTCCCAGAAAAATAGATCATCGGCCATGATCTCAATGCCATCGAAGCTGCCGGAGACAATCTTCTGGTAATTGCCGTTGATGGCCCCGTTGTTGATGCCTTGATCGAGAATTACAGCATCGGAGCCGGCCAAATCGTCGTTGAGAATATCGCCCCGGCCACGGCCCATGGAGGTCACCACTTTGCGTCCCCCGGCTTGAACGTTCGCGAGGTCCACGAAGAACGCTTCATCCCCTTCCGGTTGGGTATCGCCGTTGACGTCAATTGTAATCGTCTGTGTCTCGCCCGCCGTTCCGGCGAACGTCAATGTACCGTTCTGAAAACTCAAGTCGGCCGCGTTGGCTGGGTCGCCGGGTACGGCGGGATCGTTGAAGCTCGTAAAATCGACCGTAAAAGACCGATCCACCGCAAGGTCCGAAGTCACCGTGAACACGAACGGCCGCGTGCCGTCGCTGCCCTCGTAACCGCTGACCGAGTCGATATTCAACCGAGCAACATCGTCATTGACGATCGTGCCGACGCCCTGGTTGTCGGCGAACAAAACCCCCAGCGTCTGCGGTTGAATGTTGGAGAGGTTGACGAAAAACTGCTCGTCACGTTCCACGACCATATCAGCATCGACGTTGACCACCAGCGTTGCGGATGTGCTGTTGGCGGGGATGGTGATCGTGCCGGTCTGGACCGTGAAGTCCGACGCATCGGCCGAGTCCGTGGCAGTCGTAAATTCCACATGAACGGGCACGGAAATCGGGGCATCGAGCGAAACGGTAAACGCAATCGTGCCCGCGTCTTCATTCTGCGTGACGTCGTCGATGGAGACTCGCGCCATCACCCCTTCACCGTTGTCGCCAATGATTGTGCCCGTCCCCCGCGTATCGCCGAAGCTGACATCCCGCCCCGCGTTCGCCAAGTTCGTCAATTCGACAAAGAACTGTTCGGCGCCTTCGTCGGTGGTGTTGTCCATCGTCACGGGAATGGAAATGGTAGCCGACTGGCTTCCGGCCGGAATCGTGATGCGATCGGATTGCGGCGTGAAGTCGTTCGCGTCTGCGGAGTCGGTCAGCGTTGTGTAGTCGAAGCTCACGGCCGCGTCGACGGGGCGACTCATCGAGACTGTGAACGTGATCACTCCGGCGTCTTCGATCTGGATAACGTCGTTGATGGTCAGCACCGCGGCATCGTCGTTGTTGAGGTTCCCGCTGGCTTGAGCCAACCCCAAACCGACGGCACGTCCGCTGGCGTTCGGGTTACTGAGGTTCATCAAGAATCGTTCGTCGAGTTCAACCGTGTTATCCGCGGAGACGGGGACGGTGACCGGGACGGACAAACTCCCTGCGGGAATCGTGACGCTACCGGAGCGGCTGGTGAAGTCGCTGGAATCGGCGGTGTTGGTCGCGGTCGCGTACTGCACGGTCGTGGCAACATCGACCGGACTATCCAACGAGATCAAGAACGTCATCGGACCGGCGTTTTCATTTTGCGTGAGATTGCCGACCGAAATCGTGGCAGTGTCATCGTTCCGAATCGTTCCCACGCCTTCGCTGTCGCCGAGAGTCACCGCTCGCCCGCTCGGGTCCAAGTTGGTGATGTCGACGAAAAACCGCTCATCGAGTTCCACGACATTGTCCGCGGCAACATCGACGGTGAACGTCGCGGTCGTGTTGCCAGCGGGGATGCTGAGGCGAAGCGGCGTTGCGGTGAAGTCGGCTTCGTCCGTGCCTTCATTCCGAGGTGTGACGTCAAAGAAAACATCCACGTCCGCCGGCAATGTTTGCGAGACCGTGAAGATCATCGTCCCGGCATCCTCATCCTGCGTGATATCGTCGATCGAGACCAACGCAGTCTCCACATTAATGACCGTCGCGACTCCTTCGTCTTTCGAGAAACCAACGTCAATATTCCCAGCGTCTGGGTTCTCGAGCTTAACTCGGAACTCCCGTTTGAACGCGACGACGTTATCCAACGCCAACGGTGCCGTCACCTGGGTCGAGAGATTTCCCGCGAGAATGACCGCCGTACCGGACGCCACCACATTGCCCGTCGAAGTCTGCGAAAACCCCGAAAAACTGAACAGACTCGCTCCGCCGCCGAAACCTCCGGCCCCGCCGCCTCCACCGAAGATTGGACCTTCATCCGTCACGGTGAAGTCGACTTCCAAGTCTTCGTCCAACGGCTGATTCAACGAGATGGTAAAGACGATTGGCCCGTCGTCTTCTTCCAACTCCACATCGTTGACGGTCAGCGATGGGGCATCGTCATCGAGAATCGTGCCCACGCCCTGCCCGTCGCCAATTGCGACATCAAACGCACCCGACTGCACGTTCGCCAGGTTGAGGAAAAACCGTTCGTCGATTTCCTCGGTCACGTCGTCGGTGATGTTCACGAGAACCGTTGTCGAGGTTGCACCAGCCGGAATCGTTTCGGTCTGATTGACGAATCCAAAATCACTGGAATCGGCGGTGCGTGTCGTCGTGAAATAATCAAACGAAACGTCGGAGCCAACCGCTTGGCTGAGTGAAACCGTAAACCGCATCACCCCGGCTGCTTCATCTTGCGTGACGTCATCGATCGAAAGCGTGGCGTCGTTGGTGTTGATGGCTTTATCGAGTTGCAGTGTGTAGTCGCTTATGAAGTTCGCATTGCGTTCGCGGACCACATACGTGTAGACCCCGGTTTGCGGGAGATTCGGTTGATTGAAGTTGAAGCCGTTACGATTGTCCGAAGCGGTAAAGGTTCGTAAGTGTGCCCCGTCGGGAGCATACAGCGTGACATCCAGACGGAACTGACTTGCACTGTCCTCCGCGATCCTTGTCAGCAACAGGTCTTCACCCGCAGACGCATTGATCGTGAACGTGTCGATGTCACCGGCAGCGACCGTTCTGCGTACGGGGTCTCCACTGACAAGGGCCACGTTGTCGGCGTCCACGGTCTGATCCACAACGACAGCCGTGAGAGAATACGATCCCGCCAAATCCTCGCGAGAGTTGCGAACGACGTAGGTGTATGTGCCCGTCTGCGAAAGGTTGAATTGATCCAAACGCACGCCGTTGAAATTGATCCTCGGCACGACCGTCTGGTGCAATTTTCCGTCTGGTGCATACAGGCTGACTTCTAAATCGATGCCCCCCAACGTCCCGCTGGCTGATGATCCAATGGCCGAGAACAACAGATCGTCTCCTGCAGACGCATCAATTGTGAACGTGTCGATGTCCGTGCGTTCCAACGTGCCGTCGACCGTCAAGCCGCTCGTCAATTCAACGAGATCCGGTTCCGGTGTGTCATCGACCGCGACCGCTGTCAGCGTGTACTCGCCATCGTCGTCACCGTCGACTTCGCGAACCACATACGTGTAGGTTCCCGTCAGGGAAAGATTTCGTTGATCCAATCGGAACCGCGAGTTCTCCGACACGCTGCGTAACTCCGTCCCGTCCGGAGCATACAACGTGACTTCCAACTGATACCCGTCCCGTTCGTCGATGGAAAGTAGCAGAACACCACCCTCAACCGCATCAATCGTGAAGGTGTCGATGTCGCCATTCACGATCGACGAGTCATACGTCGCCCCGCTCACCAAAGCCACATCGTCGGCGTCCGCGACTTCATCGACGAGGACCGCCGTCAGAGAATAATCACCCACATCGTCGCCATTGACTTCCCGAACCACATACGTGTAAATCCCGGTCTGCGGAAGATCCTTCTGGTCCAAACGGAAACCGAAGTTCTCTGAGACCGTTTGCAAATCCGTGCCATCCGGAGCGTACAACGACACTTCCAGCTGATAACCATTCGACTCGCCGATCGTCAGTAGCAAATCTTCGCCGGCCGTTGCGTCAATTGTGAACGTGTCGATGTCACCGATCGCGATCGATGAGTTATACGTTGTGCCGCTCGCCATCACGGTGTTGTCCGCATCCGCGACTTCATCGACGAGGACCACCGTCAGTGAATAATTCCCATCATCATCGCCATCGACTTCTCGAACCACATACGTGTACGTCCCCGTCTGCGGAAGATCTTTTTGATCCACACGGAAACCCGAATCCGCCGAGACCGTCTGCAACTCCGTACCATCCGGAGCATACAACGCTACTTCCAACTGATAACCATCCGACTCGCCGATCGTCAGCAGCAGGTCTTCGCCTGCCGTCGCGTCAATCGTGAACGTGTCGATATCACCGATCGCAATCGACGAGTCATACGTCGTCCCGCTAACCATGACCGTGTTGTCTGCATCCGCAACTTCATCGACGAGGACTACCGTCAGTGAATAATCACCCACATCGTCGCCATTGATCTCCCGAACCACATACGTGTAAGTCCCCGTCTGCGGAAGATCCTTCTGGTCTAAACGGAAACCGAAGTTCTCTGAGACCGTTTGCAACTCCGTGCCATCCGGAGCATACAATGCAACTTCCAACTGATAGCCAAAGTTCTCGCCAATCGTGAACAGCAAATCTTCACCGACACTCGCATCAATCGTGTAGGTGTCGATGTCACCGGGTGCGATCGACGAGTCATACGTCGTCCCGCTTGCCATGGCCGTGTTGTCCGCATCCGCGACTTCATCGACGAGGACCGCCGTCAGTGAATAATTCCCATCATCATCGCCATCGACTTCCCGAACCACATACGTGTACGTCCCGGTCTGCGGGAGATCCTTCTGGTCCACACGGAAACCCGAATTCGCCGAGACCGTTTGTAACTCCGTGCCATTCGGAGCATACAACGCCACTTCCAGCTGATAACCATCCGCCTCGCCGATCGTCAGCAGCAAATCTTCGCCGGCCGTCGCATCAATTGTGAACGTGTCGATATCACCGATCGCAATCGACGAGTCATACGTCGTCCCGCTCGCCATCACGGTGTTGTCCGCATCCGCGACTTCATCGACGAGGACCGCCGTCAGAGAATAATCACCCACATCGTCGCCATTGACCTCCCGAACCACATACGTGTAAGTCCCCGTCTGCGGAAGATCCTTTTGGTCTAAACGGAAACCGAAGTTCTCTGAGACCGTTTGCAACTCCGTGCCGTCCGGAGCATACAACGCCACTTCCAGCTGATAACCATCCGCCTCGCCGATCGTCAGCAGCAGGTCTTCACCGGCGGCCGCGTTGATCGTATAGCAATCTTCCTCACCGATTGTGCTGATGGACGCCATCACGGTTTCGCCACTGGTGAGTCCGACCGGCGTAGCGGAAAGCATGGCACGTGTTTCCAATGCTTCGACAGACGCGGCGAGTGGAAATCGCGGCCGCCGCCGATTCTTACCGAGCATTCGTGGGGATCGAGCACGGCGGTCTTGCGGAATCCAGCGTGTGTACAGATTCCGCAACCAGAACATCCAAGGCATTATGTTCAATCTCCACATCGACAAGGCGTCGGCCGAACATGCCCCTTTCTCAATCCGGGCTACCGGCCGGCCGTCATATGACAGTCAATAAAATCGAGCCATCCCCTCAGCGCACTCAGAGCCGCTCGAACTCGTCGCCCTAAGGTGACGTCATCAGAAACAATCACAAGAAGCCACCGTTATAGGACACGAAAGATGGACAAAGATACCAAATTCCACCAGATGGCCGATATTTCCCGACGTTATGAACGCAACCGGACAGATATCCGGCATCTCAAGAGTATCTGAACCACCACACAATCTTCATACCCCCAAGGAAAACCCGAAAACCGCCGATTCTTCTGAGAAACCATGTTCGACTTGCAAATCTTCACGCACTTCCAAATAATGCCTCCCCCGTGATCGGTGGCTCCCAGCCTCCTGCAATCCGGGAAACGATGACGATGAGCGTGTTTTTGACGGTTTCCTGCGAACCATTCGTGCACCTTTTGATGTCGACCCCATGTTGACATCCAACGAGGCTTGCCCGAATCGTTCGGAAACCTTATAAAACAGCAACAGCCGGAGTGGCGGAATTGGCAGACGCGCTGGATTCAAAATCCAGTATGGGTAAACCATGTGGGGGTTCGAGTCCCCCCTCCGGTACTTTGCTATCAAAGGACTTACGTCAAACTGGCGTGAGTCCTTTTTTGTTGGATGGCTGGTTTGGTCACAGAGTTGCTTTGGTATTGCTGGTGGGCCTTTTTTTTCGGATTACGGTGGGAACAGGATGGGTGCCGCTCGGTGTGATCGAAGAACGTCGCTGTTTTGATGTTCTTCGGTTGGCTCTTTGAGGACGCGGTTTCTCACGGTCATTCTGGCCGGTTCCTTACGCCGAGGCATTTCTGCAGGCTGATCGAGGAGACGGCGGCGGGGCAACTGCAACGGTTTCTGGTCTGGCTGTCGGTACTGGCGGAAATTTGCTTGCGGTCGCTGGTGATCGACTGACAGGATGTCTTCTCGCTAGAGACTGGTTCAATCGGCGGTATCCATTGTGGGCAGTTTGTAGCGGGTGAAGATGGTGTTGCTACGTTGCACGAGATAGCGACCGTTCGCCGAAATTCGGAGTTGGTAGGTACCGACCTTGGGTTGTTTGGGCGTGCCGAGGGTTAGCATTTCTTCTTGAAGAGTCATTGACCATACGCGTAACGTATCGTCCCACCCGGTTGAGAGCAGCGAACTGCCGTCGGGCGAGAAGATGACATCAGTGATGCGTCCGCGATGTCCGTGAAACGTGCGAACGAGCTTGCCCGTCGAGACTTCCCAAACTTTGATTCGGCGATCTTCCGCCCCGGAGGCAAGATACCGACCGTCGGGGCTGAAGGCTAACGAATTGACCTGTGCCGAATGATAGCCCAGTATTTTCGTTCTCCGGGCCGTTTCGATATCCCACAATTCGACATTGTCGAGGCCAACCAACGAGACAGCTAAAATGCCGCTATCAACGGGCGAGAAGGCCAGAGAATTGCAGCGAATCAATGGGCAATCTTCACTTGGGGCGTACGTTTTTGCGTTGAGCAGAGCGAGTTGCCATTTGGCAGTCAGACCGGCCAACATCGTTCCATCGGCGGAGACACACACAGAATGTAGTTTTCCCAATTCCGGTGAGAGAGCGTCCCGCCAAAGAAGACAAGGGTTTCTTTGGAACCGTTCCGGCGAGGTGCTTCGCACGCCCGCATCAAAGTGAAGAACCGCCAAAGCTTGTTCATGTTTCGGCGTGTTTTGCCATTCGATTTTCTTCGGTTCCACCACACTGCGGAGTTCACCCGTGGCTGGATCGTAATGCAGAATGTCTCCAAAGACCCAAAGCAGCAGCGTCCCGTCTGACATCGGAATGACGTCATCGATCTGCTCTCCTTGAACTTGCGTAAACCGTTGCGGCAGAAGCTCGGCCACATTCCAAACTCGGACGAGCCCGTCTTGACTGGATGTCACGATTTGTCGGCTGTCCGGCGAAAACTCGATCGAGATGACCTCCGTTTGGTGGGCTAAGGTTTGAGTGGAGAGAGTTTCGGTCGTTGGGGACAACGGGACGCGATTGCTTCCAGGTTTGCCGGTATCGATCGGCCAGAGGGACAGTAAACCGCCCCGATCGGTGTCCGCTCCCCACCGTCCATCGGGAGAAAACGCGACAGCCTCTACGGGATCACGGTGAGAAGATTCGTACGTTGTGGGATTCGTGCGATCCTTACAGGGAAGCAGTCGTGTTTTGGATTCCAACGATCCAAAGGCCACCCAATCGTCATTCGGAGAGAATGCCACGGACGTCACACGAGACGGCACGGTGAACGACATCCGCTGGGTGTTGGTCGTCCGATCCCAGACGGTCATGTGTGCCCCTTGAGCCGCCGCCAACCATTGATCGTTGTGGGACAGTGCAAGTCGGGTGATTATTCTGTCTCCGGGATTGGGGCCGATCTTTCCCAAAGGTTGTGTTGTCGTGGCATCCCACAACCGAATCCAAGGCTCATCGCCACAGGTGAGCAATGTGCCATCGGCGGTCCAAGTTGCATCGCAGACCAACCCCGGATGGGCGGGAATCGTTTGCAGCAGTTTCCCGGTCTCGACGTCGTAGATGTAGACGTTCCCATCTTTGCAGCAGCAAGCGACTGATTCACTCGTGGGGTGAAATTCCAATCCACGCATCGGACGAAGCGAGCCAGGTATCACATGATCCAACTGGAGCGACGGAACCCGATAAAATCGGACGGTGCCATCTTCACCCGCAGAGGCCAACCAACGACCATCGGGAGAATACTTGGCCGCATAAACGTCGCCAACGTGTCCGGAAAGTTGCGTGTAGGGAGCGGTGACAATCTCCTGGAGCAACTTCCATTCGTATCCCCGCAAATCGCGTTCTCCCGGTTTGGGTACGCTCAATGCAAGAACCCGCTGGACCTCTCGCAAATCTTGTTCGTTGTACGCTCGGCTTGCAGCCTGCATGTTGGCGACGTAAAGCGATTGTTCCAAACGCTGCTTGCGGCTCTCACTTTGCCCCAGAGCCGTGTTCAAGTCGTTTCGAATGTGAGTCAGTTCGTTATTGGACCTGGCAAGACGACCATTGAGCGAATTGACCATGACGCTATGCAGTACCAGTCCGATGACGAGCACACCAAGCAACACCGCGACACCGCCAAGACCCAATGCTGCCGAACGGTGTCGCAAACACCACCGCCAACCGCGTTTCCACCAGCGGTTTGGCTTCGCGAGAATCGGCTCGCTACTCAAAAACCGAGCCAAATCTTCCTCTAACTCATCGGCTGTCTGATAGCGTTGTTGCGGAGATTTTTCTAAACACTTGAGACAAATCGTTTCGAGTTCAGGTGGGATCTTTTTATTGAAACGCCGGGGTGAGATCGGTTCTTGGTAGCGGACTTGCAGTAAGGTGTCGAGGCTACTGTCGGACTGAAACGGTGGTCGCCCGACAAGTAGAGCGTAGAGAATTGCTCCCAGGGAGTAGATATCAGACTCCGGTCCCAACTCACTCTTCGCGGTGTCTCCGCTGGCTTGCTCGGGAGAGATGTAACTGACGGTCCCGACGATCTCGCCCGTGCGGGTCACCTGACTCTCGTCGTCGAACGATCGAGCCAGACCAAAGTCGGTGATGAGAGGTCTCTTGGATTCATCAAGGAGAATATTGGCGGGCTTGAGGTCCCGATGCAACAACCCTTGTTGGTGGGTGTAGGCCATCACGCGAGCCGTCTGCATGACGATTTCACAGGCCCGCCGTGGTGGCAACGGCCCCTCATGCAAGACCTCGGCCAGCGTTTGCCCGGGAATATAATCCATCGAATAATAGAGGAGTCCCTGCTCCTCACCGATCTGATGGATGGAGACAATCTGCGAGTGATTTAACTTGGAAGCCAACTTCGCTTCACTACGAAAACGCCGAACCGCAATGGGATTCGCGAACTGACCGTCGGCAATCACTTTGACAGCGACCACCCGGTCTAAGCCCAGTTGCCGAGCTTTGTAGACGACTCCCATCCCTCCCCGACCAATTTGTTGCAGAAGGATATAGTCGCCCAGAATTCGAGAAATTCCGGCTCCGGGGCCATTTTGGAACGGCTTGGTCTTCTCATACGCATTGACAGAAGATGCCGCTTCAGGGAATTCCGGATTTGTTTCGGCGAGAACTTGCACATATTGTTCGGTCTGCAGACATTCTCGCAATTCGTCGGCGTAATCGGCATGAGCTTTGAAGAACTCGTCCAAATCGGGTGTGGTGCCGGCATCGACCTGTTCGAGATACTCTTCTAGTGCCCGTTCGACCGCTGATGTTGGGTCAAGATCGGCTTCCTCATGGAGCATCGGTGTCGGTTTCCTTCCTGAGACCTGGACGGAGTCGTTGAAGGGATTGATGCAACAAACGAGTCACATCACTCTTCGAAACCTCCATGATTGACGCAATCTCTGCGAGAGATGCCCTCTGCCAATACCGAAGTTCCAGCACACGACGCTGGCGATCATCAAGCTCCACCGACATCGCGGCCAAACACTGCTGTAATTCCGCTTGGATGACTCGTTGACTGGGCGACAAGTCATCCGCTGTCACATGATATCTTCCGTCTTGAACGGGGGCCTTCAAAGATTGTTCGTTTTTGATCCCTCGCTTCTTGGCATCGACGTGGCGTGTGAGGCACTTCGCAACACTCTGGTTTAAGACACGATTCAGCCAGGCTTGCCATTCCTCCGCGGAACAGTCTCGAAAACTTGCAAAATCTCGATTGGCTTCGAGCAAAACCTCTTGGATCAAATCCGAATCATCGAATTCAGCCTGCACCCCAGACGGAAACTTGTTCTCCGCCTTTTCACGAATTGCCTCCCGCGAGGACGCGATGAGAACATCTAATGCCTCCCGGTCTCCAGAGCGAGCCAATTCAATTAACTCGTTCAATTCCTCAGTACAACGGTTTGGTTCAATAGAACTAGGCGTATCCATTAATCAAATGGGCCAAGAATTCTTCGAGAAGTCTGACAGTTTCCAATATAAGATCGCGCTTAGTACAAAGATACACAAAAACACCAACCAGCGGACGGCAAATTTTCGGAAATGACACATAATCACATTTGCTGATCCGTCATAAAATCAGCGTTGACCATGCCGAGAGCCGGTCATCCCTTGGAGTCTCGCCTGAGTTCACTTCGTCGACGGACCGATCGCATTCAATCCCCGGCGCACCGCGAAACCGTTTAGCTGAACGGCGGATGCGTGGGCGTTTTGGCCAGTCGAACCATCCGCAGCAATTTTGCAAACGGATTCTGATTGCCAAAGCGAGATATCGAATGACGAAACCTCGGAAATTAGGTGTGGTAACGTGTCATTTTAACCCGTGTCGATATACCCGACCGGTCCAAAACTATATTCGTTTCGCGGCGGGTATCGCAGCCTCGCAGCTTGAACTTTATACCGTCGAGTTAGCATTCGATGACGAACCGTTCCAACTCTGCGAGCACGTTGCCCCTGATCGGCATTTGAGGTATCGGGTCTCGTCGAAATACGGTGTGCTCTGGCAGAAAGAGCGTTTGCTCAACCTGGGACTGGCAGCTTTGCCGGACTGTTACGATGCGGTGGCATGGATTGATGCGGATTTACTTTTCGCCAATCAGAACTGGCCGGAAATCGCATTGCAGAAGCTCTCGGAAACGCCAGTCGTCCAGTTATTCAGCCGTGTAATGGACACCGACGCCACCGGCCAGCTCATTGCTCCGCCACGAAGTGGGATCGGTCATGTTCTCGGAACGCCCGCTCTCAAAGGGCAATACGGTCGGCCGGGCGGTGCTTGGGCAGCTTGGCGGGAGACGATCGTCGATGGACTTTACGATCGACACGTCCTGGGCGGCGGTGATTCCATCATGGTGCATGCGTGGCAAGGGAAAGTGCAGCAGGCCCAAAGCTACGCGGGACTGAAAAGCAACTGGCTGAATGAGTACGCCGCCCGGCAGACGCCTCGTGTTCAAGGCCGAATCGGTTACGTTCCCGGCGACGCGGTCCATCTTTATCACGGCACTCGTGCACGCCGCCGTTATGTCGATCGCTATCAGATTCTTCGCCGTGGCGGATACGATCCCGCGACCGACATCACCGATGACAACGGTCCGCTCACATGGTCCGAGTTCGCTCAAGAACGCAAACCAAAGATGATCGCCGAAGTCGCCCGCTATTTTGCCACACGGCAGGAAGACAGCTAAACCTAGGCGATGGAGTGCCGATGGTCAGGTGGAAGAAGTGGTGCAAAGCGGGTGAAGGGAATCGAACCCTCACATTTGGCTTGGGAAGCCAACGCTCTACCATTGAGCTACACCCGCAAGTGGTTTTCTTTTGGTGTACGCTATCGCGGTGGGTCGGCTTCGTCAAGTTTTGGCCTCTGCGAATCTTACAGGCTTGAATCTGGATACACGTTGCCCGCATGATGCGGTTCGAATATTCAGTCGCTACCACTCGGTGATGGACTCTCTTGCGTCTTGTGCTCAGACGATTCGGATGGTGAATGATGAACCGAATTTTTGCGTTATTGATCCTTTGCGTTTTCAATGCAGTCAGCACGGTTTCGGCTGCGGACCTGCAAGTGGAAGCGGACTTGCTCGTCGTGGGAGGAACGGAATCCGGGTGTGCGGCGGCCGTGCAGGCGGCTCGGATGGGCGTGAAACGGATCGTGTTGGTCAACGATATCGAATGGCTCGGCGGCCAGTTCAGTGCCGAGGCATTGGGAGCGATCGACGAAAACCGGGCTCACGGATACAACGGTTCTGTGCCAATTCCTCGTTCCGGAATCTTCCGCGATGTGATCGACGCCATCGAAGACAAGAATGCCGAACTCTACGGGGGTATCCGTCGCCCTGGCAACACCCGCGTTATCACCACTAGCCGACCGATTGTCTCCGAACAGGTCTTTCGGGAGTTACTCAGCCCTTATGAGACCACCAAACAGATCCAACGGTTCTCCGATTACCAAGTTGTGTCTGTCCTGACGAAGGATCGACGCGTGCACGGTGTCGAGTTCGTATCGACTCAGGATCAATCGCGACTCACGGTGCGGGCCAAGATGACCATCGACGCAAGCGATTGGGGCGATGTCATCCAAAAATCGGGAGCCGCTTGGGATGCGGGTCTGGATGCGAAATCCGAATTCAACGAACCGAGTGCCCCGGAGTCCGGCGAGCCCGCAACCGATCTCAACCCGATCACGTGGTGCATGATTCTTGAACAGCAACCCGAAGAAACGTTGCTACCGAAACCAGACGGGTACGATCCGCGATATTTCACCGGGCGATGGGGTTGGATTGACGAAAAATTTGCCTACACCACGCGACGTCTCGTCGATGGACAGGGATTCGCCGAGATCAATCATCCGGATGTCTTGCTCATCAACACGCCACCGATCGATTACCCGCTGGATGTGTACCCCAAAGATGTCGCAACAGCTCTGGAAGCCACGGAAGCGGGAGCATCGAAGAAAAACATTGTCGCAATGACGGCCGAGCAACGAGAGATCGTCTTTCAGGATGCCCGGCGTCACTCGTTGAAGTTCCTCTACCATCTCCAACAACGCTTTCCCAAGTTTCGCAAGATGGCACTGAGCCGAGAATTCGGCACACCCGACCATTTGCCACCGAAACCGTACATCCGTGAGAGTCTGAGATTGGTGGCCGAACACATTTTGCATGAGTCGGAAGTCCTTGGTTTCGGTAGCCGATCGAATTACGCCACCACCATGTTCCCCGATGCGGTCTTCTCTTGGCAGTTCGAGTTGGACTTCCACCCCACCCAGCGATCGTGGACCACGAAACTCGCAGACGCCGGTCCTTGGGAAGCCGCGTTCCGGGGGAATCGTCGGTTCGGCCGGGGTGGTACGGGGCGGTGTGTGTTTCCGCTACGGGCACTTGTTCCCAAAGATCGAAAAGGATTGCTCGCGGCCCAGAAAAACCTGGGCTACACAAGCATCGTAAGTTCATCATGTCGCCTGCACGACCAATCGATCCATGCTGGTCAAGCGAGTGGAGCGGTTGCGGCCGTGAGCTTGCGACATGACACTGATCCCATTGATATCGCATTTGATCAAGCAATCCTCGCAGATGTTTGGCAGGGATTGTTGAATCCGCCGTCTGGCGCACCATTGGCAATTTGGCCCTTTGCGGATGTTGACCCGTTCGACAACGATTTCGTTTCTATTCAACAGCTCGCATTGCGACGGTTATTGCCAATCGGACCATCGGACACGGCATTTCATCCCGATGAAGCTGCAACAGCCGAGTGGATCGCCGATTTGCTGAACACCGTTCGCGACGCGGGATATCAACCGCCACGGATCGTGATCACAAAAACCGAAAAACGTCGTACGATCGCCGCTCAAGTTTGGAAGGCCATCCAAACCCAGCCGATCCCCAAACGCACTTGGGTGGCAAAAAACGATGCCGACGGCGATGGTTTGCCAGATGCGAGTGACGCCCTGCCATTCACGCCTGGCGAAGTTTCCTGGAAACTCGACCCCGCCAGCGATGGCCTCCCCGATCAACAACCGCCCTACCCGGATGGCACGTTCGCCTTCAACTTCACTGCGGCCAATGGTCCGCAGGTTGCGAGTTTCCAAAAGGATGTCGGTGGTCGCTTCTCGACGGACACAGGTTTCGGTTGGCAACGCGATCTAACCAAAAACACGCGGCTGCGTAATGTGGCTAGCGAGCCAATTCGAGACGGTTTTGTTTTCACTCGGACACAAGATGTTTGGGAGTGCATTGTGCCGAATGGAACTTACACCGTCCGCGTCTGTGTGGGAGATTCCGGGCATGAACAACATGGGCAACATCTGTCGATCGAAAACCAACTGGTTGCGAAAGCAATCGACACCGATGCCGGTTGGTTTCGTGAGTTCACGAAAAACGTCACCGTCGACGATGGTCGATTGACGGTGACGCTCGGCATTCCTCAAGGTGGCTCAAACACGTGCGTCAACTGGATCGTTGTCGAACCAGCGGACTAAACAAAACTACGGCATCTTCGGTTTGAGAGGCTCTGTTCCGTCCATCGTTGCCACTGGCATTAATGCATCATGGGCATCGAGACTTGCAATGAGTTTTTGCATCATTGCTTTCAGTTGCTGCGGGCGAGACTCGGCAAGGTTCGTCTGTTCAAAGGGGTCTTTCGCCAAGTTATACAGTTGGTAATGAGAGTCATCAGAGGCTTTCGAGGGACGATAGTGGTAAATCACCTTCCAATCGCCATCGCGGTAACAAGTAAAATAGTCGCTACGATGGGGAGAGTGAGGGTAGTGCATCAGGAAGGTTCGCTGACGACTATCATCAGATTGCCCAAGCAACAAGGTTTGTAGGCTAGAACCATCGACAGTGTGATTGTTAGGCGTCTTAGTATCTGTCAGTGCAAGAATCGTAGGAAACAGATCAATCACAGCCGCGGGTTGAGGTTGCACAACGTCTGCCGGGATTGGTAGACGAGCTTGATTGCGGTTCTTGTCATTCGGTTTTGCCCAAGCCGCGATGAAGGGAACTCGCATCCCGCCTTCATAGTGTGACCCTTTCTTGCCCCGAAGCGGAGCGGCACAGGCAACTTCATGCGGACCACCAAGCGGGGCATCACTACCATTGTCACCGACAAAGAACACCAATGTGTTCTCTGCCACGCCAAGCGACTCAAAGTGATCCAGCAAATCCCCGAGTGACTTATCCATTCCTTCGATTAGTGTCGCGAAGGCTTGCGCGTTCGCAGGTTTGCCGGAATCTTTATAGTGATCGGCAAATCGCGGGTCGGAATGAAACGGCGCATGAACTGCATAGTGTGACATATAGAGATAAAACGGTTTGTCCGCTTTGACAGCGTCCGTCACTCGCGACTTTGCTTCGATGGTAAGGGCTTCGGTCAAGAATGTCTCCGAACCGTGATACTTCTCTAAGTGCGGAACAGCATGATGCGATCGACGTTTCTGGCCATGACCGTAGTTGTTCTCGCCGTAGTAACTTCCTGGTGCTCCAAACGATGCCCCGGCCACATTCACGTCAAACCCCAAGTTTGCGGGGTCGGCTCCGGCAAAATCGCGCGCGCCGAAGTGCCCTTTGCCAACGTGAATTGTGTGATAGCCGTTCTTGGCGAGCACACTTGGCAGGGTGACGTCACCAGGTTTTAGACCTTCCCAATTCCACTCCGGTGGCCCAAACGGGCCTTTGTTATTTCGAGTGGGATTGATCCAATTCGTCACATGGTGCCGAGCCGCGTTCTGCCCGGTCATGATCGAACACCGCGTCGGCGAGCAGACACTCATCGCATAGAAGTTATTGAACCGAATCCCCTGCTCCGCCAACCGCTGCATGTTCGGGGTTCGATAGTAGTCGTTTAACGGATATCGTTTCGGTTTGCCATTCTCGTCTGTCAGGAATGGAACAGAGGTATCCATCACGCCCATATCATCGACGAGAAACACCATCACATTCGGACGCGAATTCTCCTCGGCCGCAAACGATGTTGCTGCCAACAGGACTAGCAAGCAGTGACTAAATAATAGTGTTCTCACGGAATTGTTCCTCGACTGGAATCCGAAGTTTAGAGAATGCAAGTTCACAGCCACACACCACGCTACATTCTAATGCGTTGCACAGCCGCGATTGTAGAGTTCTCGACATCGTGCTAGCACGTCTGCTAGTTGCGAATCATTGGCGAGATTATTGGTTTCTAATGGGTCAGCTTGATGGTCATATAGTTCAGCGGCAACTAGCTTGTTCGTTTTGAAGTCTCGCCATTCGGTGTAGCGATAGCGTGCGGTACGAACCGAACGCCCCATGACGTCTGGTTGCTCTTTATAGTATGCAGGTCTTGGATGTTGTGTATAGGCGGCCGGTTGAATGGTGGCAGTGGGGTCTTTGAGAACGGGTACTAAACTCGTGCCTTCACCGATCGGTTTGGGAAGATCACAAAGTTCGGCGAGCGTTGGATACATGTCTAACAATTCCGCGAGGGAATCCGTTTCCGTGCCAGGTTGGTTCATGTCTGGAGTACTGATCATCAATGGCACGCGGGCGTCGAGTTCAAAGTTTGACGTTTTCGCCCATAGGGTATGTTCGCCAAGATGATATCCATGATCGGACCAAAAGACGACGATAGTGTTACGGTCGAGACCGAGTCGCTTGAGTTCGTCTAGCACTCGGCCGATTTGGGCATCCATATAGCTGATGGCAGCGAGATAACCATGACGAATTTCCATCACCGCCTCGGGAGAGAGTTCCCGATTTTTCGGCGGGCGACCAAGTATCTCGCGGCTGTTGTGCCAAGCGATCCGGGGAGCATTCTTAGGCCAATTCGGATTTGCGGGCGGCGATAGTTTTGAGCGGTCGTACAAATCCCAATACTTTTTCGGTGCATTGAACGGCGAGTGTGGTTTCCAGAACCCAACCGCGAGGAAAAACGGTTTCTGTTCGGCTTTGCGTTCTCGAAGGGCTTCAATGGCTAGGGAAGCAATCCGACCGTCGAAGTACGCATCGTCGGGGACATCGCGGCATTCACACTTTCGATCCGTTGCGTGGTTTGGCGGCAGTTTCCCGTCGACTTGGGGTTTGTCGGAACCGTGATTGGCAAAATGCATCACAGCCGGAACGCTCCAAGACTGGGGGTCGCCTTTGAGCTTGTGAATCCAGTTGTGATAAATCTTGCCGATGTTCTGCGTGAAGTAGCCGTTGTTCTTGAAATGTTCTGGCAGCGTGACGACGTTCGGCATTCGGGTGCGGAAGTGTGTTGGCAAGTCCCAAATTTCCAACGTGTCTGGGCGGCGGCCGGTCATTAGCGACGCCCGCGAAGGGTTGCAGACCGCTTGCTGACAGTACGCATGTGTGAACAACCGGCCGCGTGCCGCGAGAGCATCCAGATGTGGCGACTTCACCTCCGGATGCCCCAAACAACCCAAGTCGTTACGTAAATCGTCCGCCGCGATGAACAATACATTCGGTTTCTGAGCGAACGCTGCCGACCAAGTGGTGAGGAGAACAACAAATGCGAACGCGAACTGTTTCATGTCGACCTCATTCGTGAATCGAACCTTTGATGCGGGAATCGAATTGTCGAAAGCGTTCTCTTGCGGCCGACGAATTATTCTTCGATTTCAGGAATCGGATCGCTCGGTGCGACGTCGGCACCTTCCCAATTGACTTGGCCATCGTCGTAGGTCAACACACGATGTTTGCTGCCGGGAGCGGGCGGCACATCTTTTTGGGGCAGCCATTTGCGGTGCTCGGCGAGGACTTCCGCATATTGAGCCATATCGGCGAGGTTCCGCCACTCATTGGGATCGACTTGCATGTCGTAGAGTTCTTCGGTGCCATCTGCGTAGTGGATGTAACGCCAACGCTCGCTGCGAATACCATGATTGCCCTGATTATGGGTGGTGATCGCCGGCCACTCTCGGGTTGCATCGGCGTCTTGCAAGAGCGGTTTCAAACTGTGACCTTCCAGGGTTTCATTCTCGGGAAGCCCGCAGAGATCGAGCAGCGTGGGATACATATCGAGCAACTCGGCCGGTCGCGTGCAACGTTGCCCGGCAGTGACACCGGGACCCGCGAAGATCAACGGAACCCGCGTGGAACGATCCCAAAGCGTATTCTTGCCCGTGATCTCTTTCTCGCCGAGATGCCAACCATGGTCGGACCAAAGCACGATGATGGTGTTCTCCATGCGTCCACTTCGTTCGAGGGCATCCAACACCCGACCGACTTGGCTATCGACGAAACTTGTGCACGCCAAATACGACCGAACAAGGTTCGTCCATTCGCCAGATTCTCGTAGGAACTTCAAACGGGGTTCGGGAAGTTTCCAGTGGAGGTACCAAGAGAATCGAGGCGTGTCGGCACGGTCGGTGAGTTGCGTGGGCGGCAGTTGCACGTCCTCTTCGGGATACAGGTCAAACCATTTTTGCGTGGCGTAACAGGGAACGTGTGGGAGAAAGAACCCGCAGGAAAGGAAAAACGGTTTCTGGTCTGGCTTGTCGTCTTGCTTCTTCAGCGGACCATCGAGTTGGTCGACCGCCCAAGTGGCGACTTTCCAATCGCCTTTGTCTTCGTCTTGGTGTGGGAACACGCCCCAATCGACGAGCGGATGCGGAGCGGGAGTTTCGACAAGTTTCTGTTTCGGACGCACGCCCACACCCGCAGCAGGCCCCAAGTGTTCGAATTCGTCGTCGTTCTTCTTGCGGCCGTATCCGCCGTGATAGATCTTACCGGTGGAGTAGGTTTCGTATCCGTGTTGCCGGAGGTACTGCGGCAGCGAAACGATGTCCTGGAGTTCTTTCACCTGCCGAAACCATGGGGCCAACCCGTAAATTCCGGTGCTGGATGGTCGGCGGCCGGTCATCAAACTTGTACGACTGGGATTGCACAACGGAGCCTGACAGTGGGCATTCAGGAAAACGGTTCCCCGTTCGGCAAGAGCATCGATGTGCGGCGTTTGAATCTGCGGATGTCCATCGAGACAGCCGATCCAGTCGTTTTGGTCGTCAATGGCGATGAACAAAATGTTTGGCGGGGTGTCGGCCGCGGAAGCCATGTTCGAAACGCTGGCGAAAAGAATCAGACAACCGACGAGTCGGGTCATTGGCAGCATGAAGAATCTCCAACGGAGGGCGTCGATGAGATGAATTGCGAGGTCAAGATCATCATAACCAGATCAACTGGGCAACCCAACCGACGCCGACTCGGAGTTGGACGGCTTGTCCGAACGCCAACAAACCGAATCAAACGGTATAACCGACCGAGAAAACTTCCGATTTTGGGAAAGTGGATTGTACGGAAACCGACGCGAACCATTGTGCCAAATACGTGACGTATTCTTCCGCAGATTTCATATCACAACCGAAGACCTCTCTGAGGTCCTGTCGCGGCAGGATTTTCAATCTGCCGAATGAGACTAGAGACGAAGCGGTCAGCATTCCCCACACGTTGATCCCCTCGCGTCGCTTGAAAGCCGATCTCCCATGACCGATTCTTCGAAGATCTGGGCGTCTAGCCAACTACCAACGTTGCCATCTGTCGCGGTCGAACTACTTGAACTCTCCAACGATCCGGCGACCGAATTGCCGATGGTGGTTCAAGTCATCAAGACGGACCCTGCCATTGCGGCGAAGATTCTAAAAGTCACGAATTCGTCCTACTACGGATTCAAGAAGGAAGTGACGACTCTCGAACGGGCCGTGTCGCTGTTGGGCACGCGGGCGGTCACTTCTCTAGCGTTGAGTTTCAGTCTCGTTGACGCCGCCACGTCGACGGGAAAACTAGCCGACCATTTCCAAGCCTATTGGAGACAGTCCGTCGTGCAGGGATTGGCGGCGGAAGTGCTTGGTCAAGAATTCCATAATCCCAAAGAGCACGATTTTTTCTTGGCGGGTCTCCTTGCGGACCTGGGTCGATTGGCGATGCTCAAGACGATTGGTCCGGAATACACGTCCACACTCGAGACGATGATGGAACGTCAAAGTTGGCTTGCCGAGCAAGAACGAGACGACCTTGGTTTCGACCATGTCGAGATCGGGACGAAACTCATGGAGAATTGGAAACTGCCCCCCGCGTTGATTGAAGCGTCGCGGTTTCACCATCGATCGTTGGACGAAATTCGGGAACATACAAACGAGGTGACGGCATCACCCGTTCAATGTGTCGCGACGGCAGCGGCGATCGGTGACTACTACTGCATGGAGAACCAAGGCCCGGCACTCGAACGAGTCCGCGAGTTAGCGAACAGCTTCTACCAGTTGGAAAGCAACCAGTTGCAGGAGTTATTGACGACCATCAAGAGCCGAATTGATCACGCTGCGGAGTTGTTCAATGTCGACCCTACAATCATTCGAGCGCCGAACGAGTTGCTCGCGATGGCCAACGAACAACTCGCAAGACTTGCGGTTCAAGAACGGCTTGAGCATGTCGAGTCGATGGAAGAGCACAAACGGTTGGAGCGTGAAACACAGCGTTTGAAAGCCGTCAATCAGGAACTGCAAAAACGCATACTGCACGACCCGCTCACCAAGATTTACAATCGAGCGTATCTCGAAGATGCACTGCGACGGGAAACCGATCGCTGCTGCCGATTGGCCGAGGCGATCGGGCTCGTTTTCATCGATGTCGATAAGTTCAAGAACCTCAACGACACCCACGGGCACGCGTTTGGCGACGTCGTGCTGCAAAGAGTCGCTCGCACGATGCAAAAGACGCTACGGGGCGCGGATATTCTGGCACGATACGGCGGTGAGGAATTCGTCGCGCTGGTGATGAATCCCAGTCCAGAGGGAATTCAAATCGTCGCGGAGCGTCTAAGAACGGCTGTGGAACGTGAAATTATTGAATTAAACAACACCCGAGTGCCTGTGACCGTGAGTCTCGGTTGTGCGTTGGGAATTCCCGGCCGCGAAGATGACGAGTTCACAAAACAGCTCATTGAAGCTGCCGACCATGCGATGTACGAGGCGAAATCCAACGGACGAAATCAGTCCCGGTTCATCAATTTGCTGCCAACCGCCGATCAACACTTGCTCAACCGAATCAATGAACTTCGCTTTAGCGAATGGCTGGTGACTGGCAACCACATTGCGAGAGAAGTGATCGATCCGATTTGCAAGACGATCCCTCAGCAACATCAACTGATCGGCCAACTCGCCCGGAAACACGGTTATCTGAGCAACGCCGAGGTCCGATTGATCTTGGACGAACAACAAGCGACCGAAGAACGATTCGGAGAAACGGCGATTCGCCGGGGCTTGATTTCACTCGACGTATTAGCCAACTTGTTGGCGTGGCAACAGGAAGACCCCGAGACGCTGCTTCACCACTTGGAACGAAATCGAATTGGCGGTCGAGACGACTATCGGCAATTACTGGGTGATTACCTCGACCAATCCCCAATTCACGAACCATTGTCCGCGATCCCGGCCTAACGGATTATCGGGAATGTGTGTTGAAACCGCACGCTCCGTTGCCGCAACGTGTCTGTTCATGAATCGCAGGTTTTGACGGTAAAACGATTCCTGCGATTTTCGAAACACAATCGCACTCGATGCCAGAGACGCAACGTGCCCGACAGTTCGCAGCGAAGTTTGAAATCGACTTTGCGGAAGCAAATCCAGACCGCCCGTGCGGCACTGCCGGATCGCGAATCGCGAAGTCGGTCGATTCACGATCGGTGGATCCAATCCGAACTCCACCGCGATTCCCAGGCGGTCGTATGCTACGTTAACGTGCGGAGCGAAGTGGCCACGCGGGATGTGATCAATTCATTGTGGCAAGCGGAAAAGCGGGTGGCGGTCCCGTACTGTGTGGAACGTCATCTGGAGTTGACCTGGATCACGTCGTGGACGGATCTCACAGCCGGACGTTTCGGCATCCTGGAACCGACTCCGCAATTGCGAACCGATCCGCTCCGATGTCCGCCGATCGACGAGTTGGATGTGGTCCTCGTTCCTGGCGTAGCGTTCGACTTCCACGGCGGACGGTTAGGACACGGCCAGGGATTCTACGATCGTTTGCTCTCGCGATTGCCCCAGCGGACGATGCTCGTCGGTGTCGCGTTTGATTGTCAGATCGTTTCACACGTTCCAGCCGAACCGCACGACATCCCCATGCACTTCATCCTCACCGAATCAACTCTCCACGATTGCCGGTCGGATTCCATCGGGTAGTAAGCCGACTCAGAACGAAATCGTGGCTTGCAAGAGGGCGGTGTCGTCGAGGGAAATCGTTGGGCGATCGCTTTGGAATTCGAGATCTCTTGCAAAGGAATAGCCCACTTCCAGACCGATCTTGTGACCTCGTTGGAACGGCACGCCCGGCACGACCCGGGGGACGGACTCCACGCCCACCACCAAACGCCAGTCGCCGTACGTCAGTTGATCGTGTTGTCCATCCCCACGTTCGAACGCCCAAGTTCCTCCGCTGAACCCGCCGCCCAAATAGCCCCAACACTGTCGGCTGGGTCCATCGAGGAGAAGAAAGTTCATTCTCGGTCGTGGAAGTATCAGATCGAGCTTGAACGAATCACTCGGTTGCCAAATCAACCCCACCGCAGGAACGGCCGGCAGATCGTTTCGTCCCAAGGCAATCACACCGACGGTCCAAATCCAGGCGGGATCGCGGGAGTACATCGCGAATGCCCCACCTCGAAACTGCCATGCATCGCTGGACGTGTTGTCACCGTCACTGGCGAAAGCGACACTTCCCATCGTTCGCACGGTCCAACGGTCGTTGATCCGACGCACCCAAGATATCCCCACCACCAAATCCAACACGTCATCGGGAAGTCCCAATTCACTTGGTGACTGAAAATCGGTGCGTTCATATCGAAATTGAATGAGCGGCGGCGGTGGACCGAAGATGGGATACATCGGAACTTTGATCGCCGCCCCGTACGAGGATATTCCAAATCCTCCCGTCGACGGCAACCACTCCGCTTCCGCATTCACGAGGGGCCGAAACCGCTTGAGTTGACTGAACACACTTCGAGGTGGTTCAAGATCACCAGAAGTCGCAAATTGGCCTTCAATCGAAGACGGTGGCAATGTCTCCTCAAGTGTGTTTTCCGTAGGAAGTGAAGCCAAACGCACCGACGACGATCCATCATCCGAATCTTGAGAGATCGCTGGCTGAGACTGCAAACCAATGACTGCTACACACAGAATCACCATGCGTCTCGCAGACAAAATGAGCTTGGTTTGCCGAACTTCGCTCATTGACCATCCCATCACGAAGACACTCCGAACACCGTCCGCATTTGCGGCATTATCGGTTCTATCGACCGAAACGGTTCCACCGATCCATCTGTTCTCCCGACCGGCAAATGTTCCCTTTGGAATTCTGTTCGTCAGTCCAGAAAACCGCGAATCGGGCTCAAGTGTGTTTGCTGAATGCATGCCGGCCATCGATGGATATCCTGTAGCGATCCCATCGCCGAAGTCGCGACACGAAAACGAGACTTGGTCTAGACTGCGGAATCCACAACTTGCACGGGTCGTTCCGATCGTGTGTTCAAACAGAACCTGGTTGCAGTTAGCCGTTATAATCGGCGATACGAAACTGATAGGAGGTTTTACGTTCTCACAGAACGAAAAAACTCTCGATTGTCGTCCCTGTCCATGGCTAGAATTGGGACTAGCGGTCGTTGCATAGTTAGGTCCGCAAAGAATGCCGTTGTGATCGTCGAACGCACTGTCTGGCGAAACGATGGGCAAGGCTGAATTTTGATGACATCTCTGGGAGTTGATTGCATGCCGCTTCTGAAATTTCGGTTTGTCTGGACCATTCCGATCGTGGCGGTTGTTCTCATTCAACCTCTGGAATTGTCAGCCCAACAACCCGCGGACGATGCCGAAAACGATTCCCCATTGCTCATCGAACCGGAAACCCCGGAAGCTGCGTTCGATGCGGCTCGCTTGATGATTCGTCTCGGCCGACCGGAACTTTCACGGACTTACCTTCAGCAGTTTCTGGATTCCAATCCGGATGACGCATTGCTGCTTAAACTTCGCGAGAAGTTTGGTCCCGGTGTGTTCTTGAACCTCGACAACAACAAAGCCCTGCGACCGGAAAGCACGCAACTGCTCGACCGAGTCAACGAGGTCTTCCGCAAGAACGCTTCCGACCCGAAACGTGTGGACCGGCTGATTGACGATCTCTCGGCCAGTTCCCAAAAACGAGCCGAAGCTACCACTGCACTGCGGAATGCCGGCCCGAATGTTGTGCCGCGAATGATTCAACGTCTCGCCGCCTCCCAAGGCGATGAGCGAGATAATTTGATGATCACCCTGGTGAAGATGGGTCCGCAAGCTGTTCCGCCGTTGATCGGTGCACTCTCCGCCGACAACGATGACCTGCGATCGGCTGTGATCGAAGTACTCGGGCACATCGATTCCGTGTTGAGCATCCCGCACTTGTGGTATCCCGGTTTTGGCAAAGATCAGCCCGCCGGTGTGCAGTCCGCCGCTCGACGGGCGTTGCAACGCCTGCTTGAGCGTCCGCGTTTGAGTGACATTACGGATTTCGAAGCCAGCAACGATTTGATCCAGACCGCCCGTAAACATCTTCGCGGCGAATACCCCTGGCCCACCTACACTGAAGACGACGACATCACCATTTGGGCATGGAACCCGCAACAAAACACCGTCACACCCATCCCGATGCCCCCAACTGCGGCTTCTTTGTACGAAGGCAGTCGGTTGGCACGCGATGCGGTTCGGTTGTCGCCGAGAAATCGCGACGCTCAGGGTTTGTATTTGGCATTGGTGCTCGGCTCGGAAGCCTACCGCAACGGCCCGGGACAACCGTTGCCGAACGGACGCGGAACCGTCTCGAACACGGCTTTGGCAGCCGGGATGGACGCACTCAATGCCGCTCTGCATGAAGCCCTGGACGCAGGCAACGCCATCGCCGCTGAGGCAATCGTTCCACTATTGGGGCAACTGTCTTCTCGCAACGACTTAGCCACGAATGTCGGAGCATCTCCGCTGGTCAATGCGTTGTATTCTCCGGATCGTCGGGTACGGTTCGCCGCTGCGGAGACGATTTTAGGGATGGACCCGAAAGCCCCATTCGAGCACTCCTCGCGTGTGGTCAACATTCTGACACAGACGCTACGCGACGACGGAAAAAAAGCCGCCTTGGTGATCGATCCGAATGAATCGCGTGCAATTGACATGGCTGGCCGATTCGCGGAAATCGGCTTCAGTGGTGGACCGTTCACAGCGGCCACCGGCCAACAAGGATTCCGCATCGCCGCGAGTCGGAACGATGTCGAATTGATCGTCGTCAATGCAAACGTCTCTCGTTGGCCACTCTCGCAGTTGCTCGCCAACTTCCGAACCGACCCGCGAACCGAACTGATTCCAATCGTGATTTACGGCCCTGAACGGGTCGAACCCAACGTGCAATACTTGCTCGACCACTACTCGCAAGTGAAGTTTATCGTCGAACCGGCTTCGACCGATTTCCTGGAATTGCAGGTCCGACCGTTTCTCAATGCCACCGCCGGACGGCCACTCACGCCGGACGAACGAAGCCGATACGCCGGGGCCGCAACGTTCTGGTTAGCGGATATTGCGGATCGACGACGAACGAATGTCTTCCCCATCGAGTCGGCAGAGTCCGCCCTGAGCGATGCCATCGAAGACCCGGAACTCGCCCGCAACGCGATTTCCGCGTTATCGTCAATCGGTAGTGAGTCCGCCCAAGTCCGGCTGCAAAACGTGGCGGTTGGTGCGAATTATCCAGCGGAAACTCGGAAGTCGGCGGCTTGGCAACTGGCATTTCACATTCAACGACACGGCCTGCTATTGCGACCGGCTCAGATCGTGGAAATTAAGAACGCCCTCGCTGCCGCGAAAGAACCGGAGTTGATTGCCTCCCTGACAACCGTCATGGGATCGCTCCGCCCGGATGCGGTTCGATCAGGCCAACGATTGAGCAACCTCACACCGCCGCTCCCCGTGCTGCCGGAATAAAGGTCGCCGCATAAGTCCGACCATGATCTGACACCATTCGCCAGCGACGAATCACATTACCATTTCCACGGCAAGGAACCTTCCTTGCCGTGTTTTTTGTTGCCACACGCGTACACATTCGGTCAGTCGTTTTTCCACGGTCTTGTGCCAGTATGTCTGCACATAAGAACACAGCTAACGCACGTCCCGCCTGAGCGGTGGACATGTCACCTGAGTCCCGGTTCGACTCCGGGTTCCAAGAGATTATCGTCGATACACGCAAATTCCTGCTGTGGCACACCATATGCACCCGTCGTCGAACAGTGGCACAGATCGACATTTTTTGATCCAGACGCCTCAACACACGCCGTCAAACGCGCAATAAAACAGCACAAATGCGCAACAAACGCGCACGAGACACTGTTCAAGGAGAGTGATTTTGGAAACTTTCTTAATGTCGAGTAACTTCGTTACCATTACAGACACGCGTCGCCTATAATTCCAGCACGCTTCGCGCTCATCTTTCTCGGACTTTTGCAACTGAAGGTTTTCCGTCTGCTCCAATTGTTGTCACGGTTCAGCCGCTCCTGATGCGGGTGATGACGACGATGAAACGCAGTGACGTTAAATCTTCCATTTGCCAATTCCAATTGCTTTCCTGAAAATGCCTGCGACCGAACCATCTCAATCACCGCCTTGGCCCTTGATCGACGGGTTAATCGGCTCCAGTCCGCAAATGGTCGAAATCTGTCGTCTGACGCGACAGGTGGCGGGCACTTCTGCGACGGTCCTACTCACTGGTGAAACCGGAACCGGAAAGGAACTGATCGCTCGCGCGGTTCACGAACTCAGCGAACGGGCTACCGGTCCGTTCATTCGCGTGAACTGTGGTGCACTCAGCGAGAGTTTGCTGGAAAGCGAACTGTTCGGGCACGTCAAAGGTGCGTTCACCAGTGCGAACGAAAACCGAACCGGCCGATTTGAAGCGGCTCACGGGGGAACGATTTTCCTCGATGAGATCAACTCGATGAGTTACAAGCTTCAGGTGAAATTGCTGCGAGTCCTGCAAGAACACGAATTTGAACGTGTCGGCGATACCAAAACAATCAAAGTCGACTGCCGAATTGTGGCGGCGACCAACCGCGATCTGGTGGACGAAATCGAAGCCGGTCGGTTCCGCGAGGACTTGTACTACCGACTCAACGTCATTCCCATCGACATTCCTCCGTTGAGAGAACGACCGGACGACATCCCCGATTTGGTTCGGTTTTTTGCTCAAAAATACGCCGAAGGCAATCAAAGACCAAACCCGGAACTCCCACCGGAATCGACGCGGCTGTTGCAAACCTACACGTGGCCGGGGAACGTGCGGGAACTGCAAAACTACGTGGAACGGGCGATTGTGTTATCCACCGAACCGGTTCTCACACCCGAATTGTTCCCAGCTCATGTGCGAGGATTGGCACCGGTGCGGGTTGCTCGCAGTCGCACAAAAGACTTGGACGGCCTCTGCCGCGAACTGGTCACTATGGGGATGGCCAGCGGCGAAGGCGACAACGGTGATCTCCACCGCCAAGTTGTCTCATTGGTCGAAAAGGAACTCATCGCCCAAGTTCTGCACAACAGCCAAGGTGTGCAAACGAAGGCGGCGTCTCGATTGGGCATCAACCGGAACACGTTGCACAAGAAAATCGACGAGTACAATCTCGGTTCCGACGAACGCTCATGAGATCCAATCGAACGCCAAATCGAGTGCAACTGCCGAGTGCGTCAGACCGCCAATGCTGATTCGCTCCACACCGGTTTCGGCGATGGGGCGAACGGTTTCCAACGTGACGCCACCGGACGCTTCCAACAACGTCTGCGAACCGGCGTTGTCTCGCATGGCCACTGCCCGCAGCAGTTCCGGCGGTGCCATGTTGTCGAGCAACACAATATCCGGATCACCATTCAACGCGTCTGCCAATTGCTCGAGTGTGTCGACTTCGACTTCAAGCGGCACATTGGGTCCCAACCGCTCACGGGATTGGCGAATGGCATCAGCAATGGTGCTTCCCGGATGATGTGCGGACCACGCTGCCAGATGATTATCCTTGATCAAGCAACCGTCGAACAAGCCGATCCGGTGATTGTGCCCGCCTCCGCAACGGACTGCGTATTTTTCGAGCACCCGATAACCGGGGTGCGTTTTGCGGGTATCGAGAATTCTGGCCCGTGTACCCTGCACCGCCTCGACAAACCGATTCGTCAGCGTCGCGATGCCACTGAAGTGCGTCATGAAGTTCAACGCGGTTCGCTCCCCGGACAACAACGACCTCAGCGGCCCTGACACAATGGCCACGGCTTGCCCCGGCGAAACAGGGCTACCGTCCGGCAATGAGGATTTCCAGGTCACACGCTTGTCAAGCGTTCCGAACACCAGTTCCGCGACCGGTCCGCCGGAGAGAACCCCACCCTGCCGAGCCGTCACCTGGACCTCGGCGGTTTCGTTCTCCTCGATCAACGCCCGACACGTCAGGTCGCCAGCGTCGTGCAAATCTTCCCGCAACGCCAAATCGATCAACGGCATGGCCGCGTCCCGTTCGGCGGTGACAAATATCGGCGAGAGCGGTTGGTTGGTCACGGTTTTTCCGGGAGAAAAGTTCTTAATTAATCAGCCGAGACAATTATTCCGTCTCTTCCGGGGATTTCTCCTCGGGAGCCTCCTCGGTTTTCGAGTCCGTTTCGGCTTTGTCGTTCGACTCGGCTTCGGTGTCCTTGGCTTCTTCGGTTTTCGGTGGCACCGTTTCTTCGGAGATGATGGTCGCTTTCTTGACTTCATCCAAACCGGGGAAACGTTGGTCGAGGAATTCGTTGCCTTCGGCTTGAATCTGCGGTTGGAAGCTCGACGGTGCCCCACCATACTGGCTGTTCAGCGAATCGACGACATCCATACCTTCCACAACCACACCGAACGGTGCAAATCCGTCGGCGTCGAGTCGGCTGTTGTCCACGTAATTGATGAAAATTTGCGTGGTGCGACTGTTCGGCATTCCGGTTTTGGCGAACGTCACCGTGCCGCGTTGATTCGACGTTTTGACGGGATCATCAGGAATCGTGTTCTCCGCCCATTTCTTGCTGACTTCCGGATCACCGCTCATGCCGAACTGCACCATGAAATCGGGAATCACGCGGAAGAACTTCACGCCGTCATAGAAACCGTTTTCGACCAATTCCCGAAAGCGTTCCGCTCCTCGTGGAGCCCATTCCGGACGGACCTTGATCACAAAATCGCCTTTGGTCGTCTCGAATTTCACACGAAATCCGTCGCCGGCCGCCACGGGTGCAGCCGGTTCGGGTTGCGGTTCCGGTTCCCCCGAACAGCCGAAAATCATTCCCAGCAAACCGACGCCAAACCAAGTCCATCTAGACATCGCGAACTGTTCCTCATATGACACGAGACGAAACTATCTTCGCAAGTTTAGAGCCTCGCCCGAATATTCGCTAGCGATCCAGAAACCGTCGGCCGTGCCCGACAACTTCGCGGTTCGTGTTCGTCCGTCCGACACAGCCTCTCGAAACCTGACGCTCGCGTTGACACCCCCGATACCGCATGACCGATTCACACCAGAAAAGCCTGTTTGCCGACGAAGTTCCTTGGGAAGCTGCTGATCAATCCGATCGTTGGTCGGCTGAGATCGTGTTTGATTTGCCGGTCGATCAATCGTTCCATTACCTCGTACCGGATGCGTTGCGAGAGCAGCTTCAAGCCGGTCAGCGAGTGCGGGTTCCGTTTGGACAGGGAAATCGGCGGATTGTCGGTTTTTGCGTCGCGACCGGTCCGCCACCGTCGTTATCGAAACGGATGAAGTGGGTCGAAGCGATTGTCGATCTCGCTCCGTTGGTCACACCGGGAATGCTGCAACTCACCCGATGGATCGGTGAGCACTACCTGTGCAGTTGGGGAACGGTGCTGCACGCGGTTGTGCCGGCGGGTGTCAAGAAAAACGCGGGAACCCGGATGGCCCGCGTATATTTCCTGGGTGATTCCGACCGACTGGCGGCTGATGTGGCCTCGCTCACGAAAAAGCAAGAGGCGGTGCTTGATGTCATCAAAAACGCCAAGCAGCCGCCCACGCAGGGTCAGATTCTTGAAGCCGTTGGCTGCGGACCGTCACCGGTGAAGACGTTGGAACGTCGCAAGTTGATTGCATCGAAATTGGTGCGGACATCGACGTCCCGTTACGACTCGCCCGTGGCGGCCCAAGTCACCGACTTGGAGTTGAACCAAGACCAAAAAGACGCCGTCACCGCCATTTGTCAGGTCTTGGAGTCGCGGAAACACGAAACGATTCTACTTCACGGCGTGACCGGCAGCGGCAAGACTGAAGTATACATTCAGGCGATTCGGGAAGTGATCAGCTACGGACGGCAAGCCATCGTGCTGGTGCCGGAAATCAGTCTGACGCCGCAAACGATTCGCCGGTTTCGCAGCCGATTCGATACCGTCGCGGTGTTGCATAGTCATCTCAGCGATGCGGAACGTCATTGGCATTGGCAGCAAATCGCGGCGGGTCGGGTCTCGGTGGTTGTCGGTGCCCGAAGTGCGGTGTTCGCGCCGACGCCGCATCTGGGGCTAATCGTCATCGACGAAGAACACGAAACTTCGTTCAAACAGGAAACTACACCGCGTTATCATGCCCGCGAAGTGGCCCGCCAACGGTGCGAGCTAGAGCAAGTTCCACTCGTGCTCGGTTCGGCCACGCCGACGCTTGAATCTTGGCAGCGTGTGCAAGACGGGGAAGATCAGTTGGTGTCGATGCCGCGTCGCGTGGTCGGATTGCCGTTGCCACCCGTGGTGTTGGTTGACATCCGTAATGATCCGCGAATTGGCAAAGGAGCGGCAATCGGGCGGGCACTCGATCACGCCATCCGTCAGGCAATTGAAGATGACGGGCAAGTCATTCTGTTCCTGAACCTGCGTGGGTTTTCGCCTGTGTTTTGGTGTCGGGCGTGTGGGGAATCGGTGACGTGCCCGAACTGCGATGTCACACTGACTTGGCATCGTGACAAAGCCGCCGCGATGTGCCACTCCTGCGAATACACTTGCGATCCGCCATCGCAATGTCCGGCGTGTGGCGATGCGGGGATTCGTCACGTTGGTGTCGGCACGCAGCGGTTGGAAGCTGAAGTGAAGGCCCGTTATCCCGAGTGGAACTGCTTGCGGATGGACAGCGATTCCATGCGGGGCCGAGGCAGTCACGACGAAGCCTTGGAGAAGTTCCGCTCCGGTGAAGTGCAAATCTTGCTGGGCACACAGATGATCGCCAAAGGGTTGGACTTTCCGAATGTCACGCTGGTCGGTGTGATCGCGGCGGACACAATGCTGCATCAACCGGACATGCGAGCCTCGGAACGAACGTTTCAACTTATTGCCCAAGTCGCAGGACGCACCGGACGGAGTGAACGCGGTGGTCGGGTGTTGGTTCAGACGGCCATGCCTGCGGAACCGTCGATCCAATTCGCCGCCAAACACGACTACATCGGTTTCACGACGCAGGAACTCTCACAACGACGAGCAATCCGAGTCCCCCCTTACCGACGCTTGGCCCGTGTGATTGTGCGTGGCCCGGTCGAACCGGATGTGGTCGCCCAAATCACCGCGATGGCCGCCGTTCTCCGCGACCATTCGCAGCGTTTGGGAATCGACAATGACGTCATGATCCTCGGTCCCGCTCCGGCTCCGCTCACGCGATTGAAAACGTTCTACCGGTATCATTTGCAAATCAGTGCGGAAACTCCGGAAGCGATCCGCACACTCTGGCGGAACGCACTGCCCGACTTTCTCGATGCCAAGGACATCGAGTTCACCATCGACGTCGATCCACTCAACATGCGGTGATTCTTTCCACAGAGCCGTGGCACACTTTGTTGGCGATCTATTTTACGATCTTGATTTCGCTCCAGAATGCGGAATCGTTGCCGCCGTTGCCTACGTTGTGGATATCCAACCGAACTTGTTGGCCGGCGAATTTGGAGAGATCGAAGGTTAGATCTTTCCATGAAGGTTCGTCGGTTCCGCCAATGATTTCCTCGTGAATTTGTTCGTCGTTGGCGAGCACGCGGAGTTTCCAGTCCGAACGATGATCGTGACTGACCCCGAGTTTGAGTTTCGGGGAATGTCCTTCCGGAATCGTGACGGCGGCTCGGAACACGCTTGGTTTGTCTTTGTATGGACTGGTCCGCAAGACGTTTTGGCGTCCGGCGTGTTCGCGAAACAAAGAGCACCCCGAACCGCTGCGGTCGACCACGAATTCGGGAGCCACCTGCGAGACGGCATACGGGTATTCCTGCCGTCGATACGTTTCGACCAACACACGAGCATCGTCTTTGACGGGCGTTTGCGTCTTCTTAATCCACTCGCGGTAGTCGTTCAGGTCTTCATAAGTTCGCGTGAGGTAAACCGAATCCAACCAAGCGGCGTTTCCATCGGGGCAACTGAAGTGAAACCCCGTGAGCGAGAACTCTCCGAAATCGTTGACGATGTGAACGGTCTTCGATTTCCACTCGGGCGACAGCTTGGAATCCAGACGCTTCGCCTTCTTGAACGGTTCCACGGGAATGCCGCTGTAATAACGGTAGCCGGTTTTCATTCCCCGATCGATGGCCGTCAGGCCGGTGAGGTCGCCCCAATCACGTGCTCGCCGGTTCTGAAGCCTCGGCATGTCCGGATCGGCACCGATTTCCCCATCATGAGCGACCTCCAAACCGATGGTCCGTCCGCCGTCTTTCTTCCAAGCGAAATGAAGAAGCTGAAACTCTCCCAATCGCGGATTGAACCGAATCGGCAACGGTCGTTCGGTCAGGTCGAGACTGCCTCGCCCTGGTGGAGTCACCCGCAAACACCGTTGTCCGCTGTACGCGTCATCCGTCACGATCGACGCCATCCCGGTTCCGTAGTTCAGAGAATCGACAAAGTTGGCTTCCTCATCGAACAGATTGATCAAACCGGGATGATGCGGCAAAACACCGATCCCCCGCCAATCGATCGCCGACCGAACTTCTGGCGGTTTCGGTTGGCCGTCGTCGTCGGTAGGCACCCACTGCACAAGTTCGACGTGTACCGGGCGGCCTTGCCATTCATGCAATGGAATCGCGAGAGCCTGCGGATCGAGATGCCTTCGCATGACCGGTGGGTTCCAATCGCCGACCACCTGCTTGTTGAACAACACGACCAACCGGCTATCCGGAACTTTGGCGGCAATTTGCGAAACCGCGATGCTCAGCCAACGGTCTTCAGGATCGAACGTCAGCGTGCGTGAAAAAACCGTGTAGGACGAATCGATCGCCATCGCAATCCGATATCGGGGATCGTTCTCGATGGTCTCATCCCAAAACGAAAACAAACGCACGTTCTCGCGAGTTTCGGAAGATTCCCAATCCGCGAGAACCGGCATGGCGTCGAGGCTGCGTTGCTGAATGTCTTGCCAAAGACGATCGGCATCCAGGGTGAGCGTTGGACTAAGCCAATTGAGGGAATCACGAATGTCGAAGGGATCGGCTCCCGCCGGACGCCCGGTCAACACGGGATCGACCGTCAGCGTTAATTGTCGATCAGGACGGTTCTCGACGATCGGAAGTTTGAGTTCACCGGTCTCCAAGACTTTCTCCGAACCGATGAGCAGATCACTTTCGTAAAGCGGTTTACTTTGGGTGTCGATAAAAACCCGCACACGGACACACCCGCCCTTCCCAGTCGATTGGTCCAAACCGAACTGGGAACGAAACGCTGTTGCAGCGGCGGGCAGAGCGAACGTCAGCGAATTCTTCGCGTGCACACCGAAACCGGCGGGGTATTCCTCATCGGCTGAACGCAGCGTCTCGGCATGCACACTGCGATCGGTTTGCCAGCGAAGACCGGTCCCGAAGGTGGATTTCTGCTCGACCGCCACCGGTGCGATCAACGACACGGGAACCTCGTGCGGTTGGAAAAACAACCAACTGCGAATGGTCGGAAATCGAACCCAAAACGGGTCCAAACTCCAAGCCGGTTGCAATCGTTGCAGCCATGATTCCCGTTTCTTCTTGTCGCCATAGTGTCCGGCTTCAAAGCGTTCGGTGGACGTGGTCACCCGGAGTCCGTCGGTTGTTTCGAGGCGAAGGAGGCGAGAGTCCCGTGTTGTCACCAACTTCGTCAAGGACTCCACATACGCGTCCCAAGGATCTTGTGGCGGCACATGAATCTCGGCAATTTCTCCGAACCGAAACTGCTCCAAGCCGTTGGCCGTCAGCAGAGTGACCGCACCGTCCGACCATCGCAGCGAACGAAAGCCAAACTGTCGACCATCCCGCAGAAACACATTCCCCGGTTGAAATTCACGATTGGCAATCGGTTCCCAAGTGACTCGCCGGACATCCATAACCGCCACACGAATCGCGCCGTAACGTGACTGTTGAGGGTGATCCACCTCGGTGGTTGGCTCGACGAGCAAATGATCCACCCACTGAAAGTACGGGGATGATTCTCGCTTCCGGAATCCCACGACTTTGCCCGGCAACCGATCGCCACCGCTGAATTCCACCGACGGCCCGTTCGTCGACGGCAACGGTGCCGCCACGTTCATCAACCAACGGAACGGAAGTTTCTCGTCGAAGATGCGTTTACCAGCGAGATGAGGATTCGTTTGGGCCTCATGCCATTCGTGGATGATTTCATCGCTGACTCGCGTTCGGTCTGCGAGTTCGGCGACGTACCGGGTCTCGGCGGCGAACGCCATCGGATCAAGCATCAAGAATGCCAAGATGCCCCACACACGTCGGTGCCAACTTTGGAACTTCACAAGCGACCTCCGTTTGTCTTGCGAACGGATTACGGATTCACGAACCATTCATACTAACGGCCCAGCTTACATCCGTACCAGCAACATCGAAACGAGACGCAGGGAAATCAGACCGGCCGTCACCAAAACCACCCAACCGAAACGTGCACGGAGTTCCGGTCCGCTGAGTCGGGTTCCAAATCGCGAGCCCACCCGAGCACCGATGGTGCCCCCGAATAGCAGCACCGCAACTAAACCCAAATGTACGTGTCCCAACCACGCATGGCTCGCCGTCGCCAAGATCGAATTGATCCAGACAATCACCAACGAACTAACCACCGCTTGTTGCGTCGGCATGCCTAGGAGGTAGACCAATCCTGGCAGCAACACCAATCCCCCGCTGTTGCCGAGTAATCCGGATAGCAATCCCACGCCGAATCCGAACCATGCCAAAACGGGAATCGAAGTCGGACGGCCGTCGAATTCTTCCAGAGGAGCGTTCGGAGGAATTCGCCAATGCATCAACCATCCTCGACCGACCGGACGATTCGAGCGACTGCGATGAGCTTCATACAGCGAGAAAATTCCGAGCAGCAGTAACACCGCCCAATACGTCGGCAGCACGACGAGTTCCGCGATCGACAACGAACGTCCGTTAACAACCACGTCACCCGCCTCACGCGCGAACGCTAACAAACGGGCCCCTAAGTTGACGCCGACCAACAACCCTCCCGAGAGAATCAGCGGCAGTCGAAACGAAGACCATTGGATTTTTCGCGCCAGTAGAGACGTCGTCGCCGGGCCCAACACCTGACACGCACTGGCTCCGGCGGCGTATTCGATCGGCACGCCCAGCAAAATGTTCAGCACCGGGACCAAGAGGAAACCGCCCCCGAACCCAAACATCCCCGCCAACACGCCGATAATACCGCTCGCCAACGCACACGCTGCGAGATTGGTCCAATTCAGGAATTCCATTTCGCGTGTGACAATCAAATTTGGTAATCGGGGAAAATCGGTTCGTCGTCGGAATCCGACGTTCGAGACGCCCACAATGTAAACAGCCAGTTTACGAACACGCCCCACAAGACCGGTAGCACAATGCACGCCAGCACATACAGAATCTTTTCGAACACAACTCCGAAATCCCAAGGGTCTATGTTGAAATCACCGGTCGAGCGTCATTATCGTTCAGAGACTACGATTCCGTGTGGATGCCTGTCAAGCAGCAGGCGGGTGGCGATGCGGTCTCCAAGACTTCTTGGCAAGTTCCCAACTCGCCCTTGTCCGGTGTCGAATCGCGACATACGATATCGATAACACGAGGCGGCTTGACTGCTTCTTCAATTGGGATTGAGGACCAACATGGCGGCGACCGGCAAACGTATCTTGCTCATCGAAGACGACCGAGAAATTTCGACGACCATCCAAAGCGTCTTGGACGCCGCCGGTTACACGGTGGTGGCAGCACCGAACGGGGTTGAAGGTCAAAAATTGGTCTCCTCCGAGGAACCCCAGTTGGTCATCACCGATATGATGATGCCCCGCATGGGCGGATTTCCCGTCTTGGAGTTTCTCTCCACACTGGAAAACCCGCCCCGTGTCATCATGATCACCGCGAACGAAGGTGCACGGCACAAAGCCTACGCGGAAACCGCCACGCCGGGAAAAGTCGCCGTCGACGAGTACCTGCGGAAACCATTTCCAATGGATGTGCTCCTTGAAGCCGTCGAACGACTCATCGGCCCACCCGACGGCGCGGCAAGCAAAGGCGATTCCGATAAAGGCGATGAAGAGAAGGCAAAACCCAAAGCCTCCGAACGCATGCGTCGCGGTCGCCGGAGTTCCTAACTCCGCTCATACCCGGCAGAAAACGTGTGTCGACGCGAAGCTTACGACTTGCGACCTTGGCCCCAACGTTGGATGAGCCGGTGCTCGATGCCGAGTTGGTCACAAATGCGGCCGACGATGAAATCCACCAAGTCCGGAATGGACAACGGGTTGTGATAGAACCCCGGCATCGCTGGCAACATGACGGCCCCCGCATCGACCAGGGTTTTCATGTTCGTCAATTGCACGCTACTCAGTGGAGTTTCGCGGGGAACAATAATCAGTTTGCGACGCTCCTTGAGGTGCACGTCCGCTGCCCGGTGGATCAAATTCGAGGAAATCCCGTTCGCCAAGTTCCCCAGCGTGCCCATCGAACATGGGCAAATCACCATGCCTTGCGTCAAAAATGAACCGCTTGCAATACCGGCGGAGAAATCGACGTGGTGATAATAACTGAGTTGGCCCCGGGTAATCTCAGAATCGCTGAAGACCGAACTCAGGGCGTAGTGCTCATCCGATGGCCCTCGCAATGACGCCAGCTTGCTGTCATGTTTCATGTCGATGCTGGGCGGCATGATTTGCGACGGATCAAAATTGTTGAGATCAATCGAGAGCCCTAATTCATGCTCGAAAACTTGAACCGCAGCGGGGCTGATCGTCAGATGAACGTTGCATCCGCTTGCAAGTAACACCTCCATCAGGCGAACTGCATAGATGGAGCCACTGGCTCCGGTGATGGCGACCACCAAATCGGTCATGCGTTCTACTCCTTGGTTGGTGTCGACTCGGGTTTCATCCCGTAATACAGGGTGGCAATTCCAAACGTCAATGGTTGAAAGCGGACATCCGTCAATCCAGCGGACTCCATCATTCCGGCCAATTCTTCGCCATGCGGGAACTCGGCTACCGAGTCGGGCAGGTAGTTGTAGGCGTTCTGACGATTCGGGGCGAACAATTGCCCGATCCGAGGCAGAACATTCTTGGAATACCACAGATACGGACCGCGAATCAGCGAGCGACGAGGTTGCGAGAACTCCAGCACGACCACCCGCCCCCCGGGTCGACACACGCGGACCATTTCGTGAAGCCCTTTCATCGTATCCGTGATGTTTCGCAGTCCGAACGCGACAGAAACGATCTGAAAGATGTCGTTCTGAAATGGTAGGTTCTGGGAATCGGCTTCGATGTAGGTCACGTCTTCGGCGGATTTGCGAGCCGATTTTTCGCGGGCGATTTCCAACATTTCATGCGTGAAATCCGTTCCGACGACCGGAACTTTTCCTCCCGCTGCTTTCCAATACGCCAACGCCAAATCACCGGTGCCGGTACAGGTATCCAAAATGGGAGCCGTCCCGGTCGGTGGCACGGTTCGTACGGTTTTGCGTCGCCATGCGGTGTCGATCCCACCGGACAGCACGCGATTCAACAAATCGTACCGTCCGGAAATCTCGCCGAACATCCGACGAATGCGAGTTTCGGATTTATCAACCGTCATGACGTGAGTCTCTCGAAGTATTAGCGGCAAACCGTTAAGACTGTAGACACATTTCGGCTCACCGACCACCCATAGCAACCAGGTCACGAGGCGGGAATCCGGAACCGGCGGGACCGAGTCCGATGCCGCTGATCCAAGCATTTTCTCACTAGCCAACCACGAACGACGGACAAACAAGACAACGGACACTTCCATGTTTCAACGCTTCTTGCTCGGCTGGTTGATCCTGCTTTCTCTGTTGGCTTACTCCTGGCCGAGTTGGAATCCCGAACTCGACCCGTTCGCCATTTCCAAACCGTATTTGGGTTGGATCATCACCGTGACGATGTTCCTCATCGGTGGATTGCTGCCCCGCGATGAGATTCGGCAAGTTCTCAAGAGTTGGCCGACGGTCCTCGGGGGAACACTCGTGCAATATGCGACGATGCCACTAGCGGCGTACACCGTCGCGCGACTGGCCGGTTTGGAAGGCGAATGGCTGTTGGGTTTGGTCTTGGTGGGTTCGGTTCCCGGAGCGATGGCATCCAATGTGTTGACGCTCGCGGCTCGCGGCAACGTGAGTTACTCCGTCAGCCTGACCACCACCGCCACGTTGCTGTCACCGATTTTCGTGCCGCTCATTCTGTTTCTGACATTACGACAATCATTGGCCAATCCGGCGGCGATCGCTCAGAAAGCGTTTTTGGATCTGTTGCTGCAAGTCGCGATTCCCGTGCTGTCGGGGTATTTCTTGGCGAGATCGAGTCGCCGGGCGGAATCGGTGTTGCAACGCATCGGACCGACAGTCGCCAACCTGACCATCCTGTGGGTGATCGCCGTCGTTGTGAACGCCAATCACGAACGGCTGGCGAATTTGCAACTCGATCTATTGGCAATGCTGCTCGTCATTAACGGCATTGGCTATCTGGCGGGTTGGTTCGGTGGCGGAGCCATGCGAATTTCCCACGCCAAACGACGTGCACTGACGCTGGAAGTCGGGATGCAAAACGCGGGACTCGGTGCGACTTTGGCATCGCAGTTGTTCCCCGATCAACCGACGGTCGCGTTGCCGGCGGCGTTGTACACCTTCGGTTGCATGCTAACGGGAACCATGTTGGCTCAGTGGTGGGCGATGCGGGTGGGAAGCGAGGAAGCCGAGTCACCGGCGGCGGAGGGTCAATTGGCGGGAACTTCGGAAACAGCCACCTAAATATCGATGTTGCTATTCTTCGAGACGGTGTTTCAGCTCGTCCCGTTCGCGGCGGGTCATTTCGAGATCGAACATCAGATACTTGATGTCCAGCCGAAGTTGAGCCAATGCTTCTTGCACTAACGTGAGAATCCGCCGACGTCGCCGAACCGAATCCACAACCCGATTGTAGGCTTCTTCCACTTCCGGTTGATGGTGGGCGGGCAGACGAGCGATGACTTTGGCGAAGTCGATCAGTTCGCGGGGTAGTTCGTCGCCAACGCTATCGGGGAGGCGAGAATTTGATGTCGACATCGAACAGAGGCTCCTTAGTTGGACTTGCTACCCCATCAATTCTGAGGGTACAGCCTACCGATCACAAGACGAAAGTCCCATCCTTTCCCGGTTTCACAGGTTCCCTTTTCTCAACGACTGCATAAATTCGCTAACCGGGATTGTCGCCGAAATGTTCACTACAACAACAATTTCGTAAACACAATCAAGAACAATACTTACAACATCACTCCGCCCCTCAGCAAACTGCCGTATCGGTCATTCGGGAAATCGCTATAATTTGCGATTCTGAGCGAAAACGCGAAAGTTCCGTGATTTTTAGTCATCTCCGCAGTCCGGTTGTGCCGATAATTCCGATTGTGTGCCCCGACGGTTTGGGGCGTCATACTCGTTTTGATTGATACCAGAGACCCGATTTTGTCGAACTCTTGCCTCATGGACGAGAATGGAGTTGCCACCGTGATTGTCGAACGGCTTCGTAGGCGAATCACGCGGTGGACGATCGCGGTCTGTCTATCGCTTGTGCTCTGGGGTTCCACGAGTCGTGCCTCCGAGTATTACGCCGGGTTTGAAGAGGCGGACCAAACTGCTTGGACAGTCCGGTTCAAATCGTCGCAACTCCGGCTGACCGCTCATCATCGTACCGAGCAACAATTCGCGGACGGTCAACGTAGCGAAGCGTTGAAACTGGTCAGCGAGGTGGACGGAATCACCTTCCAACTCGAGCACGATGTCCCGGAAGGCCGGTTAATCGACGAGTTGGAAGCGGTCGTGTCGGTGCGGTCGAATCGCCCCGGTTTGACAGCGTGGTTCCGTGTTGTCTTCCCGAATGAAACCCATCCGCAAACCCGAAAACCACTGACGGCCTTTGTTTCCGGCGATATCTATCGGAACAATGGTGAATGGCAGCAGTTGGTTTGTCGGGCCGATTCCAAGCAGTTGCAAGCTCGGATTCGCCAATGGCGAGTGCAGTTGGATCGCCCGTCGCTCAACACCGAAGGTGCGTTTGTCAATCGCATCGTGCTGACTGGCCAAGTTGGCATTGGGGAAACGGAAATCTTTCTCGACGGACTCCACTTTGGTCCGCTCGTCAATCCGCAACAAGTGCAGCTCGCCAGTGCGGTTGAGGATCCAATCAGTCAAACGGAACCGGCGAGTTTCTCGCAGCCCGACACTCCGGTTGGTCCCGCGGGTGAAGTACGGTTGGGTCGGTTTCTGGTCGAAGGCCGACCGTTCTTCCCGATCATTGCGGCTCAGCATTCGGAATCGCCGGAACTTCTCAAGGAAATCGGTTTGAATGTTGTTGGCATTCCCGATTACGAAGACCAAACAACTCTGAACGCCCTGCGACAACATGACTTGTGGGCAATGGCCACTCCACCGCGTGCGGTCGATGCCGACGGGCAAGTCATCGACGCCCGTGATGTCAGCGTGTTGCCATTCGGTCAGGAAACACGCCCCATTCTCATTTGGAATCTCGGAACGCGTGTTCCGTCATCGGCGAAAGACGAGTTGTTCGCGTGGGTCGATCAGGTGCAAACCGCCGATCGGAATTTCGATCGCCCAATCGCCGTGGAGGTCATCGGTGGTGAAGAACGGGCGATGTCCCGACGCGTGCCGTTGCTCGGAATGAGCCGACACGTCGCCAACACATCGTTCGGCTACAAACAAAAACGCGAATGGTTCCTCGAAAAACGGAAACTCGCCCGGATGGGAAGTTTCGAGTGGACCTGGATTCAAACCGAACCGGCTCCATCGCTGGAGGCGATGACGTCTCGGCAAGGCAGTCACGAAGTTGTCATTGAACCGGAGCAACTCCGGCTTCAGGTGTATTCGGCGATCGCGGCGGGCATGAAGGGGATTGGGTACTGGAAACGCACCTCCTTCGACGACAACTCGCCCGGTGCCACCGAGCGACGTCTGGCGATCACGCAGCTCAATCTTGAACTCTCGTTGTTGCAACCGTTCTTGGCGACGGGTTCCGTTTCATCACCATCTTCGTTCTCGGTTGATTTGCCGAGTGCCCAAGCGATTCGACGCGGTTCCATCGACTTCCGCACCACTGCCGATTCGCGTCATGAACGAGACGCCATGCTCCGAGAGCAAGAATACCAACGGCAACGGGCCTCCCGAGTCGGTGGTGAGTTGGAAGCGACTGTCATCTCCAGTGAGTATGGCAAACTCGTGCTGCCGATTTGGTACGGCACGGAAGCCCAATTCGTGCCCGGTCAGATGGCCGCACGGAATGCCCGAATTGTCGTCGCCGGTGTGGATGACTTCTCCTCCGCTTGGGAAGTGTCCCCGACGAAAATCGTGCCGTTGACCGGTCAAGGTCAGGTCAAACGCGGTGCGGGTGGTTTGGAAATCACGTTGAAACAGTTTGATCAAACCTCGGCGATCATCATTACACGAGATCGCGAGTTGATCGACGCCATCCGGCGAAAAGTCGCCCAGATCGCTCCGCAAAGTGCGGCGGTCTGTGTGGCTTTGGCCCGGGAAAAATTAGAGCGTGTCCGGCGAATCGATGAAGAACTGCAATCGCTCGGAGCCAGTTGGCCGGACAGTCCGCAGATTCTTTCACGGTCTCGCGAACACGTCATGATGGCTGAAGACGCCTTGGCTCGCGGTGCGTATCAAGCGGCCGCCGAAGAAGCCGGGCGAGCGATGCAACTGCAACGAATCTTGCAACGCGGACACTGGAACGATGCGGTCATCAAACTGCCATCGCCGTTGTCGAGTCCGTACACCGTCTGCTACCAAACCCTGCCCGATCACTGGCGATTGATGCAACGCATCGGGCAAAGTGATCTCGCTGGCCAGGAAAACCGACTCCGTGGTGGCAACTTCGAAGATGCCGACACCTTCTTCGCCGCCGGCGGATTGCATGAAGGCAACGATGTGCCCGGTGTGCATGCGGGAGCGGATTTGTACCCCTCGCAGCGGGAAGGCAACTATTCGCTTCGATTACACGCCCTGCCCATTCCGCAAGAAAACCCACCGGAGATCATGCCGGCGAGTCCTGTCATCATCAAGACGCCGCCAGTTTCGGTCAAAAGTGGGCAAGTTGTTCATGTGAGCGGTTGGGTCCGTGTTCCGAACGACATCCAACGTTCACTCGACGGAGCAATGCTGTTCGACAACATCGCTGGCCCCGCTGCCGCGCTTCGCTGGAATCAAGCCAGCGAATGGCAACACTTCTTCTTCCTGCGAGAAGTGCCCGAGACCGGTCCTTACGTACTCACAATGCAACTCACCGGACTGGGCGAAGTGATGTTCGATGATCTCCGCATCATCACGCAGGATCAGCAAGTCGTCCCTGCACCGGAGCCAACACCGACCGAGTCGGATAGCCCGTTCTCGTATCCGCTTAAACTGCTCGAGAAGCTGCCGAAGTGGAACACGAACCCGTTCCGTCGGTGATGACAATCGACGGTGACCCTAACCGGACGAACAATCGCAATCCGATCTAGTCGAGCAATGCCACAACCAAGCCGCTGCGGATCTTCGGTTCAAACCACGTCGATTTTGGCGGCATGAATCGATTCTGTTGGCAGACCGAAACGAACTGTTCCATCGTGACCGGTGGCAGAGTCACGGCGAAGTGGAAGTCGCCACTGTCGACACGGCTTTGCAACCAGGCCGCATCTTTGTTGCCGCCGACGAACGTCAGCCGTTTGTCGCGAGCATCAGCGATTTGGAGCACATCTTCGAAAATGTGCCGTTGCACGATGTCGGAATCAATTGACTCCGCCGCGTTGCTGGCATCGTAGGCGTTGTCTTTCGGCACCAATTCCAACCACTTCTTGCCATCGTACAGACCGATGTGATGAGTCTGCTTGGGTTGGAATGGTTCGGAATCGCGACGGGGTTGGGCGTCGAAATATTCGGCCAGGGTTTGCAGCCAATCCAATTCGGCCGCTTTCGGTTCGGCGACCAGCCGATTGTACGGTGCCAACCCCATCCGTCCGGTCGTGAAGAACATCGCCAGATAATCGTCATGCCCCAGCAACGCGGCAGCGGCACTGCGATGGTTGCCATCGGCGACGTACGCAAACGGCTCTGCCTTCATCAGCTCGACGAACTTGTTGATGCTGGGTTCATCCGCGATCAGCCAAACTTTGTGCGTGTTGCCGACTTCGTCGTCGGCTTGGAAATCGCATTCCCGCCCGTCGGCGTACTCTTCAAGAGCGGTGATCAAGTGGCCGCTTTCGTCTTCAACGGTATTGTTGACAACGCCTACGTAGGACTTCGTCTTGGAAATCAAATTCGCTCGCCCACGGGCTTTTTCCTCGCGAATCCCTTCGTTGCGGATCACGGTCCCGTCGGGCGATTCATCGGTGCGAATGTCTGCGGTTTTCGCCGCTCCACCGAGCCCCATCTGCCGCACACTGGGCCGACGCGGATCGACAATTTCGTAAACCCACAGCACGTTCTCGACAACTTTCGTCAGCGGGCTGTCGATGCGATTCCTCAGCGTCTCGCGGGCTTTGTCGAGCGTGGCATCGGAACCGTCCTCGCCAATTTCCGTTTCGGTTGGCACATCGCAATGCGCCATCGTCACCGCGAGAATCGATTCCGGTTTGGCTTGAATGAACTCCCAAACCTCGCGGTCGCCTTGGAACTCATCATAATTCGGAGCCACAAGTTGAGCGGCAGCGGCACTGTCGACAGGAACGAGAGCACGTCGAATCGGAGCAATATTAATCATAAGAGACGAAGATTTCTTCGTTGAGTGCGTGCAGCAATGCGTAACGCACCATGTTATTCATGCGGAATGGATTTGGCGGGTTACACTCGCTGCCCCCGCCCGACTGTCTAGAAATCCAAAGTCGCGAAATAATCATCGAGGGTTTCGGCACGGCGAATTTGTTGGACACTGCCGTCGGGTTTCCAAAGCAGTTCCGCGGAGCGAAGTTTGCCGTTGTACTGGAAACCCATCGCGTGACCGTGAGCACCAGCATCGTGGATGACGAGTAAATCGCCGATTTCCACTTTCGGCAGTTTCCGGTCGATTGCAAATTTGTCGTTGTTCTCGCAGAGCGAACCGACGACGTCGCAGGTTGTGTCCGCTGCCGCGTTTTCTTTGCCGAGCACAGAGATGTGGTGATACGCACCGTACATCCCCGGTCGCATCAAGTTCGCCATACAGGCATCGACGCCGACATAGTCCTTGTAAATGTGCTTTTCGTGAATCGCTGACGTGATGAGATAACCATACGGCCCGGTGATGCAGCGACCGTTTTCCATCAGAACATTCAACGGATCAAGACCGGCAGGCTTGATCATTTCGTCGTAGAGCTTCTTGACGCCATTGCCGATGTGTTCCAAGTCGACCGGCTGATCTCCCGGACGGTAGGGAATACCAATACCACCACCGAGATTCACGAACTCCAACGAGATGTCCGTTTCCTTCTTCAATTCGACGGCTAACTCGAACAGCATCCGTGCGGTTTCGACGAAGTATTCGGCGTTGAGTTCGTTCGAGGCCACCATCGTGTGCAAACCGAACCGCTTAGCTCCCAGTTCCCGAGCTTGACGGTAGCCTGCAAAGAGCTGTTCCTTGGTGAACCCGTACTTCGCTTCCTCGGGTTTGCCGATGATCGTGTTGCCTTCGCGGAGCGGTCCCGGATTGTAACGGAAGCACAATTGCTCGGGCATTTTCACCGAATCGGCGAGATACGGAATGTGCGTGATGTCATCGAGATTGATGATCGCACCCAACTCGACCGCCTTGGCGTACTCCTCGGCTTTCGTATTGTTCGAGGTGAACATCACATCGTCCCCGGTGATGCCAACTCGTTCGCACATCACGAGTTCCGCCAAACTCGAACAGTCTGCGCCGAAGCCTTCCTCTTTCATGATGTTGAGGATATGCGGGTTCGGCGTGGCTTTGACGGCGAAGTACTCTTGGAACCCATCGCACCAAGCGAAAGCCGCATTGAGACGCCGCGCGTTTTCACGGATTGCCCGTTCATCGTAGATGTAAAACGGCGTGGGGTACTTCTCCGTCAATTGACGAATGAAGTCTTCATCGAACGGCAACGGCTTGGCAACAGAGGAAGAAACAGCAGACATAATGACTCAAAACCGGCTGGACGGAGCGTGTACGAAGTCCTCATGAGGATCGTTCACAGTTTAGTCGGCCAGTCGTCCGCTGACGAGGGGGCGCGAGCGGTTTTCTGAGGCATTCGTCGGATTGACCGTCCGCGTGTCTACTTCGGCATTTTCGGAATCCCGTAGCTCGTTTCGCTATCGGATGGTTCCGTGGGAGCCTTGGGAATCTCGAAACTCGATGGTGGATCGGCGGCCTCGGCAATCGACACTTGCAAGATCATATCGCCGATCTTCACCTTGTCACCGTTCATCAATCGCGTGTCCGCCTGAATCAACCGACCATTGACATGCGTTCCGTTTCGGCTACCCATATCGCGAACGCGGACGGTGTACTCATCGACTCGCACAACGCAATGGTAGCGGCTGACAAGATCGCTATCGGGCCGAAGATGACAATCGGGAGCGCGACCGACGATGAACTTGCCTTCTTTCAATTTGATGTTTTTTTCGGCCAAGGAACCTTCGACGACCTTTAACTCAGCTCGCATACAGATGCCCTGTCATTCATGCCCATGGATTACGCGAAACCGTTGTAATCTCCCTATTTAAAGAATGAACGAAGGAAACACGCAACTCAAGTGAAAATCCCTATGGAATTAGTAAATGTCTTCAACCTTTTCCTCAATAGTCCGTAACCAACTGCACAAGCTCGGCAACATGCATCCGACTTTTCTCCGCGATATTTGTTTCAAGGTGTTAAATTGGGCAAGTTTGCGGAAACACGAAATCCTTGCTTGCGGAAAGTCCAGGCCATCGTGATACTGGATGGTCCTTCCGAGTGGGTCACTTGGAAACGCGCTGGGGTCAATCTACGTTTCCTTCTTACCAAGATCACATTCCTATGTCTGAACCGCATTCGACTTCCGCAACTCCTGCGGAGCCGTTGGCGATTGTCGGGTACGCTTGCCGTCTGCCTGGGGGAATCACCGACGGAACCAGTTACTGGCAATTGTTGGAAGAGCGTCGTGACGCTGTCACCGAGATCCCGGAAGATCGTTGGAGCAAACTTGCTTACAGCGCCGGACCAGGAATGAACGGTAAGAGTGCTTCCCGTTGGGGCGGGTTCCTCGACAGTATCGATCAGTTTGAACCGAGTCTCTTCGGGATCTCCCCGCGAGAAGCTCAGTACATCGATCCACAGCAACGCTTGCTGCTCGAAACGACTGCCGAAGCCTTGGAACATGCGGGCATTCCGGCGGAATCGTTGGCCGGGAGTCGAACCGGGGTCTTTGTGGGGATCTCCACCGGCGATTACGGCCAGATTCAACGCGACCGCCAATCGCAACGTGGTCTGAGTGCGTTCACGGCTCAAGGGTGTTCACTGAGCATCGCGGCCAACCGGATCTCTTACTGCTTGGATCTCCGTGGCCCGAGTTTTATCGTGGATACGGCGTGTTCGTCTGCGCTCATGGCGTTCGATCGCGGTTGCAAGAGCTTGCTTGATGGCGAATCCGACATGATCATCGTCGGGGGCGTAAACGTCATCATCAACCCGGAAACGTTCATCAGTTTCTCGGCGGCGTCGATGTTGTCTCCCGACGGCCGTTGCAAGGCTTTCGATGCGTCCGGCAACGGGTTCGTCCGATCGGAAGGTGGCGGGGCGATCATCGTGAAACGCCTTTCCGATGCCGTCCGTGATCGCGATCCGATTCAAGCGATTGTGCTGGGAACCGGTGCCAACCAAGACGGACGCACCGGCGGGATTTCCATGCCCAACCCCGATGCCCAAGAAGCGTTGCTGCGGGAAGTTTATCAGAATTCGCAGGTTGACCCGGCGAGTGTCCGCTACGTCGAAGCCCACGGAACCGGCACCGTCGTCGGTGATCCGGCGGAAACGACGGCCCTTGGTCGTGTGTTTTCCGATGGCCGATCCGCCGAGCAACCGCTCATCATCGGTTCGGTGAAAACGAACATCGGACACATGGAAGCCGCTTCGGGGATTGCCTCGCTCGTCAAAGCGATTCTCGTGCTGCAAAAACGCCAAATCCCTGCGAACTTGCACTTCAAAACCCCAAACCCGCACATCCCGTTCGAGGAATTCAAACTCCGCGTACCGACGGAGATGGAAGCCTGGCCGGATGACAAACCCGGTGTCGTTGGTATCAACTCGTTCGGTTTCGGTGGCGCGAATGCGCACGTCATCTTGGCCGACCCCAACCACGAACGAACGCAGCAGTTCAACGAACACTCCCCGCAAATTGTTCGCAGCAACGGGCATACACCGGCAACGAACGGATCGGCCATCGCGAGCACCAACGGTTCGCACGCCCACACTGATTCGGACCAGGTTCCGTTTCCGCTGTTGATCACTGCACGATCCGAAGATGCCCTCCGTCAACGAGCCAACGATTTCCGCGCATTCCTTGCGGACTCGGCGAACGGTTCGTTGGCCGATATCTCTTACACGTCGCAAATGCGGCGGTCGCATTATTCGCACCGTCTTGGTTTGGTGGCACAGAACGCCGACGAGGCCCGTGAAACCTTGACCGCGTTTCTGGATGACGAAACCCGCCCGAACATGCACACGGCGGAAGCGAAGAAAGATGAACAAGGGTTGGTGTTCGTCTTCTGTGGACAAGGCCCGCAAGCCGCTCAAATGGGCATGGACTTGTACCGTCGCGAACCCGTGTTCCGAGCGGCGATGGACGAAATCGACACGCTGCTCAAAGACGTGGTCGATTGGTCATTGATCGAGGAACTCTCGAAGGACAACGAATCCAGCCAAATCCATCTCACATCGGTGGCTCAACCGGCGTTGTTTGCGATTCACGTCGGTTTGGCTCGATTGTGGGAATCGTGGGGCGTGAATCCGGCGGCCGTTGTCGGACACAGTGTCGGTGAGATTGCGGCGGCTCATGTGGCCGGTTTGGTCTCGCTCGAAGACGCCGTGAAGATCATTGGCTACCGGGGAATTTCGCTGCAAGAACACGCCCTGCCCGGTCAGATGCTTGCCGCCGGCCTCAACGAAGCCGACGCGCGCCGTTTGATTGCCGAGTTTGAGCCGAAGGTGTGCGTGGCCGCCATCAACAGCCCGGACATGGTCACACTCGCCGGTGAAGCCGAAGCGTTGGAAGCCGTCGGCAAGGAACTCGATGCCCGCGATATTTGGTGGAAAGCGTTGCGGGTGAAGCACGCGTTTCACAGTCACCTGGTGGCTCCCGCGGAAGAATCGTTCATGTCCGCGATCGGCAGAATCAACAACTCCGCCCGCACCTGCGAGATGGTCTGCACCGTCACGGGCGAGAAAGTCGGTCTGGAAGGGCTTTCCGCCGATTACTGGTGGGACAACATCCGTCAGCCGGTCCGCTTCGCTCCGGCGATCGAAACCCTGCAAGACATGGGCTATTCGAACTTCCTCGAAATCGGACCGCATCCAGTTTTGGGTGCGTCGATCAAACAATGCCGCAAGTCGGACGGCCCGAAGCCAACGGTATTTGCATCGCTTGTCCGCAAGGAAGACGACCAGAAAACCATTCGCGGAACATTTGTCGGACTGCAAACGCACGGTCTCACGGTCGATCCGTCTGCGTTCTTCCCGACGGGTGGAAACGTCGTGAATCTTCCGCGTCATCCGTGGTTGCACGAACGCTTCTGGCATGAAAGTGCCGACTCTCGACAATCGCGGTTGCGTCCCGATTACCATCCGTTGCTCGGTCAAGCCGCGACGGCTGCTGAACACGAATGGCACAACTCGCTCGATGTGTCGGTCTATACGTGGTTGCCCGATCACAAAGCCGGTGGCCAAGTGATTTTCCCGGCGGCCGGTTTTGTGGAAATGTTCCTCGCAGCGGCGTTGCGGGCGGAGAAATCCGAATCCGTCACAATCGACGATGTGGACATGCTGCGAGCGTTGTTCCTGCCGAACGAAGCGGCTCCGCTCACGCAAGTTTCCGCCGACCCAAACGCGGGCACGCTGTTCATGGCGAGCCGGATGAACGAATCCGACGAAGCATGGATGAAACACACCCAAGCCATGTACCGTCCGATGCCGAAACTCGAACCGAGTCCACTCGACATCGACGCCTGGAAAGCGAATGCCGAACCCGCATCCGCCGAGGCATTCTACGAGACATTCCGCCAGATCGACCTGGAATACGGACCGACTTTCCAAGGTGTGAAAGAATTGCACCGCACGGGGCAATCGGCACTTGGTCGCATCGAACTCGATGAATCCTTGATGGACCGGGCGAACTTGTACCATGTGCATCCGTCGTTGCTGGATGCGTGTTTCCAAGTGCTGCTCGAAGCGATTCCGCCGGAAGAACGAGCCGACGACCGTATGTTCCTGCCGGAACGAATCGGCCGCGTGCACTTCCATCAATCGCCCGGCACGGCTGCGTACAGTGAAGTCAAACTGACGAGCTCATCCGCGATGCAAGTCACGGGTGACATTCGCATCTTCACCATCGACGGACAACCCGCGATCGATATTCTCGATTTCCGTTGTCGTGGTGTGATTTCGCAACGCGAACGGGAACGCAACGAGATTGGTCCGTGTTTGCACCAAACTCGTTGGTATCACGCGCCGCTTCCGGGATCGTCGGTCGTGGCGGAACCGCTGGCCGAAACCAAATCGCTCACGGACCTTGTCGAATCCGCCGAGAACGTAGCCGCAAACACTTGGCACGACGTGCCCGCCACAATCATCGGTGACAGCGTTGCCGCTCAGGATCGTGTGGCCACACCGTATTTCCTGAACGCTTTGCAGCAGATGGGAATTGATCTCAAAGCCGGTGAGTCGGTCGATTCGCAAGCGTTGGTCGATTCCGGCAAACTCATCGAGAAACATCGGCCGCTGTTCGAGCGGTGCTTGGATCGCTTGGTCGAATCGGGTGAGTTCACGAAGACAGACGGTGCCTGGCAGGTCGCGAACAATCTTCCCGAACCAGACGTCAACGCCGCCTGGTTGGACGCACTCGCGGAACTGCCCGAACTCTATCCGCATTTGCGGTTGATCGAAGTTTGCGGCGAAGACTTGGCAGGTGTGTTCTCCGGTGAAGTCGATCCGTTGAAGTTGTTGTTCTCCGAAGAATCAGTCGGACTGCTCGAACAAGTTTACCGCGATCAATACTGGACTCGTTACGGCAACACGTTCATTCAACGAATCGCGGTCGAACTGCGAAATCGGTTGCCGGAATCACGACCGCTTCGCATTCTGGAAGTCGGTGCTGGCACAGGCGGAACGACGGCATACATGCTGCCGGTGCTGCCGGACAATCAAACCGAATACTGGTTTACCGATCTCTCGCCGTACTTCTTGCAACGAGCCGAGGACCAATTCCGCAATTCGGATTGCGTGCGTTATGCGAAGTTCGATTTGGAACGCGACCCCGCCGAGCAGGATCTGCCGACCGGTTGTTTCGACATCGTCATCGCCGCCGACGCGATTCACGGTGTGACGGACTTGAAAGCGGCTCTCGGACGATGTTCGAGCTTGCTCGTCGATGGCGGGTTGCTCGTGCTGCGAGAACTCACGCAAACGCGGATGGCCTTCGATTTGGTCTTTGGTTTGACGGACGGTTGGTGGAATTATCAGCAAGACCCCGCCCGTGAACACAGCCCATTGTTGACCACATCCGAGTGGAGTGAAATCCTCTCGGAAACCGGTTGGGAATCGCCCACGTTGCCCGCAACCTGCAACGAAACCGGCGAACATGCCGCCGTGATTGTCGCTCGGCAGCCGAACCGGTCGGAAACCAAATTGCCGAAAGTGTTCATCGCCGACAAACCACCAAAGGAACCGAACTGGTTGATCTTTGGTGACGGTGGAGCCGCTGGGCATACGCTCGTTGACCAACTTCGTCACGCGGGTCGTCGTTGTGTGACCGTGCGGGATGGCGAAGAATTCGACTTGTTGGATTCCGATGAATTCCAAATCAACTCCGCGAACTACGATGATTTCGTGCAACTCAAGTCGGCGATCGGCTTCCGAGGCGGTGATTGGAGCATCGTCCATCTGACCGCTAGCGACACCGACTCCGCCGAGATCACCATGAGCGGACTGGAATCGATTGACGATCGTTCCACGCATTCGTTGATGCATCTCTTGCAGGTATTCGCCGCTGACGAGAAGCAATCGCCGCGACGGTTGCTGCTGGTCACACGGGGTGCCCGCGATGTGGGAGTTTCGACCGAAGCAACGGGTCCGTTGCAAGGCGGATTGGTCGGATTGGGCCGCTCGGCGGCTTCGGAATATCGACACATTGCCATTCGGCAAATCGATCTCGACCCGCTGAAGGGCGACGAAAACACGCTGTGGGCGGAACTTTGTGCGGACGATCCGCAATCGGAAGTTGCTTGGCGTGGAGCACACCGATTGGTGCCGCGAATGGAGCAAATCGATCCACGAACCGAGACAATCGCCGCGGACTCTGCCAACGAAGTTCCCTTCCGATTGCACGTCGCTCGGCCCGGCGATCTCGGCAGCTTGGAGTTGTTGGAGACGCATCCGGCACCGCCCGGACCAGACGAAATCCAGATGGATGTGCACTTTGTCGCGCTCAACTTCCGCGACATTCTGCGGGCACTCGGTCGGTTCCCGGCTGACGATTTGGCTCAGATCGAACCGGGCGACGAATGCAGTGGGATCGTGCGGAGCGTGGGAGCGAACGTCACGCACGTTCAACCTGGTGATCGTATCATCGCCTGCACTGCGGGAAGTTTCCGATCCGTGCTGACCGTGGCCGGTGCTCGGGTAACGAAAGTGCCGGATCACCTCAGTTTGTCCGCAGCGGTTTCGATGCCGGTGGCCTACATCACCGTCGATCACGCGTTGCGAAACGTTGGACGGATGCAAAAAGGTGAATCGGTGTTGATTCACTCGGCGGCTGGTGGTGTTGGGATGGCGGCGATGCACATTGCCCGGCGTCTCGGTTTAGACATCTACGCGACCGCTGGGACCGATCCTAAACGAAAACTGCTGCCGAAGTACGGTGTGAAGCGGATCATGAATTCGCGGTCACTCGACTTCTACGACGAAACCCTCGCAGCGACCGACGGACGCGGTGTGGATGCCGTGTTGAACTCGCTTGCCGGAAAAGCGATGGTGCGAAGTTTGTCGTGTCTTGCACCGTACGGTCGATTCCTCGAACTCGGTAAGCGGGACTTCTTCGAGAACACCCGCGTGGGCTTGTGGCCGTTCCGTCGGAACGTGGCGTATCATGCGGTCGACTTGTCCGCGATGATGGGCAGCGATCCGGCATCCGGCATGTCGTTGCTGAGTGGTCTGTTCGCCGAAAGTGCGGACGGAAACCTCGCACCGCTGCCGACACGGGTGTTGCCGGTGGCCCGGGTGCAGGAAGCCTTCCGGCTCATGGGACAAGGTGTGCACATCGGGAAAGTTGTGCTCGACCTCACGCAACACTGGGGGCAAATTCGCCGAACGGAAACGAAACCGGCGGTCCGGTCCGATGCCACATACCTCGTGACGGGTGCTTTCGGAGGAGCCGGTCAGGAAGTTGCGAAGTGGTTGGTCGATCACGGTGCGAAACACTTGTTGCTCGTGAGTCGTAGCGGTCCGAAAACGGATGCCGCGAAGGCGTTCGTGGCCGATCTCGAATCGCGAGATGTCACCGTGCGAGCCGAGTGCTGCGACATCACCGACGAAACCCGCATGGCGGAAGTGTTGAAGGAAACGCAAGCCACAATGCCGCCCATCGGTGGCGTATTGCACTTGGCCATGGTCATCGACGACGCCGTGATCAGCGATCTGAACACCGATCGCTTCAAGACCGTCACACGGCCGAAGTCGCATGCGGCTTGGGTGCTGCATCGTCTCACGAAGGACATGCCGCTCGATATGTTCGTGCTGTTCAGTTCGGTCAGTGCGGCGGTTGGGAACTTTGGCCAAGGCAACTACGCGGCGGCGAACTTCTCGTTGGAAGCACTTGCCGACCATCGGCGTCGTCTCGGTTTGCCCGCGACGGCCATCGGTTGGGGTGTGCTGGGTGAAGTCGGGTATGTGGCCGAACGGGAAGATCTGGGCGATTCGCTCGCGAAACTCGGGTTCACCGCGATGTCTGTCGATGACATCCGCAAAACACTCGACGTGACCATTCCGGCAGCGAATTCCTCGTTCGTTTCCGTGCGAGCCGATTGGCAAACCCTCGCCGGACGATTCCGCAACCTGAAACAAACGCCAGGGCTGCTAACCAACCTCCTCGCCAACCAAAGTGAATCCGGCGACGGTGACGCATCGCAGGGAGTACGGGAATCCATCGTTTCTGCCGAACCCAAAGAACGCCCCGCGAAAATGCGGGAGTTCGTTCGCGGCCGTGTCGGTCGTGTGCTGGGTATGTCGCCGGGCAAGTTGGCGTTGGATCGGCCGATTTCCGAAATGGGTCTGGATTCGCTGATGGGCGTCGAACTGGCAAGCATCATTGAATCCGATTTGGGCGTCGCCGTGCCGATGAGTGCGTTGTCCAAAGACATGACGATCGAACGACTCGCCGTGACGTTGTTGCAATCGCTGCTCGGAACGTCGGAAGAAATCGTCGAAGACGAATCGACACCGCAAGCTGCTCAAGATTCCCCGCTGATTCCGCTTCGGAAGGGCACCGGCGGAGCGTCGCCGTTGTTCGTCTTCCATCCAGCGGGTGGCGAGCTGCGAATTTATGACGACTTGCTGCCACAATTGAGCGACGAATACACTGTGTTCGGTCTGCAAGCCACGGAAGTGGCGGATGGCGAAACGACGGAAACTCTCGCTCGGCAATACGCGGACGCCATCGTTCAAGAACACGCCGACGGCCCAGTGCGGTTGTTCGGGTTCTCGATGGGTGGTTTGTTGGCGGCTCGCACGGCACTTCGGCTGGAAGAGATGGGACGAACCGTGGACTTCCTCGGCATCGTGGAATCGAACCCCGCCGATCTCGACTCCACCGAGAAGAAGGAACGCCAACTTCAGAAGTTCCTGGTGGAAACTTACGAGTTGATCCGACAAGAAACGGGCTTCCTGGTCGAACTCGAAGCCGATCGTCTCGAACGCGAAACGGCGGAAGTCGCTGCTCACTTCAGTTCCGATGCAGTCTTGAGTTGGTTGCTCGATGGCGGACACCTCAGTGCGGGTGTGCCCGAGGAATTGGTCGGTGAGTATCTCCGACGAATCGGCTTGCACCTGGAAATGATGAGCGACGACCCCGGCACACCGCAGTCCCCGCTTTCCGTGCCGCTGCACTTGTGGAGCGCGACCAACGGGCTCGGTGCCGCGGAAAGCAGTTGGAGTCGTTGGACGAATCAAGACTGCGTGCACACGGAATTGGAAGCCGAGCACTTCTCGATCATGTTCCCACCGCAAGTTTCGGAATTGGCATCGCAATTGGATGCTGCCCTCGCACCGGCGGATTCGGAAACCGCGTTCGCCGCAGCCGGAACGACTCGTCGAGGAAATCGGTCATGACCTCCTGGGAATGGGGTTTGGTCATCCTGCTGGCGGTTTCGGCCGTTCAGCAGGCCGCCGCGACGGTGCTGTTTTGGTTCCGCTCGCGTCCTCGACCGACCCCGCAGCCAGAACCGAGTTCTCTGCCACCAGTCGCCGTCTTGCTGCCGATCCGCGGTATCGACGACCGATTACGGGAGACAATCCGTGGGTTGAAGAATCAAGATTATCCGTCGGTTTCCGTACGGATCATCTTGGACGATCCCGATGGAACTGCCGAACCACTTTTGCGAGATGAACTCCAAGACGCGGCGAACTTCGACATTCAACCGCTCGTCACGCGACTCACGACTTGCGGACTTAAGAACAGCGCGGTCTTGCAGGCGATGGAAACATTGCCCGCCGAGTGTGAAGTTGTCGCGTTCATTGATTCCGATGTCGTCCCGCATGAAACGTGGCTGAGCGAATTGGTCGCGCCGTTGGCAAGCGATCAGGCCGACTGCACGTACGGTTGCCGCTGGTACACAGTGCCCGATCGCCGATTGGGCACCGTATGGCGTTACGTGTGGTGTGCGGCGTCGATTGTGAGTAGCACCGTTCGCAACTTGCCGTGGGGTGGATCGCTAGCGGTTCGGCGGGCGATTCTCGATGAACCGGAACTCCGCGAGCGTTGGAAGCACGCCGGCTGCGAGGATTTGCCACTCAGTTCCCATCTCCGTCGAACGAAACGCAAACTGCAATGCGTCACCCGATTGGTGATGGTTGAGTCATCGAGTTGTTCGCTGGAGAGTTACCGCACGTTCGTCACGCGACAGATGTTGTGGGTTCGGTTGTACCGCCCCGATGCCTTTTGGCCTGCGAGCGTCATTTACGTGGGGACGACAATCAGCCTCTGGGGCCTCACCATCGCTGCATTCCTGCGAATGACGCAAGCCAACTGGACCATATTGGGGCAGCTTCTCGGTGTGCTGGCGATCTATCTGGGATTGGCGTTCGGCTTGTTGCTGCTGATCGAAAAGCGGGTTCGCGGTTTGCTTGCCCATCGCAAGACGCTCGCAAGATCGTTCGGAATTCCAAGCCGATTGCTGATGCTCGCGGCATCGTGGTTGACGCCCGAACTGATTTTTCAGGCCATCGTCAAACGACGGATCGTGTGGCGGGGCGTGACGTACGACGTTCGGAAACCGTATGGCGTGCAGCGACTGACTCGCGATGCCAACGACACGACCGAAGAAACGACGCAGCCGATGATGTCGCGGTGAACCGGAAGTGAGACCATGTCAACGTTTGACCGTTCCTCACCACATCCGTTGTCGTTGATCGGATGCCGCACGTTCGCCAAGCTCGTTCGCACGTACGGAGTCGATCGGGAGTACCGCGGCTTGGCGACGAAACTCGCCGCCACCTGCACGGTCGGTATTCCGTTTCGACGACTCGACGATCTGCGATCCTCTCGAAAGGTCAAGCGGATCGGCTTGCCGAAGTCACCGGTGTTCATCATCGGTCATTGGCGAAGCGGCACGACGCATCTGCACAACCTCATGACCTGCGATCCGCAATTCGCATACGTGAAAGCGTTTCACTGCGTGGCGGCTCAGAGTTTCCTCGGAGCGCGTGGTTTGGTGTATCGCAGTTTGGCGAAACGAATGCCGTCGGAACGCCCGATGGATTCCGTCCGCTTCGGTTTGGAGGAAGCGCAGGAAGAAGAGTTCGCGATGTCGCGGATCAGCGAAATGTCGTTCCTGCATGCGTACTATTTTCCGAAGAAGCTCGAACAGATTTTTCGGAATTGGGTGCTATTTGAGGACATCACCGAGAAACAACACGACCGCTGGAAACGCACCTACGGTTGGTTTCTTCGCCGCGTGATTGCCGACCAGGGACCGAAACCGCTGTGCCTCAAAAGCCCGCCGCACGCCGCTCGCATTCCGACGCTCTTGGAAATGTTTCCGGACGCGAAATTCATTCACATCTACCGCAATCCGTATGTGGTGCAGCAGTCGAACAACAATTTGTGGCGGAAGTTTCTTGACGCGTTTGCACTTCACAATGTGGAGCGGGAAGACATCGAAGACCAAAACTTCGGCGTCTACACCCGCTTGCACGAACGACTCTACAACGACATCGACCGCATTCCCCCAGGGCAATTTGCGGAAGTTCGGTTTGAAGATGTCGAGCAAAACCCGGTCGGTGAAGTCGCCCGACTCTACACGGAACTCGCCCTGCCCGGATTCCAAACCGCGAAACCGCATCTTGAGGAATACGTCGCCGCCCAGAAATCGTATCGCAAGAACAAATACAGTTTCGATGCGGAGACGGTGGAGCGAATCGATCGCGAGTGGCGAACCGTGCTCGACCGCTGGAACTACGAACGCCCCAACGTCACTCACCCGTCGCTGTAACACGAGAGTGTGCCAAGGCGGGTAATTACGATTCGAACAACGCTTCCCACAACGGCGGACCGAGGAGGAACAACCCGACGACCACCGCCGTCACCGAGACCGTTAGCACCGCGGCGGCGGCGACGTCTTTGGCGATTTTCGCGAGCGGGTGAAACTCCGGCGAGACGAGATCGACCACCGCTTCCACCACGGTGTTAATCAACTCCGCTGCCAACACCAAGCCGATGAGCAGCACCAGCACCGCCCACGCAAAGCGAGAGACGTGCAGCCACGTGGCCAATGTCATCACAATGGCAGCGGCACCGAAGTGAATTCGCAAGTTGCGTTGGGTCCGCAACGCATACCACATGCCCTCGGCGGCAAATCGAAAGCTGTGCCAAAGCGAAGGGGCGCGGCTGATGTGTGGCGATTCGTCCGCTGGCGGTTCGGCATCCATGAGTTCCGGTCTCACTCCGTGCGGTAGTTTTCCATTGTCGATCGTCAAAACGGCCCCAAACGTGGCGGCAACGGATCCATTGTGAACACGCTCGCGTCGAAAGCAGCTTGAAGCATCCTGAGTTTTCGATCAGATTCGGTCGGTTCATCCCATAGGTTCACGAACTCGTCGGGATCGGCCCGCAAATCATAGAGTTCCCCTACCGGCTGTCCATGATGCACAACGATTTTCTCGTCTCGCGTCCGCAGCATTGTCGAATATGCGTCAGCGTGAGTCCAGGCATTGTAGTACTCGGAGAACACGAATTCCCGATGCGAATGCGGGTCGGCTTCTCCACGGAGAATTGGCAACAACGACCGCCCTTGAATCCCCAATTCGATCGGTATGCCGGCGGATTCCAGCAGCGTCGGCGCGAGATCGACCAACTCCACGAGGGCATCGCTTCGTAAACCGGCCTGGAACCGTTCCGGCCAAGACATCACCAACGGCACGCGAACCGCTTCGTCGTAAAAATGCGGCCCCTTCAAAAGCAAACCATGATCGCCCAGCATCTCGCCATGATCGGACATGAAGATCACCAGCGTATCGCGTCGTTGCCCAGTTTGTTCGAGAGCCGTCAGAATGCGGCCGAATTCGTGGTCGATGTGTTCGATCATCGCATAATACGCCGCCACGACTTCGCGGGCTTCGTCATCGGTCATGTCCGCCGTCGGATACGAACCCGGCTCGTTATGAGCATGAGCGTGATCGAGTTGTTGAAACTTCGGTTTGCCGTCGAGTTCCCCCGCTTGAAACTTCGGCAGTGGCATGTCTTGGGGATCGTAGCGGTCCAAGTATTCGCCGGGCGGATCGAACGGATGATGCGGCGCGAAACAATTCACGCTGAACATCCATGGTTGATCGGTGGCGGCTTGAGCCTCGATGAACTCAATCGCCATCTCGGCACACCACGTCGTTTGATGCCACTTCGCCGGCACACCTCGTTTGACGAATCGCGTGGACGGACCGTCGTAAAGTTTCTCCCAACTCTGGCCGTGTCGAGATAACCATTGCGTGTAGGCGTTTTCCGGCCAATCGGGTTGCGGATGATGACTCCAGTGAAAGACCGAATAACCATCGTCGATCCGCTGTTCGACTTGCCCGTTCGCACAGGACCCAAGATGCAACTTCCCCGCCAAACCGCAAACGTAACCGCCGTCCGCGAGCATTCGCGGCACAAGCCGTTCGGTCGGTGGAATGCCCTGCCCGTTCTGGCGACAACGCGTCGTGCGGGGATACCGCCCGGTCAGCATGGAAGCCCGGCTTGGCGTGCAAACCGGGCTTTGAGCATACGCTTCCGTGAAGCTCACGCCTTCGGAGACCAAACGATCCACGTTCGGCGTGCGAATTAACGAATTCCCGAGTGCCGCAATTGTGTCGGCCCGTTGTTGGTCGGTGCAGAACCAAAGAATATTCGGACGAGACATAACGGCATCCATGTCGATCGAGCGTCGGGGGGGCTATTTTTCAGTCTTTGGAATCAGCAATTCCGGTTTCTTCAGATGGAGATAGTGTCCGTGATCGGCGGTGACGATGAGAACCGACTCGTCCCAACTGCTGTTCTTCTCGACCCACTCGGTGATCGTCCGGACGGCGTCGTCACCACTGAAGACAGCACCGATGGAGTTGTCCAAGTTATTGTCGTGATTGGCCCAGTCGACATCGCCGGCTTCGACCAGCATCCAGAACGGTTTGTCGTCAGCCGAAATCACGGCCAGGGCGGTTTCGGTCATCTCAGACAGAGTTGGTTGGCTGCGAACTTCATCAGCGGAGTACTTTTCTTGTTTCTTCGTGGTCCCCGGTGACGGATTGAATTTGCCATCGGCAGTTTGGAATGGTAGATGGGCATAACCGGTCCCGAAGAATCCGAACAAACGATGACCGTCCGTGATGGCCTTTTGAGCCGCTTCGGCGAGAACCTCTTTACCCGTCTTGTCTTTTTGCGGCGATGCGACAACGTACTTGCCACCATTCTCGACATTGACGGCTTTCCAATCCGCATCGGTGAGGTACCGATTTCCCGGTACGAAGTTTTTGCCCTGTGCGCGGTCGGTTGAAGTCTTCACCCCGTACCCCGCACCGATGAGCACATCCACACCAGAAAGCGGTTGATCCGGGTGGGCAATCGAAGGCAACCCGAGTAAGTCACGGCTGAGATCCTGGTAGTCGTTGCGAGTGACATTATGAGAATACGCCGACGCGGGAGTGGCATGACTGATCGGCACGCTCGTCACCACGCCGATTCGGTAGTCTTCTTGCTGAGCGGCATGAGCAATCGACGTGATTTGAAACCCCGTACGATCCACCCCGATCGAACCATTGTAGGTTTTGCTTCCCGTGGTCATCGCGGTCGCGGTCGCTGCGGAATCTGGGACGGCGTGCTTTCCGGGGGCTTTCTTCGACGACTTGCCAATGAGGTAAGGCAAATCGTCCGGTTGCGACCACGGGTTCGATCCCCCGCGTTTCGCATCGTATCCGCCGAACGTGCCCGCCAACCCGTCGGCGGTTTGCTGATCGACATCAATCTGAGCCCGTTGGGCAACGGGAGTCGTGACCATCGCACCAAACTGAGTCGTGCCGCCTGCGGTGGCGTCTTGAAAATGCAGTCCACTGCCCCGACCGGAGGTGTATCCGACTTTGCCAGTCTTGTAGATCGCAGCCGCCTGCGTGGTTTGCCAATCCATGCCATCGAAGACTACTAAGAAGATGTGCTTCTTCCCGGCCTTGAGAGCAGCCGTTTGGATGTCCCCAATGTTCGATTGATCGAGGTATTCCGCGGCATCGTTAAGCGTATCGGTCGGCGTGTGACCGTAAATCCGGCTGAGTTTCGCCTCGTCTCGGTAGGGGCTGTTTTTGCCGGTGTAGCTGGTTAGGTCGATCCCCTCACCAGCTCCACGAGTGCCGAAGGTGTAAACCGGAATCAGTCGATTCGAGTGCGAATACCAATTCGAATAAATCGAGTCATCGGTGCCCCAAAATGCAGCCGGACTGAATTTTTCCTTCACGGCTTCGGTTTGCAGCTGGTTCAGATGGTCCGCGTCGTCGGCCATGACGAGCGGGGCCCATCCGAAAACGACAGCCGGGATCAACAATTGCAACCAATAGCCAGAGCGTGTCGAGTTATCGGATGGGGTTCGCAAAGATTGCGCAGTCGGCACAGGAGTTTCCTCTAAACGGATCACAAAGACGGACACGAAGACGATTCCACACAGGTCGTTCCTGTTGTGGCAATATCCAACCCGAAGTTACAGGCTAATGGATTGTCGACGAGCACGCCAACGAGTCCGGATCGGAAACCCGCGACGGAACCAGTACCAACCGACAGCGTTACTACTTGGTGACAGCTTCTGTGATCATCTGTCGCTGTTGATAAAGCTGTTGCAGTTGAGCCAAGGAGTACATCCGAATGACCTTGTCTTTGTAGGTCAACCGGCCTTCCTGGTCTTTCCCAAGATGTTGCTTCACTTCGTTGGTGGCCTGTCCGGCGTAGAGAGCGGCGAAGGTTTCCGGATCGACAGCCCGGTTCGATTCCAAATCGCCAACCGCATCCACACCACCAACCGTGGTTGCAAACGCATTGATACCGTTGATAGCCGGGTTGTAACGACCTTCGTCCTTGAGCGCTTGTTGAGCACCACTGAGATTATCGAGGGCTTGCTTTACCTTGTCGATCGTATCGCGTTGCAGCCCCAACGGAATTTTTGAATCGTTGGCGGCTTGCTGGGCGTTGGCCATCGGTGTGGAGAAACTTCCACTTGCGCCCAAGAGATACCCAAACCCCAGGAGCCCGACTCCACACACCATTCGCACGATATTTTGATTCATGAGAGTTCCCTCGCGAAATTTCAATGGAAATCGACGCCACAACGTCTAACAAGTGATGCACTCTTATCACTATCGCTTTACGTTGGCGAATTCGACCGCTCACGGCAAGGGAAAGACGGAGTTTCCCACGGGAATCCGCTAGGTTCCGGCAAGCAATCGATTCAGATAGTCCTGTAGGGCGTTGAAATCGGTTTCAACACGATCGTCCAGACGTTCTCGACTGCTCACTTCCAAGCTGGCAGCCAGGTCCGTTAATTCCGGAAACCCGTAGCCGGCTCCTGAGCCTTTAATCTTGTGAGACACTTCCCGCACTTGGTCTAAATCACCGGCCATGAACGCGTCGTTCAGGTGGGTTTGCTGCTCCGCCATGCTCTCCATGAACATGGTCAGTAGCTCTTGAAATTCCGGATCGTCGGCAAATTCCGAATAAATGCTGACATCAGTCATGACAACCTCGACCTCCAAATTCCAAGGGCAAATTCGCTTCGACTATGATCGATCTTAACAAGCGGTCGTATGTCTCCATCGGGAATTGCTTCGAGAGACGAATTTTCTCCACTCTCAATCAATCTCTTAGCTCAGAATTAAAGAGAAGTCTGTAGACCATACAGTTAACCCACTTAACGATGGAACAAATTCAACCGCAACGAATCGATCATCCGATCTGAAACGAATCGCGACCAAGAAAATCGAGGATCACACGTGTATCGGGCACGTGTCGATCCTCGTTTGGCCTGGCAGTGAAATTTGTCTTTCGGGTCGTTGATTAGGCGGCTTTTCGTTCCGGACGCTCCTCGTGCGTATCGACACGATTCGGAAATCGCAAGATGTGGGGTTCGGCGGGTTCGGGTGTGTCGTTCTTGCGAAACATTTGGCCGACGTAGTAACTGAGCGACATCAACGTTCCGCACGTCAACAGTGCAACCACGCAACCGACCAGGGCTTTCTGATCATCCGTAAGGGTTTGAAATAATTCCATCCGCATTCTCCGTAAGATCGTTCGATCCCGAAAACCGTTCAGGACCGTGCAACACGATGCCAAACATCGGCCGCATTGGGGACTCCCTTTCGTTATCGGAGGATGACCGACCAAGACTCGACCAGGGCCAACGAGGAACCACAAACGGTCCGGAAAACCGTCCGTTTATGTCGATTCGATTCGCACTCGGTTGACCTGGCGGCATACTCGATGCATTTTCGACGAATATCCCCATTTTTCCGTCATTGATTGAGTTTCGACGAAAGAAACCATCCATATGCCTCGCCGTGTCGCGTTGCTTTTTGAATACGGTTCGATCCATGGCGGAGAGAATTCGATCTTGGCCACCATTGCTCCCCTCCAACGGGACGGATGGGAATTCATCGCGATTGCTCCACCGACTGGTCGGCTCACGGATGCTTTGCGGGAGCAGGATTTGGAATGCCTACCATTTGAATTGCGGCGCGAGGACGGTCAGCGATTATCCCGTGAACAGGCATTGAGCACGTTGGCCGATTTGGTGAAATCCAGCGGTGCGACGCACCTTCACGCCAACAGTTTGTCAATGGGCCGTCTCACCGGAGCCCTGGCCGAACAAATCGACATCCCCACGACCGCCCATCTGCGGGACATCATGAAACTCAGCCGAGCAACCATCACCGACCTCAACCAAAACCGTCGATTGCTAGCCGTTTCCGAAGCCACACGAACGTTTCACATCGAACAAGGCTTGAACGCCGAACGCACCGTCGTCGTGCACAACGGAATCACCGTCGATCAGTCTTGCCGTGATACCAGTCAGATGCCGCTTGATCTACGACATGAACTCGGTGTGCCCGCGGATGCGAAACTTCTGCTCACGATTGGGCAGATCGGCCTGCGAAAGGGACTCGATGTCTGGAGTGAAGCGGCGATCTCAGTTGGTTCCCAGGATTCCTCGACTCACTTCGTGCTGGTCGGCGAACGCTTCTCGACGAAACCCGAAACCGTGAAATTTGACGAAGCAATTTCCGATCGATTTGCCGAAGCGGGAATGTCGGATCGGTTGCACCGGCTGGGTTATCGGAATGATGTGCCGCGATTGATGGCCGAGGCGGACTTACTTGTGCATGCGGCGAAACAGGAACCGTTCGGCCGCGTGTTGCTCGAAGCCGCCGCGTGTGGGTTGCCGATTGTCGCCACCGACGTTGGCGGTACAACGGAAATGCTCACGCATCGTCAGACCGCTTGGCTCGTACCGGCGGGCGATTCCCACGCACTCACCGACGGAATTCGATTTGTCCTGCAAGATCCCGATCGCATGGCCAGAGCAGAACGGGCACGGCAGGACATCCGTAATCGCTTTTCCATCGAACAAGCCGCCAACGGGTTCGCCGTCGCGATTGAGTTCTAAAAACCGGTGTGCCACGGTGATCACGCAGCTCGGCGGTGTTCGATCGTCTCTTCTTGCGGCAGTCGCGCGAGGATGGCATCGGCCGTCATTCGAGATGCACCGGTTTGCATCACGCTGTCTCGGAGGGCAATCAACTCCTCACGAGACCGCTGAAGTTCCTCGGGGTTGGAAAGCCAGGTATCGAGTTGAGCGGTCATCGCGGTGATGTCCTGCTCGATAAGGTCGGAGACGATCCATTCCGGCATCACTTCACGGTCGGCAACCAGATTCGGCAACGAGATGTAATCGACTTTCATCATCAATCGCTGCACAATCCGGCCAAAACGGAAGACCTTATAGACCACCGCAACCGGTTTCGCTCGGGCGAGCATCTCCAGACTGACCGAGCCCGACACCATATAGCAAAAGTCCGCCGCTTCGATGATCTCCGGTGTTTTGCCCGTGAAGAACGTGAGCGGCAGGTTTTCGTCTTCAGGTGCCATCAACTCTTTGCAGTGTGCGACGAACTCATCATTGAACCCGGCGACGAGAAACCGCACATCCGGATGTTTGGCCGCGATGTTTCGCAGGACCGGCAACATGATCGGCCAGTTCTTTTCGACTTCATGCCGCCGCGAACCGGGCAACACACCGACCGTCCGTGGGTGAGTCGCCGATTCCGAGGTTTTCCACTCGGCAACGAATTCCTCGTCGAGCTGTTTCTCCGCAACTTCGTCATAGAACGGATGGCCGACGTATTCGGAGTTCACGCCCTGCTTAGAATACCAATCGTGCTCGAACGGCAAGCCACAAAGGACGTAATCAATCCACTTGTGAACCCGTTTGATCCGCCACGATGCCCAAGCCCACAACTGCGGGGGCAAATAGAAGAAGACCGGAATGCCGGCGGCTTTTGCACGCTTCGCGACACGCCAGTTGAAACCAGGAAAGTTCACCAATACGACCGCGTCCGGTTTTTCCTCGGCGAAGAACTTCTCCGCTAACCCTAGCACACGAAAGAACTTCCGAAGCATCGGCACGACACGCACGAAACCCATCACCGCCAGATCGGTCAGCCGAAAGATGGATCGCAGCCCGACTTTCTCCATCTCGGGACCACCGAAACCACAACATTCGATGTTCGGATCACGCCGCCGAAGCTCTTCAATCAAATGAGCCGCATGCTGGTCACCGCTGGGTTCACCGGCGGAGAAGAAGATTTTCACGGTCGCGACTCCCTTCGCGAAGCATCATTGGGCCAGTCCATTTCGCGGAAAGTACCAGCGATTCGGGCGATGCGTCAAGAGGAGCGACCAGACACAACCGCCGACCGGAAGGCAAACTCCACCGCAATCCCGGTCATCACGTCATGATGTTCAAATTTTCAAAAATCTCAAACAGATTGAAGATCCAACCGAGCCGGTTCCCCGTTGAGAACCATAGAGGCGTCTCAAGGAGGACACCAATGAACAAATTTTCCCGAGAGACCCAAATTCCACTTGCCTTTATGTTCACGCGTACACTACAATGATGCACGTGAGAAAGGTGAGCCAGGACGAGCCGGACAATGACAGGGAGGTCACCCTTTCTCACATTTGTCTTGCTCCATTTCTCACATTTGTCTTGCTCCAATCGAGTCAATTTTGATTCACCACACATGGAAAGGTTGATCATGGTTCGTGAAGTCCGAGTGTCTTGGGACAGTGACGAAGAATTGTCGGGGTTGAGTTTCCGTTGGGGCTACCGGGTGGCGGAAATCGAAGACGATTGGGACGACGACGGCCCGATCACGCTCCCGATGCGACAGACGACAATGGGGAACACCGAGGATTCGGCGAAGTCTCCCAAACCGCGTGTCAGTCGGCGACGGGCGAAGAAGTCCGGACGATCGACGCAATCCGATGATGAATCGTCTGAGCATTTACCGAAGCGGAACCTGGCCGATGCGAACTGGTTGGAATGGGCGGCGACCCAACCACTCAAGCGTCCGAAACATCCGGGACGCGTGCCGAACCAAGAGACCGGTTTGGAACGTTAGACCGTCTGACGGTCTTCTGTGGCCCTGATTAAAAGCCTACTGATCTCGAGCTTCCGATGATTTTCCCGCCTCTATGCCCGAGTTGATGCACCACCAGGATTGCCGCTATGTCAACGCGTGAAATTCGCAAGCAGGTTTCGATTTTTATGCCGCTCTCGGATTGGAAAGCGATCCGGTTCGAAGCGGCTCGGCAACGAATTCCCATGTCGGAACTTTGCCGACGTTGGATGAACCCCGATATGGAACGTCTGCGTCGAGCGAATCATGAATCGAAATCAACCGCCGACGTTTAACGCCGGAAAAACACCTCCTGATTGACCACTGAATAATATCCACCATCCGTGGGGAATGATTTCCCGCGGGTCCTTGTTGAACCTCGTCGAGACCTTCACATGATTGGTTTACCCGAAGCTCGGGAACGATACCCGAGCGACATCGACAATTTCGATTGGAACCGGATCGCGGAGCTGATCCCTCCCGAAAAACAACGCGGACGCCATCGCGAAACGAATGTGCGTGAGATTGTGAATGCAATCGTTTACCGAGCGAACGCGGGCTGTGTGTGGCGGATGTTGCCCCACGATTTCCCGCCCTGGGCCACCGTTTACACCTATTTTCGGAAATGGCGTGAAGACGGCACGTTGGAGGCCATCGGGAAGATTCTCAAGAAAGATCTCGGCGACCCGGAACCGCAATCTACGGAAACCACACAAGTCGCTTGAGCGCTCCCAAACATGATTCGAGAAGATGACGGTGCCGGAAATTGCATCAAGCTGAGAACCAACCTGGTGACATGCCCACGGCGTTGCGTGGGCATGAATGGATAATCGAAAGTTGCTGGTCCATGCCCACCCCGAGCTGTGGGCATGCCACACAACTTCCTATCACATAAATATTTACGAGACATCGCCGTCACCATATGCAATTTCCTGCACTGGCAATCCGTTGCCAGTGTTTGCCTGACGCAACCGTCATCGTTTTGATATTCCAAACAAACCTCACCGTGAAAGAAATAGCCGACACCACTCTGCAACCAAGACGATAAGCATGAGTACCTGAACGGACTGTCCGTTTCCGGTCACACACTCACGCGGAGTCTTTGATGAAGTCGCAGGGAATTTGGCGGTCGTTGGTTTGCCATTGCGGATTGGTGACGGCCTGTCTTGGTGTGACCCCGGCATTCGCGGATTCCCTGTCCGTCCATGCGCCATCGCCCTCGGTCGAAAACGTTCGCATCAAACCGGAAGTCGAGCCAGAAGTTCCGCCCACCGACTCACCAGTTCTTCCGGTGAAACCATCTCTGGGAACTCAATGTGACCCAGACCTCTTCTTCATCGATACGATTCCCAGTCCACAAAACGTTGAACCGGGCTGCGAACCGGTTGCCCAAGTCCGTGTGGTTCGCTACGAATCGGGCCGATACCGACCGTCGGACTTAAAGGAATGGACCGCGTCCCTGCAACCTGGCGTGCCGGTCTGCATTTTGACGCACGGAGCATTCGTCGATCGTGAATCGGCCGCTCGTGATTCGGTAACGCACTATCGAAGCTTTCTCCGAAGTGCCGGTCATCAACCAATTCATATGATGGCGTTGCACTGGCCGAGCAAAGCCGATTTCACCAAATGTATCTTAACGGAGATGGCTCGACTCGACCGGCAAGCGACCACCAATGGACACTACTTGGCCCAACTGATTTCTTGCATTCCGCCGGAAAACCCGGTGTGCCTCATCGGCCACAGTCACGGTGCCCGAATTTCCTGCCAAGCGTTGTCGTTGATTGCGACCGGACGCGTGGCCGACTCGGTCAATCCGACCGACGGACAACTTCGCCGATTTCGACTAGTGCTCTCCGCAGCGACCGTGCATCAACATTGGCTCAATCCGGGTGAGCGGTATTACCCGGCGTTGTGTCGCGTGGAGTGTTTGCTCTGCGTTCACAATTGGCTCGATCCGATGCTCTGTATCTACCCGTTCACCAACATCGGGCTCAAAAAGGGCATCGGCAAAGCCGGTTTCCGCAGGAGCGATCTCCGCAAAATGGGCTGGCAAGCGGACAAGGTCAATCAAACCTGGGTCACCAGCAGCGTCAAATCGCGACATACCCTCTCGAGTTACTACGCACAAACCGACACACGACAAGCCCTGTCACCGTATTTGACGTTCGATTGAAATGACAAACTCATCGAATGAGGACAACCGGAAGCCGGCCTCATATCGATTTTTAATTACCAGAATGATGAGCAGCAGATCGGTGAAGAGCTCTGTTGATAGATTTTAGCCAGAAAGATTGACCTACAAATGCCTCAGAACACCGTCGAGATGGTCGGCGAATGCTCTTCAGAATATCTGGTCTCAGAGCATTCCGATGGAAGCATCACCATCACGATCGAAGTCCCGAAACGATTTGCCGAATTATGGCTGATCAAGTTGACGGAGCTTAAAGCTACGCACGATGAGATTGCCAAGTACACAGGTGAAACAGGCGACTTTTCCGGCAACTCTGCGAATGAAGAACGATAGCCAGCGTGAAATCGCGACACCCAATTGCGAACAATCACTCAAATCACCCACATTGGGCTTTCCATCTTAGCCAGTGATCGGCGAGGGTGATCGCAACCATGGCTTCGGCCATCGGGATGAAGCGGGGGAGCAAACAGGGATCGCGACACCCAATTGCGAACAATCACTCAAATCACCCACATTGGGCTTTCCATCTTAGCCAGTGATCGGCGAGGGTGATCGCAACCATGGCTTCGGCCATCGGGATGAAGCGGGAGAGCAAACAGGGATCGTGACGGCCTTTGGTGCGGATCGTGGTGGGTTCGGCTTCGGTTGTGACGGTGTCCTGCTCTTGCGGTAGACTGCTTGTTGGTTTGACGGCAGCTCGCAGGACGATCGGTTGTCCGCTGGTGATGCCGCCCAACATACCGCCGTGTCGGTTGGATTGCGTGGTGATTTGGTTTGCGGCTCCCTTCGGAAGAGAACTCTCGTCCGCAGTCGCAGAGTCCGTTGGCGTGAACACGTCGTTGTTTTCGCTGCCCCGCATTGTTGCACAGCCGAATCCGATGCCGTACTCCACGCCCAGCACGGCCGGCAGACTGAACAACGCTTTGGCGAGGTCGGCTTTCATTTTGTCGAAGACCGGTTCGCCGAGACCGGGGGGAATGTTCGTCGCCACGATTTCCGCCACGCCGCCGATGCTGTCGCCCTCTTTGCGGACTTGATCGATCAGTTCAATCATCTGAGCGGCGGCGGATGGGTCGGGACAACGAATGATGTTCGGTTCGCCGTCAGGTTGCTCTTCGACTTGCTTCAACGTAATCGCTGCTGGGTCGGAAATCTCGGCTCGCACTTCGCCAACTTGCACGACATACCCGATCACGAAACCGCCAAACGCCTCCGCCAGCAACTTCTTCGCAACGACACCCGCCGCGACACGCACCGTGGTTTCTCGAGCGCTCGACCGCCCACCACCGCGATAGTCCCGCAAGCCGTATTTGGCGTCGAAGGTGTAGTCGGCGTGACCAGGACGGTATTTGTCCTTGATGTCGCCGTAGTCCCGGCTGCGTTGATCCTGGTTGCGAACCAAAATCGCGATGCTCGTGCCGGTGGTTTTTCCCTCGAACACGCCGGAGAGAATTTCCGGAGCGTCCGGTTCTTTCCGCTGTGTGACGATTTTACTCTGCCCCGGTCGTCGTCGGTTCAGGTCTTCGGTGAAGTCATCCACAACCAACGGAATCCCCGGTGGGACGCCGTCAATAATAACGACATTTCCCGGCCCGTGACTTTCCCCGGCGGTGGTGATGCGAAACGATTGTCCGTATGAGTTGCCTGCCATGTGGGTATTGTATCGACCGCATCCGCAGTGACTAGTCTGCCGTTATGAAAGTCGCATGCGGCGATCGATCCAGAGAATCAAACCGATCATAATGGCACCAGCGACCAGACGAACCACGGTCGTCGGATTCACCATGAAATAACGATGCTGAACCGGATGCGTCGGGTGATGCCCGGAATGATGATGGCCTGAATGATGCTCATGCACATATGGAGGTGCCGTTTCCTCGTAAGGCGGCGGTGCATTGACGATACGAACGGGACGATCGGACAGACCATCTTCGACGGCAATCACGTCTTGTGCCAACATCGAACGTCCGCTGAGCTGCTCGGCCATCACTCGCACGAGCAACTGGTTCAGGGGCTCGACTTCGAAACGGGACGTGGCCGGTGTTTCGTGAGCCTGCCCAACGCCGGAGTGGTCGGTCAGAAAGAGGTACTCTCCGCGTGTCAGACAAGCCATCGCACGAAAGACGAATTCGCACTCATCCTTCGTCCCACTTCCGGCCAGCGGATAGACCGCCACGCCGAGATTGCGGAGTTCCTCGATGGCCTGAAACGCACTGTCTACTTGGTTGCGGTGCGGCGGCGCATCGCCGATGAGGAACACCAACCGGGCGGAATTGTCGGTTCGCCAACTCAATTGCGTGGCCTTCTCCAATCCCAAGTGGACCGCCTCGGGGTAATCTCCGCCACCACGAGCCCGTTGAGCCGACAAATGTCCGCGAAATTCGCTGATGGAATCGGTGAAATCGAAAGTCCGTGTCACGTATTGATCGTAATGGTCACGGTAACAGACCAACGCGAATCGCTGCCCGACATCGGGAAATTGTGTTTGCAGCGTGGACGACACATGGTCGATCTCGGATTTCAGATACTCCAACTCATCATCCATGGTGCCGGTGGTGTCGATAACGAACGCTACATCCAACCGATGCGGTAACCGAGCACGTTTCGACGGCAGACGGAATAACCAAGTCCGATCTTGCAAGGTGATCGCTTGCCGATTGATCTCTGGTCCCGATCGTATTTCGATCGGGAGCGGTTCCTCAAATTGGGAGAATACGGAATTCCGATCCACAAGCAGCGTTGTGCCATCGGCTCGCGTGCGGGTAGTCATCAAGACTTCGTTGGTTTCAGGATGGTGCAGCGTGACCACCGCATTTGAAACGGCGTGGTTTTCGGCATCGACGACATTGATTGTCGCAACGGGTCCTAGCGAGAACTCGGGCAGCAACCGCCCTGCTCCGTTTTGACGTGTCTCGGCGAGATACTCTCGATACGCCTGCAAATTGGCGGAATCGTTGAGGCTTCCCGCCGTCAGCAAATTCGGTTGTGGTTGAGGACGTTGGAGGCGTGGTGGTCGTGGTTGCTGCTGTTGCGGCGGGATTGGCTGTGGCTGCTCGACCACATGGAATTCCGATTCCATAGCCCCCTCGAAAACCTGATCCGCGGCGGGTGTTGTGAATTCTGCGATTTTCTCCGACGAATTCGAGACGTCATCAGTCTTCGCCACGCGCGCGGTCTGAGACTCGGCCTCCTGTAGACGCGGTTGTGAAGTGTGCTTGCGGGGAGCTTCCCGTCCGCAACCGGAAATTACCAACGCGGAGAACACGGAGAAAACGAGGTACCGCATGAGACGCCCCTTCCAGACAGCTGAACTCGGTGAATATAGGACGCGCGGGAAACGTCGAAATTCCCGGAAAACCGCATTCTGGGTTCGAATTCGCCCAAATCGGCGGAGGCCCTGTCGGACTGACATCCGCTGACAGTTCGATCGTGAGAGAATCCCATCCTCTGACAACTTGTCAGTTGCGAACACCACCAGATCCATACCAACAGATTTATCTTGTTTAGTAGAATCGACTTACATTCCCGACCACACCAGCGGCGCGCGACTTGCACACTCGGCGGACGTGTAACCAAAACAGGCGGGAACGCTCCATCGTGGCAGCCTGGATTTGACCGACTCTCGGCAGCGGCTCATTCGAATTGAACTTCCGGATGAACGTCCCGCTCGCCGATCTGGTATTGAATTTTCGTTCCCATCAGAGTTGATCGAGGAGAAAACGTGTCCAAATTATTGACGTTTGACGACGATGCCCGCAAAAGTTTGCTGGCGGGTGTGTCCAAACTGGCGAACGCCGTCAGCAGCACGCTTGGCCCTCGTGGTCGCAATGCCGTTCTGGACAAAGGCTGGGGAGCCCCGAAAGTCACCAAAGACGGCGTGACCGTTGCGGAAGACATCGAACTGGAAGACCCCTTTGAAAACATGGGGGTTCAGTTGGTCAAGGAAGTGGCTTCCAAAACCAACGACGTCGCTGGTGACGGAACCACAACCGCCACCGTGCTTTCCGAAGCCATGTTCCGAGAAGGTCTGCGATACATCGCCGCCGGTGCCGACGCCATGAGCTTGGCTCGTGGTGCTCAGCAAGCTGTCGCCGCCGTGGTTGAGCATCTGAAAACGATCGCTCAAGAGGTGGACGCCAAAGACAAGAAGAAAATCGAAACTGTCGCCACCATCGCCGGGAACAACGATAAAGAAATCGGTTCCATCTTGGCGGACTGCCTGACGAAAGTCGGCAAAGACGGCGTGATCACGGTCGAAGAAGGCCGCAAAGGCACGACCGATTGGGAACTCGTCGAAGGGATGCAGTTCGAACGCGGTTACCTCTCGCCTCACTTCGTGACCAACGAAGACGATCAGGAAGTTGTTCTCGACAACGCTCGCATCCTGATCTTCGAAGAAAAAATCTCGAACGCCAAGAACTTGGTTCCGCTGCTCGAAGAAATCAGCAAAGCCGGTGCTCCGCTGCTGATCATTGCGGAAGACATCGAAGGCGAAGCCCTTGCGACGTTGGTCGTCAACAAGATGCGGGGCATCCTCAACGTCGCCGCCGTCAAAGCTCCCGGTTATGGCGATCGTCGCAAAGCGATGCTCGAAGACATTGCCATCCTCACCGGCGGCAAAGCGATCTTCAAAGACTTGGGCATCAAGCTCGAAAATGTCCAAATCGACGATCTCGGTAAAGCCAAGAAGCTGATCATCACCAGCGAAACGACGACCGTCGTTCAAGGTGCTGGCACCAAAGACGCGATCGAAGGTCGTGCCGAGCAAATTCGCCGAGAAATCGACGAGACCGACAGCGAATACGATCGTGAAAAACTCCAAGAACGGTTGGCGAAACTCGCTGGCGGTGTCGCGGAAATTCGCGTCGGAGCAGCGACCGAAACCGAAATGAAAGAACGCAAAGACCTCTTCGACGATGCCCTCGCCGCCACGCGAGCTGCCATCGAAGAAGGCATCGTTCCTGGTGGTGGAGTCGCTTTGCTGCGATGTGCTCCGGCACTGGAGTCGCTCAAACTCAAAGGCGACGAAGCGTTGGGTGCTCAGTTGGTCAAAAACATCCTCGAAATGCCGATGCGGAAAATTGCTTCCAACGCCGGCTTGGACGGGGCTGTGGTCGCAAACCGCGTCAAGAAGGGCGAAGACGTCAACTACGGTTACGACGCTCTGAATGACAAGTACGGCGACATGATCGCCGCTGGCGTGGTCGATCCAACCAAAGTCGTGCGGACCGCTCTCCAAAACGCAACTAGCGTTGCGTCCTTGTTGCTCACCACCGATTCCATCGTTGTCGAAGAACCGAAAGAGGAAGACGACGATCACCACGACGACCATCACCACGACGGTGGAATGGGAGGCATGGGCGGAATGGGTGGCATGGGCGGAATGGGAATGCCCGGTATGGGCGGCATGGGCGGAATGGGTGGCATGCCCGGCATGATGTAAGCCGCCTGTCGGTCTTTGCTGACGATCAACTTCCAACAACTGACAACAATCAACTCATAAATCGAAGAAAGAATCCACAATGCAACTCAACCCTCTCGATGATCGCGTCGTTGTCGAACCTGCTTCCGCCGAAGAAACCACCGCTGGCGGAATCGTGCTGCCAGGTGCCGCTCAAGAAAAACCACAACGCGGCACCGTGACCGCTGTTGGCCCAGGCCGTCTGCTCGATTCCGGCGATCGCGCCGCCGTCGCTGTGTCGGTCGGTGATGAAGTCCTTTTCGGAAAATACGGCGGCAACGACATCGAAATCGATGGCGTCGAATACAAGATTCTCCGTGAAAGCGACATCCTCGCGAAAATCGAAAAGTAGTCAGTTGTCGGTTGTCGGTTGTCCGTGGTTGGTTGTCCGTCGCTTTGTGATTTCACTTCGTGACGAACACCCACGGCTGACAACGGACCACTGGCAACACACCGAAGACAACTGACAACGGACCACTCACAACCAACAACCCAGGAGCCTTTCCGTGGCCAAACAACTTTTATTTGACGACCGCGCACGGCTGAAACTGCTGCGTGGCATCGATACCCTGGCCGACGCGGTTGCCTCGACGATGGGCCCAACCGGTCGGAACGTGATTATCGACAAATCCTTCGGCAACCCCGTTGTCACCAAAGACGGCGTGACCGTTTCGAAGGAAGTCGAACTCGAAGACCCTTATGAAAACATGGGGGCCAAGCTCGTTAACGAAGTCGCTCAGAAAACCAGCGATGTCGCCGGTGACGGAACGACCACCGCCACCGTCCTCGCTCGGGCGATCTTCGAAGAAGGCTTGCGAAGCTTGACGCTCGGTGCCAACCCGACCGTCGTGCGGCGTGGCATCGACAAAGCCGTTGCCGCGGCTGTCGAGAAGCTCGAAAGCATGGCACGTCACATCGACTCCACCGCTCAAGTCGCACAAGTTGCCGCAATTTCCGCGAACAACGACGGCGAAGTTGGTGGGCTCATCGCTGAAGCTATCGAGAAAGTCGGTCGTGACGGCGTGATCACCGTTGAAGAAGGCAAAGGCAACGAGACGACTCTCGACCTCGCCGACGGCATGCAGTTCGATAAAGGCTTCCTTTCGCCTTACTTCGTCAGCGATGCCGAAAACATGAGCTGTGAATTGGAAGACTGCTACATTCTGATTCACGAAAAGAAGATCAGCAACTTGCGTGAGTTCGTGCCGATCCTCGAGCAAGTCGCTCAAACCGGCAAACCGTTGTTGGTCATCGCCGAAGACCTCGAAGGCGAAGCCTTGACGGCGTTGGTCGTCAACAAACTTCGCGGCGTGTTCAACGTCTGTGCGGTGAAAGCTCCTGGTTTCGGTGAACGTCGTAAAGCCATGCTCGGCGACATCGCCACCCTGACCGGTGGCACGATGCTCAGCGAAGACTTGGGCATCAAGCTCGAAAACGTCAAGTTGGAGCACCTCGGTCAAGCTAAGAAGGTCGAAGTCACCAAAGACAACACGACCATCATTGAAGGTGCTGGCGATCAGGACAAAGTCCAATCCCGCATTGATCAAATCCGCAAGCACATCGCCGGAACTGACAGCGAGTACGATCGCGAAAAGTTCCAAGAACGCTTGGCGAAGCTGACCGGTGGCGTGGCGATCATTTCCGTCGGTGCTGCCACCGAAGCGGAAATGAAGCAAACCAAAGCCCGCATGGAAGACGCCCTGCACGCGACGCGAGCTGCCGTCGAAGAAGGTATTCTTCCCGGTGGTGGCACCGCTCTTCTCCGCTGCATCGAAGCGGTTAAGGGTGTCAAAGGTCGTGGCGACGAGAAGATCGGTATCCAGATCATCTCCCGCGCTTTGGAAGCTCCGATTCGTCAGATCGTCAGCAACAGCGGACGGGACGGTTCGGTGATCGCCGACGAAGTCAAGGAAATGGACACCAACACCGGCTTCGATGCGAACAGCGGCGAATACGTCGACATGTTCGAAGCAGGTATTATCGACCCCACCAAGGTCGTCAAAAATGCTCTGTCCAATGCGGCGAGCATCGCTGGTTTGATGCTGACGACCCAAGTCTGCGTCACCCGCACGGACGATCCCGATGGCGGCGAAAAAGCCAAAGTCGAAGGCGCAATCCGGTAATCCGTAAGGAGACACCGGTTTATAATAAGCCCCGGTTTCGTCCGCGAAGCCGGGGTTTCTTTTGGTCGAATTCCAAAGCCGTGGGCATCCCCCAGCTGACTGCGACCACGAGAAATTTTGAGGGTTCGCGTCATTGGCTGGAGTCAGTTTTGCCGGGATTCTGGCGTTTCCTCGGGTTGGGGAACCGCCTACACTTCGGGCACGCAGCGCGAATGAATTTTGAGGATAGACGGAAGTGACAAGCTCCATGCCAGCTCAACGATGTTATTACGAAGTGTTGTCCGTCACGAAGACCGCTTCGAATGACGAGATCAAACGTTCGTACAAGAAGCTTGCGGTCAAGTACCATCCCGACCGAAACAAAGGCGACGAAGCCGCCGCCGAGAAATTTAAGGAAGTGGCCGAAGCGTACGAAGTTCTCAGCGATCCGGAGAAGCGCGGTCGCTACGATCGCTTCGGACACGAAGGCGTCAAGGGAGCCGCCAGCGCGGGAGCCGGTTTCGGTGGTTTCGACGACGCTATGGATCTTTTCAGCCAACTCTTTGGCGGACAGATGGGCGGCGGAAGACGGCGTCGCGGAAGTGGCGGCGGACAACGCGGCAACAGTCTGCGTACGGTCGTGGAAATCGATCTGTTCGAAGCCGCAACGGGTTGCCAACGCGATCTGGAATTCACTCGCAAAGAAACCTGTCAAACCTGTAGCGGTAGTGGAGCCAAACCTGGCACAACTCCGGAAACTTGTGACTACTGCAACGGGCAAGGCCAGGTCGTGCAGCGTGCGGGAGCGGGGTTCTTCGGCTTTCAAATGGCGACCGAATGCCCGGCCTGTCACGGTAGCGGAAAAGTGGTTCGCGATAAATGTTCCGACTGTCGTGGCGACGGTCGGCAAGACAAACAGATTCAACAGACGCTCGAAATTCCCCCCGGTGTCGATAACGGCAATCGAATTTCACTCCGAGGCGAAGGTGACGCCGGTCCGAACGGCGGACCACGGGGCGATTTGCTTGTCGATGTCCGCGTGAAAGAACATCCGTTGTTCCAGCGCGAAGGCGATCACCTTACGTGTCGCGTGCCGATTCACTATTCGCAAGCAGTTCTCGGTGCGAACATCGACATTCCCGTCCTCGAAAGCGGCGGAAAACATTCGCTCGAAATTCCCGCCGGCACACAACCCGGTGAAGTGATTCGACTCCGCGGACAAGGCATGCCGGATGTGCATAGCGGCAGTCGGGGCGATCTGTTCGTGCAAATCCAATTGGAAGTGCCCAAGTCGGTCGATGGCCGTCATGAGGAACTCATTCGCGAACTCGCCGAGATCGAGAACACCAACGTCACCCCGCATCGCAAAAGCTTCTTTGAAAAAGTCCGCGAGTTCTTCTCGCCCGACGATGACGAGTAGCCCGCGAGGTCCCATTTGTCGTGAGTCGGTCAGGCGATCCCTGACGAATTCCGGGTCCGAAACGGATTGCATCAAATCCCTCCTGACCGACGAACCCAAATTTCACCATTTCATATTTGCAGTCAATAGCCATGAGTGAACCTGAACGCCAAAACGAACCGGAACCCACACCGGACGACGTGGAAGAAGTCTTCGAAGAACAACCGCCGACCGCCGAGGAGGAGCACGCGAATTCCGACGAGCCGGCCATCAACGCCGAGCAACTCGAAGCGTTGCGAACCGAACGCGATTCCAATCGTGACAAATGGTTGCGGGCGGAGGCGGAACTCGACAACTACCGCAAACGCTCGCAACGAGACGCTGACGAGATTCGCAAGTATCAGTCCATCGGCTTGGTGCGGGACTTACTTTCCGGACTGGACAACCTCCGGCGAGCCGAGGAAGCAGCGGCGAAGTCAAAGAACGTCGACGAACTGCTCAAAGGCATTTCGATGGTCTCGGTGCAGTTCGAGAACACGCTCAAATCGCATGGCATCGAGCGGATCGAAGCGGAAGGTCAGCAATTTGACCCGAACCTTCATGAAGCGGTCACGCAGATTCCATCCGAGCATCCGCCGATGACCGTCATCACGGATTACGAACCCGGCTACAAACTTCACGACCGCGTCATCCGCCCGAGTAAAGTTGTGGTCTCCAGTGGACCGGCGGATGGTAGTTAGGCCGTCGCCTGACGAATTCATTCTGTTTGAAACCGCCAATCTCAGGTTTAGCCTGACCTACTTCCTACCCCGTAAACTCAAGGGTTTCTTGAATGCCCACGTACGATTATCGCTGTGAAGCCTGCCAACACGAATGGGAGTTGTTTCAATCCATCACGGCCACCCCGGAAAAGAAATGCCCGGCGTGTAACAAGAAGAAAGCCCGCCGTGTGATCGGTCCGGGAGCCGGGATTCTGTTCAAAGGCTCGGGCTTCTACGAAACCGATTACCGCAGCGATAGCTACAAGAAAGCCGCCGCCGCCGACAAGAAATCGCAAAGCGAAGCCAGCAGTAAGAGCGAATCCAAATCGGACTCCGGCTCAAAAACCAGCAAGTCTTCGGATTAATTTCTCGTCGACCGATCACCGATCATCGGGTGCATCTTCAGTGACTCGGAAGATTTCGCATTTGTGGAAGACGCCCATTCGGAACCTTCCACGCGGAAACCTATCCTTAACGCCCCCGATGGTTGGATTTCATCATCGCCCGAACAAGTTCTTCAAGCCTTTGCCAAGTTCGTCTTGAAGTTTCTTCTCGGGAGATTCGCCGCCAAAAATCTGATCACGAACTTGTTCCTCGACCGCTCCACCGACTGCCGACTCTGCAAGTCGACGCGCCAGGTCTTGCATCACACGAGCATCGACAGTGGGTCGACTGAGCGTGCCACCAATCGGTAGTCCGATGACCTGCCCCTTCAGCGGGGCGAGCCATTTGTTTTTCTGAATCCAATCGTCCTGCACCGGGATTTCGGCGACGATGGCGAGCGAATCGTCCAGGAGCCCGACTCGCCCACTGGTTCGGATCGGCACATCGTCGATGGCCATCGTCAAACCGCGATGCGTCACAAAGCCTTCGGAGACGCGGAATTCAATGTTCTGCTTGGGCAGCGTGAGCAATGCTTTCTCCGGGTCGACAATTTGCCCGCCCGCACCACGATTGATGAGTGACTTCACCTGCTGCGCGACCTTGAACATCTCCGCCGCCACCGGACCGGGCCGCACACGCGCCTGCTCAATTGCCAAGACGCCAGCGGTGTTCATCCGCATGGGGTCGGCAAGCGGAACCTGACCGCCAGCCAGCCGCAACGAAAATTGCCCGTCCGCACGTGTGGAGTCCGCCAACATCGGAGCCACATACTTCAACCATTGCCCGCACATTTCTTGCGAAAGCACGACATTGTTGAGACCACTTCCGTTGTCGATTGTGGCAACCAACGGGTCGCGAAGCGGAAGCGTCGTGCCCAACGATGCCTGTCCCGTAGCCCCAACCGCGGAAACAATCGATTGATTGAGCGGACCAAGCCGCAAGGCACCGTTGGCAAGATTCGCGGTCAATTCCGATGCCCCACCTTGAAGTCCGTAGGCACTCACTCCATCCCAACCGATCGAAATGCGAGCGAGCAAATCCTTCGCCACATAGCCCTGCTCACCCGTGGGTGTGAATGCCGGTCCCCGGATGGCGAAGTCACGTGTTTGGCGTCCGGTGAATCGCACATCGTTGCCGATCCACGGTCGTAACCGTTCGCTGGCTGAATTCATGTCGCACGCGAATTGTCCTCTCAGATCGACAAGACACACCGTTGACGGTTGTTTGACCTCACCGACACAATTCAATTCAATCGGTCCGCCCAGCAACGTGAGTCGCTCGAAGACCGCATGATCACGGGCGGAGTCGTAAGTTCCTTTGCCTTGGCACGAAACCCGATTGTCAGCGAACAGTGGCGTCCGCGGATCTTGCGGATCGGTCACGACGGGATCTTCGATTTGCAAATCCCAATCGGCTTGCGTTCGCGACTCCGAAACGGCCAACTGAATCTTTCCGACAGCCGTGCCTTGGGTTTGATATGTCGGCGGCGTGTTGGGGTCTCGTAACCAGGACAACACGGTCGGCAAATCGCCACGGAAGTTGATGTTCCCGGCGATTGTCGTCGGTGCATTCGGTGCGAATCGGCCATCCAATCCGTCCACGCGAAGACTCAACGCGGGACTGGTCCAAACCAATTCGGAAGCCACTGCACGAGCCAACACAGATTGCCACTCGGCTTCCCCTCGGATGCGGACTTGTCGCTCGTTGAAGTTGATGCCCTCGGCACGAATCCAAAGCGGTGTGAAGTCGGCGATCAAATTTTTCGCCGCGACCCGAACCGGAGAGTATTCGACATCGACCGCGATCGCGGTTTGTCCTTGAATGGTCCAACCTTCGAGATCGACGATCGGTTTCAATCGAGTCGCCCATCGCCCGAGATCACCTTTCATTTCCGCCCGCAGCATCGCGGTGCCGGTGGTGAGGGGCCATTCGCACGCGGCGGTTTGGCGAATGTTGAGGTCATCGTCACCAGAGCGAACTTCAAAAGTCGCATTCTTGATCGACTGCGATTCGCCGACGGATAGATAATCTCCGGATGCAGTGATCGTCAGTTGGTCTTCGGTCCATGTTGGTTGACCGGGAATCGCCAGCGAGAAACCGTTGGCAATTGCCGCAGCGGCTGCTTGCCATTCGCCGGGATTGAGTTGCCGACACGTCAACCGCGATCGCACTTGCCCCGCCAACCGCATGTCTCCCAGATCGATAAATCGACCGGCTTCTTGTGTGAGACGATTCAAGTCGCATTCGGCTTCCAAGGTGGCATCGTCAATGTGCCCCTCGCCACGGAGTTTGAGGAAATCGGATTCGCAAAGAATTTCGTCGATTTGCGGACCGGTGTCCGTCATCCTCGCTTTGGCGTCGATCGCGAGCGGATGTTCCCAGACGATCTCCTGGCCATCGGCGTTGGCAACTAATCGCGAAGTCCCGAAACTGGCATTCCAAACGCGAACGCCGTCGCGGTCCTCCGGCTGAAGCGACGCGGACAACGTGCCCTCCGTAATTTCCAAACCCTCACGAAGCCGAACCGTTTGCGGCAGCATTTTCGCGAGCCGAGCCAAATCCACAATCGCCGACGCCGTGAGATCCGACTCGTTGAACGATTGCGTCAATTGATCGAGATTGGAAGACTCACCAGCACGATTGAGATCCACACCGCCTTGCACGTCGATTTTCGCCGCATCGGAATTCAACGTGAACTTCGCAATTTTCAGTTGTCCCGCATTCAATTCCAGGTCGGTTTCGGTGGCGAAGAACTCGGCTCGCAATTGCTCCTCGCCAAACCATGCAGGGTTACCGATCGCGAGTTGCGTGGCGTTGAGTCGACCATTGGTTTTAAGTTGCAACTCCCCGTCAGCTTCCTGCCAATCGAGCTTCAGATCACTCACCAACACACCACCAAGTTGCAACTCGGCAAGAAACCGCCGCAGAGGTTTGGTCAGCGTGCCAAGTCGCAAATCTTGAGTCTTCAACGCCAGATCGCCTTGCCCGATGCCCAAAGTTTCGTCTTCGATTGGCAGTGTCCACGAAAGTTCGGTGTCGAACTGACCGGCGGTGCCAGGGCTGTCGGGTGAGCCGATTTTCGAGGCGACTTTTGCGACGAGCGGTGCCGTTAGTTCGTAGGGTTGCACGAACTCGACAGCCAACTCCGACAGCCAAACCGACTCGGCCGTCTCACCGTCCACGACGGAAACCGTGCCTTCGTTGACAACGACATCAAACGACATCGGTGCGTCGCTACTTTCGGCGGCGATCATTTTGGCCAATGTGTCTTCGAGGTTGCTGCCGTCCTCGTGGAGTCGAACATCGATGTGCGGTCGAGTCAGCGTCCACCGCCCCAATCGCGACGCATCCAACGCGAGTTCCCAGAGTTTCTTGCTACTCTCGACCTGTGGCACGGTCAGCAGTGGTTCATCTTCGGTGTCGTATCCGGTCACGTCGTACAGGACAACCGGCGCAAACCAACTGAGGGATGCTCCCCCGGTTTCGATGTTCCCGGAGTAGTCCGCGAAGATCGTGGGAAGAATGTGTTGTCGGAGTTCCGTCTTCGCCACGATCATCGGTGCGACGAACACGAACGCCACCAGCAGCACGCTGGAAACGAACACGAACCGCACAAATTTTCGGAAACGAGACGGTCGAGGCGTATCGGTATCCGTACCGGGAACGCCAGCATTCGAGGGAACCGCAACCACGGCATCACCCGCTGATTTGAGAGACGAAGAAGTGAGATTGAGAAATCGCGAGATCGGATTTCGGTTGTCTGTATCTGCGGAGGACACGAAGAAGCTTCGTGCTTCGTCGTCACCACGAAACAGAACCCGAACCGATCAAGTTTCAGTTTTTAACAGAGAGGATAGAACGGCCTGAGTGCAGCCGTTCGCGCGGGATGATACTCAGGAATGGAAAAGTGAACAAGACCGAAACCGTTTCATCCGAACGGATGAAATGCCAGACTAAATGTGTCCGCGACGGCTTGGTTGGTCACCTGGCGATCGTGCATGTTCACCGCGGCCGCGATGCCCGGCGTTTGTGTGGCGGCGGTTTCCAGACCGTCGTTGGCGATGCGGAGCACGTACGGAAACGTCACGTTGCACAACGCGTACGTGCTGGTCCGACCGACGGCACCGGGCATGTTCGTCACGCAGTAATGAACGATGCTGTCGACAATGTAGGTCGGCTCGGCGTGTGTGGTTGGTCGCGTGGTTTCAATGCATCCGCCCTGATCGACGGCCACATCAATGATCACCGCACCGGGTTTCATCAGTTTCAAATCCGCTTTGGAAACCAACTTCGGTGCCCGTGCGCCAGGAATGAGGACGGCTCCGATGACGAGGTCGGCCAACTGAAGTTGTTCGCGGATGTTGTGACGATCAGAAAACAACGTGTTCACGTTCGCGGGCATGATGTCTTCGAGATACCGTAGCCGATCGACGTTGATATCGAGAATCGCCACATCCGCCTGAAACCCGGCGGCAATCTGAGCGGCGTTCTTGCCGACGACTCCGCCGCCGAGAATCACAATATGGGCCGGCGGCACACCGGGCACACCGCCGAGCAAAATTCCGCGGCCTTCCTGCGGACGCTCCAAGAACTTGGCTCCTTCTTGGATACTCATTCGCCCGGCGACTTCGCTCATCGGCGTGAGCAACGGCAAATCACCGCTCGGTCCCCGCAGAGTTTCGTAGGCGATGGCCGTGACACCGGTGTCCAAAACGCTGCGAGTCAGGACTTCATCCGCAGCGAAATGGAAATACGTGAACAGCATTTGATCAGCCCGCAACATTGGCCATTCCGACGGCTGCGGCTCTTTGACTTTCACTACGAGTTCCGCATTGGCGAACACCTCTTCGGCGGTCTCGACGATTTCCGCACCGTTTTCCACGTACAATTGGTCCGCAATGCCGCTCCCCAGACCGGCTCCCTTTTGAACCAACACACGATGCCCGGCCGCCGTCAGTTCTTCCACACCGACCGGCAACAATGCCACACGGTACTCGTCTTGTTTGATCTCGCTGGGGACACCGACGATCATGGTGATGAACTTTCGAAGAAAAAATGGTCCGATTCCACGTCTGAAACGTAGAGTAATTCTAGAGCCCGTTTCGATGATGTGTACCGCTGAAGAACGGGAATCCATCAGCCGAAACACAGCCAATCGTCAGGCGGTCTCGAACATCATTCGTCGGAACGGTTGGTATTGCAACATCCTTCTCAAATCACCATATCAACGCCAATCAATCCGCAAGGGCTACTGGGAAATCAGACATGAGCAAAGAATACACCATTCGCCGCAAGGTCTTCACACTCTTCGGCGCGAAGTTTCACATCTACAATTCCGCCGGTGACCTGATTGGTTTCAGCAAGCAGAAGGCGTTCAAACTCAAGGAAGACATTCGGATTTACACCGACGAAACCATGAGCGACGAACGCTTGCTGATTTCCGCCCGTAGCGTGATCGACTTCTCAGCGGCCTACGATGTGATCGACAGCCGGACGAATGAAACCGTGGGCACGTTGCAGCGGAAAGGGTTTAGTTCGATGTTCCGCGACAGTTGGGAAGTCATGGATGAAGACGGACATCCCGCGGGGAAGATTCAGGAAGACAGCGCGTTCTATGCGTTTATCCGGCGGTTCGGCATGAACTTCCTACCGCAAGCCTTTCACATGGACGATATCGACGGTCACGAAGTTGCACATTTCCGCACGCACTTCAATCCGTTCATCCACAAGATGACGGTCAGCGTTCATGACGATGCTTCGGTGCCGCCCATGTTGGTATTGGCTGCGGGGATCTTAATGGTCGCAATCGAGGGACGCCAACAGTAGCCGCGTCCCTCGAAACCGATGTCGTTCAACCGGTGGTGATTTTCTCGTACGCTTCACCTTCGTTGAGGGTGGGGCGTTCGGGTCGGCCTTTGTAATGGTAGACGACTTCCATGTGATGCAGACCCAGCAAGTGCAGAATCGTCGCATGGAGATCGTGCACGTGCAGACGATCTTCGATCGCATGAAGACCAAGTTCGTCGGTCGCTCCGATGGTCTGACCGCCTTTCACACCACCACCGGCCATCCACATCGTGAATCCGGTGGTATTGTGATCGCGACCGTTGCCCTTCTCGCTCATCGGTGTGCGGCCGAATTCGCCGCCCCAGATCACAAGCGTGTCATCGAGCATGCCGCGTTGTTTGAGATCGGTCAGGAGTGCGGCAACGGGTTTGTCGCTCTCGGCACAGCGGTCGGCGTGGTTCCGTTCGATGTTGGAGTGGGCGTCCCACTTACTACCGGAACCGTGATAAAGTTGCACGAATCGCACGCCGCGTTCGACCAATCGTCGAGCAAGCAGACAGTTCCGACCGAAAGCAGCGGTTTTCTTTTCGTTCAAGCCGTAAAGGTCCTGGGTCTCTTTGGTTTCCGCAGTCAAGTCGATGGCCGACGGAGCCGTCGCTTGCATCCGGAACGCTAATTCATACGCGGCGATTCGGGCATCCAATTCGGTTTGGAATCCCCGTGGTTGGGCGTGCTGACTGTTGAGTTGGTTCAGAAAGTCCAACTTCGACGTCTGACGCCGATCCGAAACGCCCTTCGGAGCCGATAGGTTCGGAATCGGGCTGCCCGACGGCGAAAGATGGGTGCCCTGATAAACCGCCGGCATGAAACCGGTGCCCCAGTTTCGCGGACCGTTCGTTGGTTTGGTCGCGGAATCGGTCATCACCACAAATGCCGGTAGTGATTGGTTCTCCGTACCAAGACCATAACTGACCCACGCACCGAGACTCGGTCGCCCGGCGACCGGCGTGCCGGTATTCATCTGGCAAACACCGCCCGAGTGGTTGATGCCATCGGTCCAACACGAACGAATCACGGCAATGTCGTCGACACACTTCGCGGTCTCGGGCAGCCAATCCGAGACCCAAGTGCCGGATTCCCCGTGCTGCTTCCATTTCCGTTTGGAACCGAGCAACGGGGCGTTGTACTCGCCCATCGGTGTGATGACCTCACCGAAACTGTCCGGCAGTTGTTGACCGGCCAACTCGTTGAGTTTCGGCTTCGGATCAAACGTGTCCATCTGGCTGGGACCGCCCTCCATGAACAGAAAGATCACGTTCTTTGCGGTCGGCTGAAAGTGCGTCTGCTTTGGAGCGTATGGCGAAGTGCTCGCGGAGGCTTGTTCCGATTGCAGCAGATGAGCCAGGGCAATCGAACCAAAACCCGTACCGCCCTTGAGCAGGAATTCACGGCGAGAGGAGTAACGCGGAATATGAGGCATGGCAGTAGGATCCCATTGTTCGACATCGACGTATCTAGACAATCTTAAACGATCCCGAGACGTTTGTCGCGGTAGAAATCTGCATCGGCGTTAGATCAGGAGGCAAATTGATGAATCATGACCACTGGAAAACTTTCGACGTCAACGCTCTGCAAACGCGAATTGACGCCGGTTGGCAGCCGAAGTACCTGTTCTTCTGGGGACACACCCCGAACGGTGATCAACCGGTCGGAAAATGGTGTTTCAGCCAATGGTGGGAAGTACCGTTCATCGTTGACGAGGAAACCTACCAAACCGCCGAACACTACATGATGGCGGAAAAGGCCCGTTTGTTCGATGACGAACCGGCTCGAGAAGCCATCATCGCATCTTCACACCCCGGCGAAGCAAAGAAGTTGGGTCGTGCCGTTCATGGGTTTGATGAAGCCGTCTGGAAACAAAAACGCTTTGAAATCGTTGTAGCAGGTAATTTGGCCAAGTTCAGCCAACACCAAGACTTACGAGATTTCTTGTTGGGAACCGGTGCCCGAGTATTGGTCGAGGCAAGTCCGCGAGATCGGATTTGGGGCATCGGCATGGGTGAACGCAACCCGAGTGCCACAAATCCCAGCGAATGGCGAGGGTTGAATCTCTTGGGATTCGCACTAATGTGCGTACGTCAGCGATTACGAGACGTCGGCGACTGAATCACTTCGGGATTTCGATGCGGCAACAACCGAGATCGATAAAATCGTTCGATTTGGCATTCTCGGCGAGTTCGAGTGTGCCTTCGCTCAACCGGTAGACCGCGAATCGGCCGTTCTTCGTTCGCTCGACGATACTCGCGTTGCGGAGCACTCCCAAATGATGTGAAACGGTGACGATCTCCGTCTCGATCGCCTCACAAATTTCACTGACGGTCATCGGGCCCGCACGCAGACAGTCCACAATCCGTAGCCGCAACGGTTCTCCCAATGCTTTCAGCTTTTGGGCGCATGTGGTGGATTGCAGCCGATCTTCCGTCATGAAATCGCCCGGCTTGAAGAAGGGGGGAGTGTGTTGAACTCCGGCGATCATACGAGATTCGCACACCCCACTCAATCCACGGATTCGGCCCGATTCGTGTCGACCAAATTACCGAGTTCGTCGCGGTGCATCCGGTTTGAACGGGTCGATGTCCGCTTGTGGAGCCGGTTGCGGTGCTTGTTGCTCCGTTCGGGGCAGCGGTTGTCTTGGCACGCTTTGCTCGCCCTGGGCGTTCGGCCGAACCGTTCGGGTTCCCGGGGCTGGTGGGTCGGGAATGGGTGGCGGTGTGGGCCACACTTCCGGTTGCATGACTTCGTACGGCTCGTGTGGGGTGCCGTTGTGAACCGTAACGGTTCCGACCGGCGAGGAAAAACCGGGGAAACTCGACTCCGCACCGATCAAACCGCCATTGGGATCGGTCGAAAGCACCACTTCCCGCAGTCCTTCCCGACCATCCGCCGACGCTGCCACCGCACCAGCACTGAAGCCGTTAAACCAAGCGATCGTCTTCGAATCCCCTTCCTGAGAGGAATAACACGCCGACTGGTATTTCTTGGGCGGAACAACCGGAGGTTGACCGGTGCCACCACCGCACACGTCAGAATATCCGTCGAGAAAACCGTCCTTGAAGGCTCCGCGATGCGGTCCATCGTACTGCGAACCACATCCATGCCAAGCGCCCTTCGCCAACACGCGGTCTCGCATGTCCATCAGGCAGCGGTTCGGCAGCAACGTGCCCGCGCCGCATCCGCAGCAAACCAAGCCCAATTGCATCACCAATAGCATGCGAAGTTGCAGCATCTTCTTAGTCGCCTTCAAAACCGACGAAACAATCCTCGAACCAGACGCAAAGCGCGGTTCTAAGCATCGTGTCGGCTAATCCGGTTAGGCAACTTGAGAAAAGTTTGCGGAAAAATTCCGGTTGTACGGGTTAAGCCGGATTGCGGTCTTGATGTCTCCGATCCGAACCCAAAAACGCCGTTGTCACCAGGCTGGCTTCTCGCCGCTAAAGTTCACCCCGTACGTCTTGATGCACTCAAGAGTTCCGTTTGCGGATCGGTCGAGATTCGCACAAGGCGGCATTGGGGTTGCGTTCTTGGAAAAATCGCAATTCCCAATCGCTATTGTAAAGCAACATCGGGCAGCCCAATTGATCGTACATGATCCGCGTGCCCGAGGGGCAATTCAGCGAATCGACGTTGTCTGGATCGGTGTCGAGCCACCGTGCTCCCGAGTGCGGTAACCGTTCCAGCGTGGTTTGCGTCTTGTATTCCGATTTGAGACGGAACTCTACGACATCGAATTGCAATTCCCCAACGGCCGCCAACACCGGTTCGTTGGCGTGGGTGCGGGAGTCGGTCAGCACGCGGACGACACCTTCCTCGATCAACTGCGTCAACCCCTTTTGGAATTGCTTGCGGCGGCCGGTATCTCCACAGCGGATGCGGGCAAAACATTCCGGCGGGAACTCCCATTGGCCGTAATATTGCAAGGGTTCGCCCTCGCAGAGCGTGTCACCCAGGTGGAATTGCCCGGGGTTGACCATGCCGACAATGTCGCCGGGAAACGCCTCGTCGGTGGTTTCGCGATCCTGACCGAACACGCGGTGTGCCCGTTTGATGCGGACCTTCTCACCCGTGCGAGCCAACGTGACTTCCATATCCCGTTTGAATCGGCCGGCGTTCACCCGAACAAACGCCACTCGGTCGCGGTGACGCGGGTCGAGGTTCGCTTGAATCTTGAACACCACACCCGAAAACGCGTCGCTATCTGTGGGCACTTCGCCAATGTCGGATTCCCGTGGACGCGGTGCGGGGCTCATCTTCAAGAACGCATCGAGAAACGGTTCCACCCCGAAGTTGTTCAACGCACTTCCAAAGAAAACCGGCGTTTGCTCGCCCTGTCGAAACAGTTCCTCGTCGAATTCCGTTCCTGCCACATCGAGCAGTTCGATTTCATCCTGCAGACCGATCGCAAGCTCATCGGAAAGAACGGAATCGGCGTTCTCCAATGTCGCGGTCTCCACAGGCACACGAGTCGCATTGTGCGCCACCTGTTGAAACTTCAGAACTTGCTGTTGTGTCCGGTCATAAACGCCACAGAACTCCCGCCCCGTGCCGATGGGCCAATTCAGTGGAATCGCGTCGATTTCCAGGACTTCTTCGATGTCACTCAACGATTTCAGCGGGTCCGCACCGGGGCGGTCCATCTTGTTGACGAAGGTCATAATCGGGACCTTCCGATCGGCACAAATCTTGAACAGCTTGATCGTTTGGGCTTCCACGCCTTTGACCGCATCAAGCACCATGACCACACCGTCAGCGGCGGTCAGCGTGCGGTAGGTGTCTTCGCTAAAATCCTCGTGACCGGGTGTATCGAGCAAGTTGATCTGGAACCCACGATACGGAAACGCCAGCAACGTCGACGTGACGGAAATCCCCCGTTGTTGCTCGAGTTCCAGCCAGTCCGATGTGGCTGCCCGTTGATTCTTCCGCCCGCGGACCGCACCGGCTTCGTCGATGCAACCGGCGTAAAGCAGCAGTTTCTCGGTGAGCGTGGTTTTCCCGGCGTCCGGGTGGGAGATGATGGCGAACGTCCGACGGATCTCGGCTTCGCGGGCAATCTGCGAGCGAGTCATGGACGACGACGGTGCGGAGGATTCGTTCATCGAGAGAGTTTAGTGAATCGGACAGCGGATTTTCAATTCCTGATCGTCGCAAGTGCCGCTCGCAGCGGTTCGCCTTGGCTGGGATTGACCATCTGAATGTACGAGACCATCCCTTCGACCCAACTCTCGAAATGCGGATGATTCTCCCGATTCTGAGCCGCAAGCCCCGTCGTTTGAGCATTGTGCAAGATCGCTCGCAACCGTCGCACCAGCTTCCGAGGCACACCGGGACGCTCGTTGACGACCACACCGGTTACGGTCTGCCGCATGTTCGGCCGTTGCACGCGGGTTTTCTTCCGATTCAGTGTAAACCCTTCGTCAGCAACGACATGCCGAATCTTGGCAATCACCCAACCGGCCATATTCGCGACATCTCCGGAACCGGAGAACGTCAGATCGTCCGCGTAACGGGTGTAGTTTGCCCCGAACTGTTTGGCGAGTCCGGTCAGACGGGAATCCAATCGGCGGCAGACAAGATTGCTGAGAGCCGGGCTCGTGCATGCTCCCTGCGGCAACGCTCGCGGACCGGTCGCAGCATAAAAAGTTTGACCGGCGTAAATCATCTTGCGACGTGGACACTCCGTGCAAAGAAGAGCCAAAATCGTCGCAACTGCCGGTGAGTAGCCAAGTTGCTCGAACACGCCCATCACACGGAACACGGTAATCGAGGGAAAAAAGTCTTCCAAGTCACATCCGACGAGCATTTCTTGACCGACATGCGGTTCGGCATTGGTGACGGTGCTGCGTTTCCGGACGAATCCGTGAGCCGCCTCGTGAACTGGGACGGCTTCCAAAATGTTTTCAAGAATCCAACGCTGAGCCGCCGCCATGTCCCGATGCGGAGCCGACAACACCCGTTCGCCGCCACTTTTCTTCGGCACGGTAAAGGAAATGTAATGCACACGCTCCGCCGCGACGGTATGAAACGCCAACCAACGCAGACGCGGAATGGGGAATTCCATCGCCTTCGCCAATTCGCCGGGCGTCGCCAGTACCGGCAGATTATTCTTTTGCAACTCCTCGACGTTCGCCCGTCGATCGGCCAAACCCTTGGAGACACCACGCCCGAGAAAAACGATATCCGTCCGCTTCCGTTCGGCGATTTCTTCTTCCCGTTGGCGTTTTCTTTCCTCGGCTTCGGCTTTCTTCTGTCGTTTGAGTTCCTCGCGGTCCGCCGTCGCCTCGGCCACCAACTGATTCGCCCGGTGCGAAACGAGCACGGTATCCGGACGGTATTCGCTCATTTCCTCGCCAACGGCGTGAATGTCGGCGAGTTCCTCTCTGGTGAGGAAACCGTGCGTGACCATCGCCCGATCGATGAGTTGTGTCCGGGGATCATCCGCTGGCGGAATGATGTCCCGTCGCCCGAACCATGGATTACTCCACGCGGATCCCAGATTCTTCGCCTGCTCTTTGAGGTCGCGATCGCCAATTGGCGTAAACTGAGCGGCATTCAGAGCTTCGGGACTGGCCGACGTTTGCTTCTTTTGGGCCGAGACCGACCGAGCAGGCGTTGATTGAGGTGCTGCCGACGTCCGTTCGGCCGTCCAACTGTCGGCGATCGTCCGCTGCCGAGCGGTCGGCCTGGGATTGGGAGCCAGTCCCAAGAAGTTCAACAACCAACGAAACATGCCCATACAACGACCTGATGATTTGAATTGCTCCGACGGATTGACTTCTCCCGGCAGACCGGGCGGTCAGGGTTGCAATTCCTCGCGGCAAATGGGCCAGGAAGAGCCTTTCGGCTCGTCATCGTCTGCCGCCCCCTTTGTCGCGAGGAATTGCGAACCCAAAGCCGGGGGAAGCATGACGAATCTTTCGACACCACGACGGATCGTCGCAGCCAATACGTTCTCAACCCGTCGAAGCAAGGAATTCCCACAAAATCGATCTGAAAAGAGCCGGTCGGCTGACTTCTCACGGCGGACCAGGGTCGTTCACTCAGGCCAGCCCCATCATTGGCGGCGGGGAAAGCCTGTGGCTTGCTGTGGCCCCGCCGCCAATGATGGGGCTGGCCACACGAACAACGGCCCTGGGAAGGCAATGGGTAGGCTAACGCAACCGCGGCGGATCGCCACAGTCAATTGGTCTCAGCCGACCGACCGTGCTTCTGATTATCGCACTCCGCCGCTCCGTTGCAACGCTGGCCGGATTTCCTGTCGCAATTGTTTTGCCAGACGTGTATAACTAGCGCGTTGAGTCGGAAGTGCAGGAAGTCGCTCGGCTCGCAGAAGACGCGAAAAATCATTCGGGATAATCCAATCCGTCGACGGGACCCGACGGGATGACGTCTGTGATCACCATTCTCTTACCCCTCATTCTCACTATCGCGATCAGCGTGATCGATTGGATCATGCCGAGCGATGTCGTCGGCGGTACGGCTTACGTGTTGCCGGTGGCGTTGTCATTCGCCGCTGGTCGTCGCTTCTCGATGCTGTCCGCTGGTGTGTGTACGGCTCTCATTTGGCTTGTCCCGCTGCTTTCCGGTGCGTTGGGTGATCGGGTCGTGCTGGCCAATCGGTTGCTCGCTATGTTCGCCGTTTGGATCGTCGCTGTGATGACCACCCGCGTCGGGCGAATCCTCCAACTGAGCACCGAAGAAGTCAGCCCGGACGAAACCGACGAACAACCGTCATCATCTCCGCCGTCCGCCGCATCGTCGAAAGAGTCCGATGCCCTCGCCGAACGGCTTGCGGAAACTCGGCAGGAACTCGAACAAGTCCGACGCGAACGTGATCAATCTCTTCGCAGCACCGAACGTTCCACGCTCGAACTCGATCAAATTCGCGAAGAACTCGAACGGGCCAGTGCCGAGTTGCAACAAACGCGGCAAACAGCCGGTGCGGCGGTCCGGACGCAACAAGAGTTTTTGCACCAGTTGTCTCGGCAAATCGAAGTTCCCGCCGAGACGCTTGTCGCTTCGTTGGACGACGCATTGGCAACGGAATTATCCGAAGCTCAACGGGAGTCCCTGCAAACCGTCTCGGTTTCCGCCGGGTATTTGCAAGACGTGCTCCGCAACATGCTGGATTTGGCCAAACTCGAAGTCGGCACGCTCGAACTTCAACCCGAAGAATTCTCGCTGCGAGACGAGTTGGAATCGCTGTTCCGCAATCTCGCCACACACCCCAGTCATCCAGCGTCGACACGGTGGCTCATTGACTGGCCGAACTCCGTACCGGCTGCGGTCGTGGGGGATGTGGACCGATTGCGGCGGTTGTTTCTCGATTTGATCGGGCCGGGAGTGGCCCGCAATCCCGGCGGTGCGGTCGTGCTGACGGTGGAGACCGATGCTGAGCAACTCGGATCTCGGTCCCCCGAACCCGGTGAAGTGCTTCCGTTTCGATTTCGACTCAACGACACTCACAGTGACGGCTACCGACCGCGTCCAGCGTTGGCGGAGAAATTGTCATCGCATCTCGGCGGTGATCTCAAGTTGAACAACGGCAGCGATGGTAGCCGGGAGTTTGAACTCACGTTGCAACTTCCGATCGGTCACAGTCCGCCGGCGGAAACAGTGTCGCCCGATTGGGTGGGCACGCCGGTGTTGATCGTCGATAACAACGCCGCCGCTCGACGCGTGCTCGCTCGAATGCTGCAAGACTGCAAACTTTTGCCAACCACGGCGGCGGCCGGTTTCGAGGCGTTGGAAACATGGCGGCAAGCCAAACGGGAGGGTCGGGAATTCTCGCTCGTTGTGGTCGACGCCGACCTGGACGATGTCAGTGCGACCTCGCTGGCGGATCGGCTTCGCAAGGATCGTGGTTTCTCCGGGCATGTGGTTTTGCTGCGGAATGTGCAGGAAGCTCCGACGCAAAGTTCGGAATACTTGCTCAAACCGTTCCGCCGCGATGAAGTCCACGCGATGATCACGGCCGCATTGAAAACCGTCGAGCGTCCCGCGTTGCAAATGGAATCGGAGTTTGCGAGTCCGAACCGTGCGACAACGTCCGTTCCTGGTCTTCGTCAACCCTCTGTTCCGTTGGAGAAAAACACGGAATCGCTCGATTCCTCCCGCATGAGTTGGCCGAAAAGTCAACGACTCGATTGGGCCGCCGCGTTGCAAGAAGCCGGTGGCAGCCGTGAGCGTCTGCAAGAAGCGATCGACTCCTTTTTGGAAGCCTGCCCCCGGCATTTGCACACCCTGCGAATGGCAATTGCGTTGGAAGATTCCGAGAGCATCGAACGAACTTCGCAGGCAATCGGTCATGTCGCTCGGATGGTGGGCGGCATCGAAATCGCACCGTTGGCCGACCAGCTCGAACAAAAATCCCGGCACGGCAGACTGGACGAAGCCCCCGCGCTATGGGACGCTTTACGTTCGAGCTTCGAGAATCTCGCCGAAGAACTCAACGACTTCTTGATGCTCGAACCGACGAAGTGACCCGGTGATTCGCTTCACCAAAGGCAACTTCTTCGGAAATCCACGGTGTCGACGGGAGTCCATGTATGTCATCTTTATTGCTTGTCGAAGACAGCCTCACCCAGGCCACGCAAATTCGACTGACGCTCAAAAAAGCCGGGTACGATGTGTACGTGGCCGAGAATGGTCGGCTGGCGTTGGACGTACTCCGCACACACGAACCTGATTTGGTGTTAACCGATCTGCAAATGCCGGAGATGGACGGTTTGGAACTCGTGGATGCCGTCCGCCGAGATCATCCGCATTTGCCGGTTGTGCTGATGACTTCACACGGCAGCGACGATATTGCCATCCAAGCACTCCGGCATGGAGCGGCTAGTTATCTGCCGAAGAGTCGGCTCGATCACAGCATGATCGACACGCTCGAAGACATCTTGGAATCCATGCGAGTTGCGGATACCAAAGACCGTGTGCAGCGTTGTCTTGTCGCACGATCGCTGGAATTCCGGATGGAAAACGATCCCACGTTAATTACTTCCGTCGCCACGCATGTGGAGCAGGAACTCAAAAACGCGGAGTTCGGGGATGATACAGTCCGCATGCAAATTATTGTCGCGTTGCGGAACGCCCTCGATCACGCCATGTTCTTCGGAAATTTGGCCCTCGACCCGAGCACGCGACTCGAAGGTGAGTTGATCTTCCGCGAGGCCGCTGAAAATCAACGGGCGATGCCACCATTCTCCGACCGTTCCGTCTGGCTGACGGTTCGTATCAATGACGACGAAGTCCGGCTGGTCGTGCAGCACGAAGGCGAAGGTACGGCGAGCATCTTCCTCCCGGAATCCAACGGCGATGCCGACTTGGAAGACCCGTTGCAGCGAAGTTTGATTCTGATTCAAACCTTCATGGACGAGATTTCGGTGGACGCATCCGGCAAAGAGTTAACGTTGATCCGGCGGCGACCGCAACAGGAAGTCGACGCCGAACCGCTGACGAGTCTGATGGCATCCGCAGATTCGATGACCTCACCGGCGGTGTTTGGCAACGATCGCGAAGGTGATGTCCTGATCGTGACGGTGCTGCAGGGATTCGCCGGTTTCGCGGACGATCGCCGCACCGAAGACCAGGAGCGGGCCCTCTCCCGCATCAACGAGGAAGACTTGCGACACATCGTTGTCGATTTTAGCAATGTCGATGCGTTCGGGTCCGCGGTGTTGGAAAGTCTGCTGAAACTCTGGCAGGCGGTCAAAACCAAAGACGGTGCCCGATTCGCATGCACTGGTCTGTCGGAACCGGGCGTGCAAATTATCGAAACTGCCCGCTTCGACACCGTTTGGCAAATCCACGAAACCCGTGAAGCCGCCGTCGCCGCATTGATTGCCGAGACTGATGCGTAGACCAGTTTGTTTCCGGGCCGTCTTGAGACAAGACTCGTCGCGATTGAGAGTCAATCAGTCTAAGCGGATCGGAACGCGATACGTCTACACCGGTTCGATGGCCAGTTGATTCGCCGCACAGAACTGTCGAAGTTCGCCATCCGAGAACACACCCGTCGTAGCCCCGACGGCTTGGACGCAACTGGCTCCGAGGGCACTGCCCCATTGGAGACATGTTTCCGGATCGGCATCGGCGAGCAAGCCATGAATGAAACCGGCGGCGAATGCGTCACCGCTGCCAGTGCCATCGACCACCGCCACATCGAACCGCCCGGACCGCCAATTACCGGCGGCGGACTGCAACACCGCTCCCGTATCGCCACAGGTGATCGCGACCGTCTTCGCACCCGCGTCGCGGAACTTTTGGGCTTGCTCGGTGGGATCGGTCAAACCGGTGATGAGTTTGGCTTCATCCGTGTTGGGCAGGAACACATCGGTGAACGGCAACACCGCCGCCACGCGGGACCAGTAATCGCCGGCGGCAGGCACGACGACATCGAGAATCGTCGTCACACCAAGTTCCCGAGCTGTCCGAAACGCCGCAGCCACATGGTCGGCTGCCAACTCCTCGCACAACAAATACCCGCCCAAATACAGCACGCGGGCGGATGCGATTCGCTCTGGTGTAAGATCTCGTCCGGTGAATTCGGCATTGGAACCAATCGAATGGATGAACCGCCGATCTTCGCCTTCACAATTGACGACCAGGGTCCCGCTGGTCTCACGTGTTGTGCTGGTCAGGAGTTGGTCGCAGTTCACACCGGCGGATTGCATCGTCTGGCGGACGAATGAACCAAAGGCGTCCTCACCGACGAAGCCCGACATCGCCACACGACGCCCAAGTTTCGCCAAATCGACCGACACATTCGCCGCACACCCACCCACGGTGAGTTCCATCCGCTTCGTCAGAACGAGTTCCCCGGAATGCGGCATCCGAGCGATCGGGGCACACACATGATCGGCGACCACAATCCCAGCACACAAACAATCCCACGACGGTTCACTCATAACGGTTTCAATTTCCACTCGGAAAGACCAGGCTCGCGGGCCTTCTTAAATGGGTTATTCCGGCGTTCCGCGGTCAAGCACGACGAGAAGCAGAGTGGCGATTGGTCCCAAGACCAACGAAATCAAAAACCACACTAGACCACTGCGGTTTTTCCCTTGAGCCAACCCCGCATTGATCAGAGCCAATGTGCTCCAGCCGACAAAATATTCTTGCGAATTATTCATGAACGGCCCTTAAATCACACGCGAACAATCACTCACATTACCACATCAGTCTGACTCGCGCTCACGGATTTCGCAACCCGCCCTCATCGCGATTTAATGAACTTGGACCGCGTGAATGTCACATCGCCAAAAATTCTGTTAGGTTTACGCGAAGCCATGTTAATGCCATAATTGACCAAATTTTCCGCCAATGCCGACACATCTTGATTTTGAGGTCATTTCATGGACCCGGCGTCTTCTTCCCCACGCACCGAAAACACCTCCGCAAAACGGTCCCCGGATTCCTTTAGTTTCTTTCGCGGATTCCTGAAAGAACCTCGGCAAGTGGGCTCGATCATCCCGAGTTCGCCGATTCTGGAACGTCGTCTGAGTACGTTCGCTCGTGTTCCATCGGCGCGGCGAATTGTGGAACTCGGGCCGGGAACTGGGGGAACCACGCGGGCATTGTTGCGTCATATGACCGAAGACGCAGCACTGATGAGCATTGAAGCGAATCCGTTGTTCATCGATCGGCTCCAACAGATTGATGATCCACGATTGGCCGTGCAGCACGGCGATGCATTGCAGGTGCGAGAGTTGTTGAACCAAGCCGAGTGGAATAACGCGGATTTGGTCATCTCCGGCATTCCATTCTCGACTATGGATCAAGAAACCGGCCGCAAGTTGATCGCGGATATTCACTCGCTGCTCAGCCCGAACGGCGCGTTCGTGGCGTACCAAATTCGCGATCGCGTGTGCAACTTGGCAAAAGGCTCGTTTGGCCGCCCCGACAAATGCACCGTCTGGCGAAATATCCCGCCGTTGCGAATTTTCCGCTGGGAAAAAACCGCGCCCGTCAAGCACAGGGAACGCTAGACGAGGCCGTGTTCAAGCCGGGAACGGCTTGCGGTCCGTTGACGGGCGAGCATGTTCGTTGTGATGGTCGAGACTATCAGCGATGGTGTCGAATTGCACTGATAAGCTCGTTCTTGTTCATCTGGCTACGACCGGGAATATCCAAGTCTTTGGCCTGATTATAGAGTTCGCGTTTGGTCCGTTCTTCCAATTTGGAATTGGGATTCCCCGTTCCAGAACTCGTCTTGTTAGGTGTTCGCCCCTCTTTGCGTCGCGTCTTATTAACGGTGCGAGCGGCAATTTCCTCGGCACGGTCCTCGGATTTCCCACGCTCTTGGGCGCCCTTCTTGATGTGATCGTATTGACGTTCGTCTTTTTTCGACCAGGCGGATGGCATCGGCATATCCTCCAAGTGTGATTCAGTCGGAATCGACTCGACCAATGTGGTCACTTGGTCCAAGATAAATGACGCTCCCAAAGAGTTGGAATCCGCCTTTCCTGGTTTCTCACTCAGGGAAATGCCCCAGACCGTGTTCCGGTCTTCCGTGTCCGCGGTGGACACAATCCAACGGCCCTCATTCCCTGTGATCGCCACGAGACAGCACCCCGCAGCGATCAGAAAATTGGCTGCGTTCGGCTCTCACGTCACCGACGATTTCGACGAAACCTGGTCTAGAACGGCACTTGAACGGCGAGGCCGGCCGCCGGTTCCGTGGGGTGAAAATACGGACGCAACCGAATGCGACCGTCGCCATGCAAGCGGGTCGCTGCGACACTCTTGCCCACTGCCCAGCCAAGAAATGCTCCGAAGACCACGTCGGACAGGTCATGATCACGCTCGTCGATTCGGCTCCAACTCACCAGACCGGCCAGTGTGTATAACGGAGTCGCTGGCAAGAAGCCGTGGAACTCCTCTGTGACCGCTGCCAACGTGAACAAGCTGGCCCCGTGATACGATGGGAACCCGTAACGGCCGTCGTTCCATTCGTCACTCGGCCGATCGGTGTCCGTGATGAGTTTCAAACTCAGAACGCTGATGCTCGTCAACGTGTAGGCACTGATGAGCGTGGTGGCGTACTCGTGAAGCTCTGGGTCTTGCTGCTTCACGCTCCAACCGTACAAACCGAGCAACGCAGGAACGTGGTATTCGGCGTGTCCGAAGTAACCGATGACGGTACTGCCGTGCCCCCACCGCTTCGGATGTTCGGCTGTGTATTCGCGAACGTCGTCGTCCCAGTCCTGATGAATCGCAATCGCACCGGCGGTCGCAACTCCCGCTAAAGCCGCGTTCTGCCAGTCCGCCATGCCAACGGCATCATCCCCCAATCGGCCTAGGAAATCATGCAGATCCTGCCGAAAAGAAATCGGTTGATTCCCCGAATGCCTGTGTGCCGAATACGAATCGGTCATCGCACACGAAACCTCGCCGGGTGATTCCACCACGCACTCCGACGACACCGGCGCCACGCTAGACACATTGGCCGGTGATTCGGTTGGAGAAGGTGAAAACTCTGGCCGGACCGGACCGCGATTGTGCTCGTACACACCAGGTGAACACGCGACACCGGACGTATGTTGACATCCACTCACGAACATCAACACCACCAGCAAGCCAGCAACCGTCACCCTCCGGTCAACTGAACCGTGGAAACCAGTTTGGTGCAGGATTTGTCGGGATCGAAACGCGAATGTCATAAGCGCGAACGAGGCTGGAGGGAGATAACGAGTGCCAATCCACATGATGGGAAGAACCATTTTTCTTGATCGTCCCCATCCAACCCGCAAGAACAGAATCCGAATCAAAACCGCTAACGACAACCAAGCTGATAAAGTCTCTGCTGTTTACCCAGTTTGTAAAACCTTGTGTTTCTTGACATTCTCGTTGCTGGTTTCAAGTCGTTCACGCCGGTATCATCGGACCAAACTCGCCGATTGTTTTTGACTTGGAATGGACCGATTGTGACACCGGACACCAGCTCGATTCGCCGTCTCGAAGAAAACATCGCCAGCGTGTTGCTCGGCAAACCGGAACCGATTCGTCTAACACTCGTCGCTTTGTTCGGCGGTGGTCATGTCTTGGTGGAGGACGCACCCGGCGTGGGGAAAACGTCGTTGGCGAAATCGGTTGCCAAGAGTTTGGACTGCACATTCAACCGGCTGCAATTCACGCCGGATATGTTGCCGAGCGATATTCTCGGTTCCAGCATCTTCATGCCGAACTTGGGCGAATTTGAATTTCGCAAAGGCCCGATCTTCACGAACGTGTTGCTCGCGGACGAAATCAACCGCACCACGCCGCGAACGCAAAGTGCCCTGTTGGAAGCAATGAGCGAAAATCAGGTTTCGATCGAAGGCCAAACCTGGACGCTGAGCAAACCGTTCTTCGTAGTCGCCACACAGAACCCATTCGAATTCGAGGGCACGTATCCGCTGCCGGAAAACCAACTCGACCGCTTCATGATCTGCACCGGCATTGGTTATCCCGAACGATCGACAGAACTGGAAGTCCTCAACAGCCACCGGAAAGGTGAAGCCGTCGATACGTTGCAACCCGCAATGACCGGTGATGAACTTCAGCGACTCCAAGCCAAGGTCCGGGAGGTGCGAGTCGATGACGCCATCGGCGAATACATCCTCGACGTCGTCCACGCCACGCGGGATCACGACATGCTCCAACTTGGCGTGAGTACTCGTGGGGCACTCACGCTATATCGGGCGGTGCAAAGTCTCGCGATGATTGAAGGCCGCGACTTCGCCATCCCGGACGATGTCAAAACGCTCGCCGAACCGGTCCTCGCCCACCGCGTCGCCTGCGGCGGAATCGTCCGAGAAAACCAACGCGAACGAGCCGGGCAGATTATTCGGCAGATCCTCGAGGAGACGCCGATTCCGTGATCGGCGAATGAAGTGTGAGGTGTATCCCGATCGCGTCGCCGCACGCCTCACGCCTCACATCATCATCGCCGCGGGAACAAGTTCTGATTAATCAACTGCACCTGCTCCCCCGGTCGGGCGATCGGCACTTGGCCGACGAGTTTCGCCGTCTTGGGGGCGAGACAGGTTTTGTCATTGCACGGCTGATATCTCACAGCGAGGTGCATTTCGTCGGTGGTCACGTTGATGTCTTGCGGGATTCGGAGTTTGCCGCGGATGACGATGCTCTCTTCGTAGACCAACGCGGATTCGTCGAAACCGGGAATCGTCAGCGGTTCGCCCTTTGGATATCGTAGGTCTTCAACCGTGATGCCGTGATCGCTCTTGATGCTGAACTTGGTCGGGATCAGATTCTTCGGCACGGCGGGGTTCTGATTAATGTGCCAACCAGGTTTGATGTCCACAAAGACGACAATCTCGCAGGTGCTGCCAGCGGGGAGTTTGTCGACATTCAAATACGCCTGAGCGGTGACGATTTCCTTGCGGGAGTCACTCGATGTTTCGGCGGCCACTTGCAGAATCGCGTTTTGATTCCGGCGTTGATCGTGAATGTTCGGTTCTTGCGTGCGGGCGGCGGCGAAATTCGGATTGTCCAAATACTCGCCCAATGCCAAAGCCATGTTCGCCATCCCACGCGGACGGTCCGCCAATTGCGACGCGAATAGTTGCAGCGTTTTCTCGGTGTCTTCTTGATACTTCGGCGTATCCGTTAATGACGACAACCGCAACAGGTTGCGAACGCTCACGCTGTTCCCGGAGGGCAACACGGCATCGTTCGCGTTCTTCGTGCGAGCCAACAGTTCCTCGTGATGATGCGGCGTGAAGAAGAAGCCGGCACCGTCTTCGTCTTGGAACAACTCGATTTGCTGATCGGTCAACCGTCTGGCGGCTCGCAACCATTTCTGATCTTCGGTGGTTTCGTACAGAGCCAACAACCCTTCGATCATGAAGGCGTAGTCATCGAGATAAGCATTCAATTGGGATTGCCCATCACGATAGGTCCGTTGCAGCCGACCTTTCTCATCCCGCATGTTGGACAGCACGAACAGAGCGGCTTTCTCGGCGGCGGTTCGGTAATCCGCCCGGTCCAAGCGTTTTGCCGCATGAGCCAATGAACGGATCATCAAACCGTTCCAACTCGTGAGAACTTTATCATCCTTGAGGAGTGCCGGTCGTTGGTCCCGCACGGCGAGCAATTTTCTCCGCATCGGTGCCAATCGCCGTTCCAACTCCGGCGTGGTGGTTCCCAGTTCATCCGCGATGTCCGACAACGGCTGCGGTTGATGCAACACGTAACCATGTTCGAACTTCTGCGGTTGATTCAGTCCATACACTTTGGCGAACAATTTCGCATCGTCTTCCCCCAAGGCGGTGAGGATTTCCTTCTTCGTCCACACATACCGCTGACCTTCCACGCCATCGGTTTCAGCATCCAACGCGGAATAGAAACCACCCGCCGGATCGGTGAGTTCGCGTAGGACAAAATCGTAAGTCCCTTCGGCCGCTCGACGGAATTGATCTTGGCCGGTCGTACGATACGCTTCGAGCAACACGTCGGCGAGTTGTGCCTGATCGTAAAGCATCTTCTCAAAGTGCGGCACATGCCATTCGCGATCGGTGCTGTAGCGATGGAATCCGCCGCCGAGATGGTCGTGAATGCCGCCCCGCACAATCGCATCGAGCGTTTGTCGCACGATTTTCCCGGCTTGTTCGATGTCGTCCCGTGCCGCAGCGTATTGCAAGACGCTCAATTTGACCGGCACCGGGAACTTCGGCGAATCGGGAGCGTTCGCGGCAAAATCCACGCCGCCGTGTTTCTGATCAAAGGTCTCTGCGATCGCGGTCACGGTCTGCGTGACGAGTTCTCGTTTGAGTTCGGTCTTCTTGAGCACAAGCGGCGGTTGCATGACGCGTCGCACATTCGTGGCCATCGTCTCTGCACTTTGACGCACACCGTCTTCGTTGCTTGTCCAAATCTGATCGACCTGTTTCAGCACACTCGGAAAGCTCGGCAGACCCGGTTTGGCTTCCGGCGGAAAATATGTGCCACCCGCGATCGGTTTGCCTTCCGGTGTGAGAAACATCGACAACGGCCAACCGCCGCCCTGCTCCGCCCCGGTCGCTTGCAGATACACCAACAACGCGGTCATGTAGATGTCATCGATGTCCGGGCGTTCCTCGCGATCGACTTTGATGCACACGAACTTCTCGTTCATGGCTTTGGCGATGTCTTCATTCTCGAAGACCAGCCGTTCCATCACATGGCACCAATAACAACTGCTGTAGCCGATCGAGAGGAAGATCGGTTTGTTCTCGGTGCGGGCTTTCTCGAACGCCTCCGGTCCCCAGGGATACCAATCCACCGGATTGTGGGCGTGCAGCAACAAATACGGACTGGTCTCGCCCGCCAACCGATTCGGTTCGCCCTTCGGCTCGGCCGATTTCTCAGCCGTGGAGACAGCGGAACCGTCCTCGGAAGCCGGTTCAGCTCCCAAATTGCCGCCGCAACCGCAGACGCCAATCGTCAGCAGCCCCCAAATTGCCCAAATTGCGGAATTTCGATGACATCGCATCGTAGTCTCCGTCCTGACGGATGGTCTTCTCAATATCTTGAACCAAAACCGCACTATAAGAAGAAAACCCGCATGTTGGCGAGAGCAAAGCGTGTTGATAGACTGACTGGTATGAAACCCTGTCCAGTAACTGTAGGGTGCGTCGTGACGCACCACTCCGAACTAAGGTGCGTTGCAACGCACCCTACTGCTCAGCTTTCATTGCGGTTATGGAATGGCCAGAAAGCTAGGACTTGCACCAGCCAATGATTCACTGATTGCTCATGAAATCGAAGAAAAACTCTCCTGTATTAAGGACTCGAAATTCGAGGTGATGGCCGTTGTCATCAAAACCATCGTTGAGGTATCGATCGTCTTTTTCACCAATCACGGGGTTCCCGTTCTGTTCTGCAAGTCGGAATTCACCAACTTCGACAACACCGGGTCCAAATCGCCAATCCAGATAAGATTGTAAGTCTCGAACACGTCCCTTGACGCGATATGCGTTTCGAAGTCGGTCAAAACGCTTCCACTCGGTAGGACCGACAGCAGGAAAGTCTTGAAACCGTGAAGTTAAGTGAAGCAACTTCGCTTGTTCGTGGAAAGACGCACAGACACCAGTCGCTGGCTGAATGCAATAGTAGCATAAAGCAAAAACTGCGGTTGCCCCTCCAAGAGTGGCTGCTGCAATCGCACCAGTCGGCCAAATCTTCATCATGAGTAAGTAGGCTGGGTTAGCGGAGCGTAACCCAGCATTTTCTCAGGCCACGAGACATTGAAAAAGCTGGGACTTGTCCCAGCCTACACTAACTTAACGTTTCCAACGATCGATGATCGTTAGGATGAGAACGCAACCAAGAATGAACGAAGTCGGTCCGAGGATTACAGAAAGAACGACTGCGACAATTTTTGAAGTGCCAACAATTCCGTAAAGGATCATTGACCACATGATTGTCGCGACAATCATCAGCCCATAAGCAACGAAATCAGCAAGCTCCACGGTTCGGTGCACCAATCATTCCCTGTGAAATCAGTCTAGCAGGTAGGCTGGGTTAGCGCAGCGTAACCCAGCTTTCGATGCCGCGTTGAGACACTAGAAAGCTGGGACTTGTCCCAGCCTACTTTGTGCTTGGTTAATCCTTAGAACGTGTCAGGAGTGACACGATGACTAACGTCAAGAAGCCCAGCGGGATCGTTACGATGCCCGGCTGACTGAACGGGACGAGGGCGTCTTCGGCGGGGAGGCCGTAGACTTTGGCGAAGGTGTCGCCGCTGAGGAGGATCCACGCGAGCGAACTGGTCATACCGACCACGACGGCGGCGATGATGCCCTGTCGGGTGGTGCCTCGCCAGAAGAGCAGCATGACCAGGCTCGGCAAATTCGCCGAAGCTGCCACGCTGAACGCCCAACCGACGAGATAACTCACGTTGAGTTTCTCGAACAAAATCCCCAAGACGATCGCGATCACACCCACGAAGACCGACGAAATTTTCGCCACGCGGACTTTTTCGTGATCGGTCATCTCCCATCGGAACACGCTACTGAGCAGGTCATGCGTGACCGCCCCGGCTGAAGCGAGAATCAACCCGCTGACCGTGCCGAGCACCGTGGTGAACGCAATCGCCGAGATCGCCGCGAACAACCATTCATTCATCCCTTTGGCGAGCAGCGGGGCGGCCATGTTGCTGTTGGTGACGTCCATCGAACCACTCGTCATCGCCCCCAGGCCCATGTAGAGCGTGAGCACGTAAAAGAAGCCGATGGAGGCAATCCCGACGATCGTGCTTTTCCGAGCAGCGGCGGCGTCTTTGACGGTGTAGTAGCGAATCAGAATGTGTGGCAGCGATGCCGTCCCGCAGAACAACGCGAGCATCAACGAAAGGAAGTTCAATTTGTCGATGAAGTTGTCGCCACGAATCCCGGCGAAACGCGGATGCTCACCCGGTCGCAACACGCGGCTGCCCTCGGTCGGTTGTTGGTAATAGACGTTGACAGTCGTGCCGTCAGCCTCGGTGATGACTTTCGATTTCCACAGGATCACCGTGCTGTCTTGCAGCGTGCGGAAGAATTCCAACGGACCGACCGGACCGGATTCCATCTTGCCACCGGGCAATTCGCTAACGCGTCCCACCGGATGCAAGGTGGCTTGGCCCTCCTCGGTGCCGAGCGGTTTGCCGTTGATCAAGGTCTCGCCATTCGGCAACTCCGTCAGCGTTTGAGCTTCGTAGAGTGTGACGGCTCCCGACTCGTCTTCCTCGATGCTCCACGTCGATACGTCTCCGGATTTCGAGTCTTTCAATCGGAGGAACGGCGTCGATTCCCAACCGTCTGCAGCGGGGATCACTTCGGCGTTCTGATATTCGGGAAGACTTTGCACGCTGGCTGGAATGTTGCTTGCGTTAATCGGGCCGATGCGTCGGAAGGCGTAATCGTCTTCGCCACCGGCTTTGACCGTGAACCCGCGTTGCAAGATCATCACGACGAGAATCGCACTGAAAACAACCAGCAACGACCCCTTCAAGAACTGCACCCAAGTCGTCGACACCATCCCGGCGGTGACGACGATCAGAATCACCACCGTCCCCACCAACACCACACCGACCCAGTGTGGAAACCCGAGCAGCGGTTGCACGAGCACACCGGCTCCGACCATCTGCGGAATGAGGTAGAACACGCTCACCGCGAGCGTGCTAATCCCGGCGGCGAGTTTGATCCCACGGGAATCGAATTTCGCATCCAGCGCGTCAGCGAAGGTGAATTTGCCAAGGCGTTTCATGGGTTCGGCGATCACGAACAACGCGACCACCCAACCGGCGAGATAACCGATCGAGTACAAAAACCCGTCGTAACCGTAGAAGGCGATCATCCCGCAGATGCCCAGGAATGATGCGGCTGAAAGGTAATCCCCCGCGAACGCCACACCGTTGACGAACCACGGAATCTGCCCATGAGCGGCGAAGTACCCTTGCGAAGATTTCGCCCGGTTGCCGAGATAGAAACTGAGACCTAACGTGAACGCCACGAAGACCGCGAAGATGATCACGGCCACCATTGAAGGTTCGTAAATCATTCGCCCGCCTCCTTGCTTTCAGCATCCGCTTTGGCTTCAGCCATCGTGGGCGGTTCGACGTCCGCTTGGCACAACAATCCGTAAATCAACGCCAGTACCAACGCCAGCACGATCAGACCGAACCCGTACAGAATCGCAAGGTTGATCCCCGCGATCGGCAGCGTTTCCATCATCTCCGGGGCGAACGCATTCACCCCCACAAACCCGCCGTAAAACAGCAGGTACACACAGAATAGGATCATGCCGATCCGGGCATTACGAGCTTGCATAGCGCTTCCGAATAGATGTTCGTAATCGGTTTTGAGTTATCCATTGTCGTTCCAACGGTGCACTACCCTAACTTCCGCCACGACAGAAAAAAACGGAAGCGGGCGAATCGACCACCTTGCGAGTGGTCCTGACTTCGGTCAAACTGCATGGTCCTGCCAAATTCCGACACCATCATTTGTTGACAATTATCGAATATGGAACCGCTTGCCATGCGATCTTTTCTGACTGGAGTGTTGTGTCTGCTGCCGGTACTCGTGCAAGCCGATGACAAACCTGCGTCGAAGCCCATTCGTGCTCTGCTCGTCACCGGCGGATGCTGTCACGATTATCAGCGACAGAAGTTGATCATCGCGCGGGGTGTGTCCGCGCGGGCGAATGTGGTTTGGACAGTGGTCCATCAGGGTGGCAGCACGACGAACACCAAGATTCCGCTGTATGAAGACGCAGATTGGGCGGAGGGGTTTGATGTCGTCGTGCACAACGAGTGCTTTGCTCACGTGAAGGACAGAGAGTGGGTCGAGCGAATTTTGAAGCCGCACCGTGAGGGCACGCCCGCCGTGCTGATTCATTGTGCGATGCACTGTTACCGCACCGGCACCGATGATTGGTTCGAGTTCGTCGGTGTGCAGTCGCCGAATCACGGGCCAAAATATTCCTATACCGTGAAGAATCTGAAGCCAAAACATCCGATCATGTCGGAGTTCGGTCCGCAGTGGATCACGCCGATGGGTGAGTTGTACCACACCATCAAACTGTTCCCGACCGCCACGCCACTGGCGGAAGCTCCGAAACGAGCCGACGGTTCTCCGCAAACGTGCATTTGGACCAACGAATACGGCAAAAACAAAACCCGCGTGTTCGGCACGACGATCGGCCACCACAACGAAACGATGGTCGAACCCGAATACCTCGACATGGTCACACGAGGCATCCTCTGGGCCGCCGGTCGCGATGTCGACAAGGAATTCAATGCGACCACGCAACAGCAGAACGAGGAGATCAAAAAACTAATTTCCGCGAAGATCGAAGCGCCCGCGAGCGAACCGGATTTGTCCGGCTGTTGTGGAGCGGCCAACCTTGCGTTCGGTCAACCGACGAAAGCCAGCAGCGAAGAAAAGAACAAAAACAACTTCGCCAAGAACGCCGTCGATGGCAAACTTTCCACCCGCTGGTGTGCGAGCAACGGGTCCGGCGGGCAATGGTGGCAGGTTGATCTTGGCAAGGTTCAACCGGTGTCGTCGGTGCGGATTCACTGGGAAGCCAAGAACGCGGCGTATCAGTACAAAGTAGAAGCTTCCCAAGACGGTGACGAATGGCAAACCATTGTCGATCAGACGAAGAACAAAAAGCGAGCCAAGATCAATCCACACACGTTCGATTCTGTCGATGCACGTTACCTCCGGGTGACGTACAACTCGTCCAGCACGCGAGCATGGGGCAGCTTCTGGGAGTTCGAAGCCTACAACGGCGATCTCCCGGAACTTCCGAAATCACTCCAAGCCGGTGACACGGCGGGCTCGCCGAATGAATTGCTCAGTGATGTGAAGTTGCCCGAAGGTTTCGAAGCAACGATCTTCGGGGCTCCGCCGGAAGTGAACTATCCAGTGTGCATTTCGGCCGCTCCGACAGGGGAATTGTTCGTCGGTGTCGATGAGCAAGGTTCGCTAGGCAAAGAGCCCGGCAAAGGCAAAATCCTGCGTTGTGTGGACACCGATGGCGACGGCACAGCAGACAAAATCAACGAGTTCGTGAAAGTCGATCACCCCCGTGGTTTGATCTACGACGCAGGTTCGCTGTGGGTGCTCCATCCGCCGTTTTTGAGTGTGTATCACGATGACGATTTGGATGGCGTGTCCGATCGGCACGAAACTCTGATCACTGGCATCAGCACCGATCAGGTCAACAAACGCGGAGCCGACCACACCACGAATGGCATCCGCATGGGCATCGACGGTTGGATTTATATTGCCGTCGGTGACTTCGGTTTCGTCGATGCAACGGGAACCGACGGCCGGAAACTCACGCGACGCGGCGGGGGTGTCGTGCGTGTGCGGCCCGATGGCACGGAGATGGAAGTCTTCAGTTGGGGGCAGCGGAACATTCTCGATGTGTGCATTGATCCCTACCTCAACATGTTCACCCGCGACAACACGAACGACGGCGGCGGTTGGGATATCCGGACTACGCATGTGATGCAGTCGGCCGACTATGGTTATCCGTCGCGTTACCTGCACTTCGCCGAGGAAACCATGCCGCCGCTGGCGGATTACGGTGGCGGTTCCGGTTGTGGGGCGATGTATTTTCACGACTTGCGTTGGCCCAAACCGTTCGCGAACGCCGCCTACACTTGCGACTGGGGACGCAGCGAAGTCTATCGGCACAACTTCCCAGAGCACGGTGCGACCTTCGATCCGCATCAAGAAGTGTTCCTCAAAATTCCGCGACCGACGGACATCGACGTCGACGGCAGCGGACGGATGTACGTCAGCAGTTGGAAGAACGGAAAGTTCAACTACAGCGGCCCCAACGTCGGTTTCGTCGCTCAAATTCAACCAAAGAATTTTTTACCGAAACCGTTCCCGCATCTCGATGCCGCTTCGAGTTCGGATCTCGTCGAGATGCTGAGTTCCCCCAGTGCGGTGCATCAGTTGCACAGTCAGCGTGAGATTCTGCGTCGCGGTCGGAATGCCGAAGTGAGCGAAATGCTCGCCAAAGTTGCGAAGAGTGACGATGCTCCACTTTACGGTCGCGTGGCGGCGATTTTCACGTTGAAACAACTCGACGGCACTGCCTCGCATGACACACTGTTGACCCTCGCCAAAGATTCAGAAGTGAGTCGCTTCGCCCTGCGAGCGTTGGCCGATCGAAAAAGCGAATTGAAGTCGCTGCCGACCGAACCGTTCGTAGCCGCGCTCCAGTCCGACGATCTTCGCACACGAGCCCAAGCGGTGATCAGTTTGGGCCGGTTGGGCGATGCGACCGTCGCGGATCAGATTTTGCCGTTGACGAAACGATCGGCCGATGAACCGAAACCGGAACACAAGAAGTTCCATGCCCAACCCGATCCTGGCCGCGTCATTCCGCATCTCGCGGTGCAGGCGTTGATTGAACTCGAAGCCGTTGATGCGTGTCTGGCTGCTCTTGACGGTCCTTACCGTGCCGGTGCATTGCAGGCATTGCGGCAGATTTATTCGTCGGCGGTCGTGACCGGTTTGATCAAGGGACTCAACAAAACGAGCAACGTGTCCGAGCGACGCGAATTGCTCGCCACGCTGCTTCGACTGTACTACAGGGAAGGCGAATACAAGGGGGATTGGTGGGGCACGCGGCCGGACAACAGCGGACCGATTTACGATCGCCAACCGTGGTCTGAAAGCGAACGCATCGCGTCGGTCGTGAAAACCGCGCTCGGTGATGCGAACGAAGACACCACGAAGTTCATCGAAGACCAGATCGTGTTGCATAAGGTCAAAGCGGACGGACTTGGTGACGGCAATCTGGTCGCGATGGATGAACCCGAACCGCAAACGGCGATCGAAGTTCCTAAAGTGGATTCCAAGGATCCGAACCTGATCGCAAACCTATCATACGAGGCGGTCGCCGAACGAGCGTTGAAGACCAAAGGTGATGTTGGGCGGGGAGCGGAGTTGTTCCGTTCGCAATCGTGCATCGCGTGTCACACTTACGCCGACGGGCAAAAACCGAAAGGCCCGCACTTGGTCGATATCGGCAAACGCTACAAACCGGCGGAACTCGTCGAGTCGATCCTCAAACCCAGCGAAAAAATCGCTCAAGGTTTCGATACGTTCTCGTTCCTGACCGTCAGTGGCCAAGTCGAAACGGGTTTCGTGGTGAGCGAAAGCGCGGAGACCGTCACGATCCGTAGTGCCAACGGCCTCTCGAAAGAGATCATCAAACCAGATATCGAAGAACGCATTAAACGCGAACTTTCCATGATGCCGAAAGGCCTCGTCAACAATCTCAAACCAGAGCAGTTGGCCGACTTGATCTCGTATTTGCGGTCATTGAAGTAACTCTCGAGAGGACGGATGTGATGGTCGATTTCGAATACCTGCAGAAGGGGTTGTGGGGGCTAGCGAACGCGCATCGAGCGGGCACGATGGCCGGTCATTTGGGAGCCGCCGTCGTCGCGGGGTACTTCTTCGGAGAGGACCAGGGCGGATTGGATCAGCGGGTCTTTCGCGGTGTGGAAGGCGAGTTAGACCGCGTGATGCAGGGTGAAGAAGCCATCTGGTTCAACGCCCGCAAAGCCGGTATCACACCGCAGGAGCTTTTCGACCCGGTTGCTCCCGAAGACACCAAGCCGGCGTCACTCAAACCGATTGCGAGCGCCTTGGAACAGATCGCCGGTTCGCTGCAGCAATCGGGTCACGACATCATCTTCGCATCGATCGCATTGCGGGCATTGCACGATCATCCCGGATATGCGACCGCACCAGTTGTGGATGGGATCCGCAAACTCACCGAGGCGTTCAAGCACCAATCGGAGGGTCGCGGATACTATGGGCAGAAAACCGGTTGGCTCAGCGGTCAGCAGGTAACGTTGGAATCCGAGACGCAGTTCCCCGATTACAAACACACCAGGGACATGGTGCAGGTCACGATCGATGAATTGATTCAAACCGCATCGACCCGAAAACAAGGGTTCGGCGGGTTGCATCATCTGATCAACCATGCCGCCGCCGTGACCGAAATCGATCGCTTTGGTTTCCCGACCATCGCGCGGAAGGCGCTCGCCGCTCATCACCGGCATGTGCGGTTGTGGCGATCGTTGCCGAACGTCGAACAGGAATTGGGGCCGGTCACGAAGTCCGATATCGACCCGCGAAATCCCGAATACTGGGACGGCATGCTCAACCGCAACAGCGCCTTGCTGACGCACCGCATCAAAACACTTTACGGCTATCACACGCTACGACGATTCATCGAAGACGACGCCCGCCGGAAACTAGCGGACGACGCATTCTTGTTCCTTATGAATTGAAGCGGCGAGTCATTTTGTGGTTCGTGACGAATTCGCGAAGGGCCAATCGACGGGTTTGTAGCTCACGTTCAGATCGGCGGTTCGGAATGGTTTGCCGTCTTGGGCGATGGAATGCATGCAGTAATCGAGCATTCCCGTCGTGAGTAATGTGCGTTCGACCGGATACGAGGCCCGTCCGGTGTGGAACATGGTTTCGATCGCTTTCAGCAAGTAAGTGAAGTGACCGTACGGGCGGTCGAGTTCCAACTCGAACCACGTCGCGACCGGTTCAGCTTGCCCCTTCAATTTGGCGGCAAACGCGAAATGACCGCTCACGCCGTTGGCCATGGCCACACACGACTTCAAACCGTCGGCGTGTTCGAATAGATAAAACGGACTGACTTTCGAGATGCGATCTTTCCAATCCGGTTTCAGTTCCATCGGCGTGCACTTCATGGCGGCTTCGAACAGTTCTTCGCTCCATCGCCCTGCTTTGGCGGCTTGCCATCGGGCATCGCCTTGCACTGCCTGAGCGGAGACAACCCCCGTTTCGCCGCCGCGTCGACGTTCGATCATACACTGCAAGCCTTCGATGGCGTGGAACCCATACGCTTCCGGCTCGCCATACCCGATGGCAAGGGCCGCTTCGATTTCACACTCCATCGGCAAGACCAACGGCGGACGTCGCCACGCGACCGGAACGGACGACCCCGCCATCAACGGGAAGCCCATTTCATGAGCCGTCTTCACCATGTGGCTCGCATCCTGAAACCGATACCCAAGGTGCTTGTCGTTGAAAACCGGCACCACTTGCCCGGTTCTCCGAAACGTATTGGCAATGTCGTCAAGGAACCGGCGACGCGGATACATCTTCTGACCGGTGTCTTTCGTCTTGGGATAGTTGCCATGCTCTCCGATACTTAGCACTCCCGCCACTTGGACCTGATCGGTGCCGAGCGTGATCGCTTCGTCGATGCTACGACAGATCCGAAAACCGTGTTTCTGGGCGAGTGATCGCGAGAGTTCTTTGGGTGGGGTTTGATCGGTATACAGCGAGACAAGTTTCAAATCCGGCCCATCGCCGCCTTGCTGATCGAACCCGTCAAGAATTTTGCCGACGAGTACATCGGCGTGTGAGTTCTGTCGGTATTCCGTTACGGCAGCCGCGACTGGGAGCGGTTCCCGTTTCGGTGATGCAGCCCAACCGAATTGGCTCAGTCCACCGGCAATAGCGGCGGATTGCAGTGTGGATTGCATCCATTCACGACGGGTGGACAGCGACATGATGGCGTCTCCGAATCACTCAGAAGATGGCGTAGATCACAATTTGCAAAAGGATCGCGAGCGCCGCTCCCCATTTGAGATTCATTCCGGTGCGACCGGATTCGCTTTGGGCGGTGGTTTCCGATTGTGGCAGTCGCAAAACCCAAATCAGCAAGCCGATAAGCACCGCCAAAAACAAGCCGCGAACCACGGGCATCGGGATGGCGGCCAACACTTCCCGAATCGTGTTTCCGATGACGTGCAAAGGTGTCATGAATTTGCCTTTCGTTGTCCCAGCGTGTATTTCACTTTGTCCGCAGACGGCGGCGGTGTGAGGAAACTCAACGCGACTAACAGTGTCGCCGTCACGAGGAACGCCCAGACGGAGAAATACAGGAACGGATCGGGAATCTGGAACAATGGTTTCCAACCGAGTTTCTCGATCACGGCCGGTTGACTCAACGCGAACAGACTCACCGAACTGGCAATACCGACAAGGAACGCGATGACGGCGGCACGCCCGGTCGCTCGCTTCCAGAACACGCCGATCAACAAGACCGCCAGCGCCGGTCCTTGGAAGAAGGACATCAGTGTTTGGAAGATGGCATAAACGCCGGATTCTTCGCTGCCCTTAAGGAACACAAACGCAAACCCGATGCCCCACGCCACCAACGCAGCCGTTGTGATCCGACCAACCTCGAGAAGTTTCTCTTCACTGGCCGACGGGTTCAAAAATCGTCGGTAAAGATCGTGACAGAGAATCGTCGCGGCGGAGTTCAGATAGGAATCGACGCTCGACATCAACGCCGCAATGAAACCCGCGACGAACAAACCGCGAATGCCAACCGGGAGCAGCGTCGCGACGAGTTGCGGGAAGGCGGCGTCTCCTTCTTTCAAATCGGGATACAATGCGGCGGCGATCAAACCCGGCACGGCGATGATGATGGGAATGATATTCTTAAGAACCGCTCCCCACACGAACGACGCTTTCGCTTGAAATTCGTCCTTCGCCCCGAACGACCGCTGCACGATCGCTTGGTTGCCGATCCAGTACGCCGGACTGAGGATGAGTGCCAATCCGAAGAAAATAGCCGTCCACGGAAACGGCGAATCCGCATCGACGGGCACAATGAGTTGCGTCGAGTATTCGTTGGCGGCGAGTCGTTCTTGCAAACCGCCAATGCCGCCGACTTCGATCAACCCAAGCACGAGAATCAGTAGACACCCGCCGATCATCACACCGCACTGAATGACATCGGTGTAAACGACCGCCGCGAGTCCACCGACAATGGTATAGAACCCGACCAATAAACCCGTCGCCCAAATACACGCCGACAGATTCCACCCGAATGTTTGCCCCATCATTTTCGCTGACGCCAAGAGCATCACGCCAATGTTGCAGGCCATGAAGATCAGCCAACACGCCGCCAATGCCGACCGCATGCCCGCGTTGTAGCGACGTTCCATGAACTCGGGGACGGTGTAAAGTCCGCTGCGGTAGAAGAACGGCACGAAGACGAACGCGGCGATAATCATCGCCGGCACGCAGCCGATCCACTCGAAATTCGCGACCGCCATCCCATGCGAGTACGCCGCCCCGCCGACACCGATGATGTCTGTCCCGCCGATATCGGTCGCGACGAGCGACATTCCGATCGCCCACCATGGCAGCGTGCGACCGGCGAGGAAGAAATCGGTCCCCGAGCGAATACGTCGCCCGATCCAACCGCCCAACCACAACGTCCCGGCGAGGTAACCGAGGATGACCAAATAATCCAAAAGTGAAAGCGTCGTCTGCACCGGCAATCGCCTTCGAAAAGATTCGTAGAGCGCTTGAGAACTTTGATATGTGTCACACCGTACGCCAAAACATCGGCCAACGAAAGCGAAACCAGCCGTCATTGTCATTTTCCCATTTTTGGTGCCCCTGCGGGAAATTGCATCAAGATGAGCAACCGAGTGACATGCCCACGGCTTTGCGTGGACATGAATGGATAATCGAACGTCGCTAGCCCATGCCCACCCCGAGCTGTGGGCATGCCACCCGAGACCATTGGTCAGTTGGTTTGACGTTCACGGATGAAGGCTGAACAATGACGAACATCCCGCACTGACCGCACATTCGCGATCCCCACTCAGGAAGGTTCTTCTTAATGCTTCCACATCTTCGACTTTGCCGAATTGGATTGTTTTTGTTCACGGCTCTGCTCACGCGGCTTCCGGTCGGGTTGGCTGCCGAGACTGAGCGACCGAACATCGTGCTGGTGATGGCCGACGACATGGGGTGGGGGCAAACGGGATACTACAACCATCCGGTTTTGAAGACGCCGAATCTCGATGCGATGGCGGCGAACGGGTTGCGGTTCGATCGCTTTTATGCGGGCGGTCCGGTGTGCTCACCGACACGAGCGACCGTCTTGACCGGACGAACCCACGAACGCACCGGCGTGATGACGCACGGATACGCACTCCGTCGACAAGAACCGACCATCGCCCAGGGACTCGCGAAAGCTGGTTATGCGACCGGGCATTTTGGGAAGTGGCATCTCAACGGTTTACGGGGACCCGGCGTGCCGGTGTTGGAAGACGACCCGCACTCACCTGGCGAATTCGGATTTCAAGAATGGCTGTCGGTCACGAACTTTTTCGATCGGGATCCGATTCTCAGTCGCCAAGGCGAGTTCGAAGAGTTTGCGGGGGACTCGTCGGAAATCGTCGTGGACGAAGCACTCAAGTTCATCCACAAGAATGCGAAAGCGAAGAAACCGTTCTTCACGGTCATTTGGTACGGCACGCCGCATAGTCCTTGGAGAGCGGCCAAAGATGATGCCGCTCAGTTCGATGACCTGGAGCGGAACTCCAAGGAACATTACGGCGAACTGGTGGCGATGGATCGCAGCATCGGCACCCTTCGAGCCGGTTTGAAAGACGCGGGCATCGCCGAAAATACGCTGTTCTGGTTTTGCAGCGACAATGGCGGATTGCCCCGGATCACGCCCGACACCGTCGGTGGACTTCGCGGCAACAAGGGAAGTTTGTACGAAGGCGGTTTGCGTGTGCCGGGGATCGTGGAATGGCCGGCTCAGATCACGAAAGCCCGCGTGACCAAAGTGCCCGCCTGCACCATGGACATTGCCCCGACACTTGTGGACATCGTCGGCTTGCCGAGCGATACGTTGTTGCCGACGCTGGATGGCATCAGTCTCAAACCGATGTTCGAGGGAACCGTGCTGAGCCGTCCGCAACCGATCGGTTTTCGATATCGTGACGGTTCAGCATTGACCGAGGGCGATTACAAAATCCTCGCGTTGCCGAACAAAAAGAAAACCCGATATGCGTTGTACAATCTCAAGGACGACATGAAGGAAACCCAAGATCTTCAAGCGTCCGAGCCGAAGGTCTTCGCCGACCTCAAGTCGAAGTTGGACAAATGGAATGCTTCCGTGGATCGCAGCATGGCGGGGAAAGATTACCCGGAAGGCCGTGTTGATCCTAGCCATCCGGAACCGCGATATTGGATCGACTTAAAAGCCTATCAAGCTTACTTCGATGCGTGGGCCGACCGACCGGAATACAAAAGCTGGATTCAACGGGCACGGAAGAAGAAATAGCGAGAGGGCAACTCACTCCGCGGTTGGAACTCCTGGCTCCGGTTGATGACTCATCAGGCGACGTTGCACGTACTCGTGAATCACGAGTGCGGGGCGTTCGCGTTCAATGACGTCTTTCGGGAAATCCGATTGCCATTCGTATTGCACGGCTTCAAAGTGTTCGTTCAAGAATGGAGCCATCGCCGTCATGAAAGAGTCGTGTACCACAACGATGTTCGGACGATCGGCGGAGGGATTCGTCGATTTGACCGACTTTGGATCACCTTCGAGCATTTCACAGTTCGCATGCCGTTGACGGAGCGGAACGAGGCGAATGTCTTCTTCGATGTACGGTTCCGGGGATTGCAACATTCGAGCGAGATCCTTGTTCCCGACCATTTCGGTTTGAATCTCGAAATCTTCGAGCGTCCATGAGTCCTCACCGGGCAAATGACGGGACACCGCCTGCATGACTTCCTGATAACCCGCGAACGCACCGACTTCGTTCCAGTGCGTGTCGGTGCGATGGTAAGTCCTCGCCCGTGATTTCATCGCCGTCACTGCGGCACGAAGATCGATGACATCAAGGTCCGTATCTTGCAAATGCGACTTGAGTTGATCGAGTCGGCAAGTGTCTGTCACACGGTGAATCGCTCGTGGCATGTATTCCGGATAGATCGCGTTCTTGTTCGGCGCAAAAACGACGATGTACGAAATGCCCCGCTCGGCTAACCATTTCTTGCGGGCAAGCAGCACGTTTTTCCAGCGATCGAGCCCGTCTTGCGTGAAGGGATGTGTGCCACGATACTCGTCCACGAGCCGATCACTCGTGCAGTACAACCACCCTTCACGACCGATGATGACCGGCACACGGTCGGCCTCGCCAGTGACCATCTGACCGAGACTCTCACTCACCAGACCTTCGCTGCGTGCCAGATTGTAGAGCCCTAACAACGGCTGCCGGAATCCACGATGATCGTTGAACCATCGCTCGAACGACCGGGGAAAGAGCGAGAGACTCTTTTTGGACGGCCAAAGAATCGGTCCTTTTTGTCGCAGTTCCACAGTGGGAAATTTTGCCGGATTACGGTTCTCGTTTTCGCGGATAGCATCGTCGGCTCCCCCTTGGAGTAGGCCGAACAACGGGGCCGATAGCAACCCGAAAAACATGACCGCGATCACGAAGGAATATGCAGTCCGCGTGGCTTGCGGGGCGAACAATCGCGAGGTGGGAAGTGCGGTCATCGCAGTCTCGGAAATCAGGTCTGGAGCATCACGAACATCGAATCAGTGAAGCACTGGCGAATCCAGCAGCCCACCGTTCTCGGTTGGATGACTAAAATCGGAAGTAAATAAACGGGTTGTGAGTTCCGGCGGCCAACACGGCGGACGAAGCAATCAACACCGCCGTGAGAAGCACCAGCTGACAGGCTGCCAACGCGCCCGTGAAAGCCATTCGCGGAGCCATCATTGGAGCGGGTGCATCCGATTCGGTGGTGGTCAATTTCTCTCGAATCCAAGGCAGCACCGGCAAACTTCCGATGCATCCGGCCGCAAGTGCCAACGCCACACCAGAATCGAGATAGAGTTCCCAGGGGTACTCAAAACCGTTCCAACCTTGCAGTCCGAACATGGCTCGATAGATGGCTGTCGCATGACCGAAACTGTCGGCTCGGAACAAGACCCATCCACCGATCACAGCGAGCAGCAGATAGACGTGTCGCAACGGTCGCCAGAGTTTCGCCAACGCATCCCCCAAGCCCTGCCGTTCGACCATCAGGAACACACCGTGATACACGCCCCAGACGACAAACGTCCAACTGGCTCCGTGCCAGAGTCCGCAGAGGAGAAACACGATCAGCAAGTTCAGCGAATTTCGCCAAGCCGCACATCGATTTCCGCCCAGCGGAATGTAGAGGTAATCGCGAAACCACGTCGACAGTGACAAATGCCAACGTCGCCAAAACTCCGTGACCGACTGAGCCACATAGGGGTAGCGAAAGTTTTCCGGGAACGAGAAACCGAACATCCGCCCCAGCCCGATGGCCATGTCGGAATAGCCGGAGAAGTCGAAATAGATTTGCAGCGTGTAACACACCATCGCCAGCCACGCGACGGACATCGAAAGCTGCGTGTTCGGTAAATCGAAAATCGGGTCCGCCACCGCAGCCAATGAATTCGCGATCAGAAGTTTCTTACCGAGTCCGAACACGAACCGCTGCACACCGTCGGCGAACCCATCGAGAGTTTCACGGCGACCGTGAAGATCGTCGGCAATCTGCGTGTAACGCACGATCGGGCCGGCGATCAATTGTGGGAACAACGCGATGTAAAGTGCCACGTTCACGAACTTGCGGTCCGCCGGCACTTCTTGGCGGTACACATCGATCAGATACGCCATCGCTTGGAAGGTGTAGAACGAAATGCCGATCGGCAACGCGATGTCGGGCACTTGCAAACCAACGCCGCCAAACGCCACCGAAAGGGAACTCAAACTTTCCACGATCAACTTGGCATACTTGAAGTACCCCAGGAACGCTAAGTTCGCCACAATTCCGAACGTCAGAATCCAACGACTCTTGACCGTCCCGAGCGTATCACCGATCCAACGGCCGATCATGAAGTTCAGGCCCGCCGAGCCGAGCATCAGCACGATTAAACTCGGTTCACCCCAGGCGTAGAAGATGAGACTTGCCGTCAGCAACAAACCGTTCCGCATGCTACGTGGCGACACGAAATACGCCACCAGCAAGACTGGCAGAAATAAGTGAAGAAAAATGCTCGAACTGAACAGCATCTCACGCCTCCGAAGCGATCCGCGAATGGGCAGGCGTGATACCGAGGACCGGAAAACCTGTCAATGTCAATCGGTTACGACGACGCCCCATGACATCGCGTTCGCGTGGTAACGATGGTTTTTGAGAACCCGTTTCGATACCATTCCGAGGAATCAACTTTAGTCACCAGTCAGCGAGGATGGGACAGATGGCGTCAGTCGGTTTGGTCGGAACCAATTTCCTGTTTATGTTGTCGGCAATGTTCAGCGGGGGGGACATCCTCGGATTGCCGCCAGGTGAACGAGACTCTCTCTATGTGCAGGCGGCACCAGTCGATGCGTTCTATTACTCCGAATGGACCGCACGCGGCGAGGGCAAACCCGGTGCCCCCGGAATCGACGGTTTCGCGGCCGATCCGGAAGTGCGTTTGTTCGTCGAAACTGTCCTCGAGACTTTTCGGACGGTCATTGCCAGTGAATTCGGTGGGCCATCCAACCCCTTCACCAAGTCCATACCGGAACTGTACATGGCCGTCTTGAACGGCTCGGGTTGTGCTTACTTGGAATTCGACGCGGAAAAAGCCGCCGCATCGGTCGAGAATCCGCCGGAAATTCCGCCCGGCATGCCCCCGGCAATCATGATGGCCCCAAACTACCGCGTCACGGTCATTTTGAATCCCGGTGAGAAGAACGCCGATTCCTTTGGCAAAAACTTGGAATCGCTTCTCGGCCTCATCCCAGGATTGTTGCAGAAACCGGGACTTGAGCGGCAAGCCTTTCCGATTCCGATTCCCGGTGCGGAACTCACCCTGCATCGTCACGAAAACTACTTCATCCTCGGTTGGGGATCCGGAACCATTGACCGAGTCGTCGCCGCGTTGGACGACAAGACAGACGGTGACACCCAGTCCATCCAAGAGAATCCCAAGTTCCAAGCCGCGATGAAAAAAGTCGGCATGGACCGTGTTGCAAGTTTGGCTTGGGTCGATCTGGGCGGGCTCTTGAAATCACACGCTGAAAGCGCTGGCCAACAGGGTATGGTCTACACGCAGATGGCGAAGATTCTCGGTTTGGACAAAGTCGGCTCGTACACGCAATGTGTGGGTGTGGTTGATGGCCGAATCACGCAGAAGGGTCAGCTCATCACCGGCGGACAAACGGCACGATTGCTGGCTGTACTCGGTGGTCGCTCGCTGAAAGCCGACGATTTCGCTCATATCCCTGCCGATGCAGACTTTTACCAAGTCTTCTCGATGGATTGGCCGAAAGTTCTCGCCGAACTTCGGACCGTCGTGGGCGATGCCGATCCCGTCGCTTTGGACGCCCTCAACGGAACCGTGAAACAACTCGAATCCGAATTGGAACTGTCGTTTGACGACGACATCTTCCCGGCCATCGGTCAGGTGTGGAGTGTTCACAACTCCCCTTCCAATGGTGGATTGCTTTTCACCAGCCCCGTGTTGACCGTCGATGTCAAAGACGCCGACAAAGCGGAGAAAGTCTTCAAGCGACTGATGGAAGTCCTGCAACTCGCGGTTCCCGGTCAAACCCGTGAGGGACGATGGGGACGCGGCGTTTACCTGACCAAACACGAGTTTATGGGGCGGGATATTCATTTCATCAACACCGTTGGCGACGAAATTCCGTTTGCCCCAGCGTTCTGTTTGACCGAGACGCACATCGTCGCGACCCTGAACCCGCAAGCGATCAAAGCCTATCTGCGGGGAGCCGAAGCCAAATCGCCCAACTTGTCAGCCAAGGTCAAAAAGCAACTGGCTGACCACTCGGGCGATGTTCTTAGCATCGGATACGCGAACGCCGAAGGAGCGATGCAGGCATTCTTGTCCTTTGCTCCTTACATTTCCCAAATCGTCTTCTCAGAGATCCAACGTGACGGCACGCCGATCGACACCTTCATTTGGCCATCCACGCGAGCATTCCTGCCATACATTCAGGATGCCAATTCTCACGCCGTGCGGACTGACGATGGCGTGGTTTGGCATTCCGAAGCCGCGTTGCCGATTCCTGGTCTGTCTTCGGTCGTGGGACAGATGCCGGTCTTCTTGGGGTTCAGCTACGCCAGCATGGCGCGACAACGGGCACGTTTCGCCCCCGTCCAAGATGCCATCGAAGTCGAAGCCGTCGAAGATGACGAGTTCTAAACCGAATTACAGTCTTTTGACTCCGTGGTGGTCGCGAGAAATCCCGGGTTTCCAGGCCACCACGAGACGGAACCTGCCTCGATCATGAGTCGACGGTTTTCGACCGCACTCAGAATCGACAAAATCACATGGAACCATGCCCCGGAAGACGCGGTTGACAACGCCGTGGCGACCGGGGTTTTGGCATTCAGTTGGCGGTTTCGAATTCAAGCATCAGTCGTCGTACTTGGCGAAGTTGCCCGATCAACCGGGCAGCGTCCTTCAAGTAGACTTGGTTCGGGCCGTCGCTTTTGGCTTCGTCGGGGTTGGGGTGTGTCTCGAAGAAGACTGCATCCGCACCGCACGCCACCGCCGCCCGTGCCAGCGGGAACACCATTTCTCGGCGTCCCCCCGTGGTCGAGCCACCCGGCATTTGCACGCTGTGAGTAGCGTCAAAGCACACCGGCGTGCCGAGCTTGTGCATAACCGGAATGCACTGCATATCATTGACCAACCGACCGTAACCGAATGTGGTCCCACGTTCGGTCAGCATGACATTCGAGTTCCCGCTTTCCTCGGTCTTGCGGACGACGTGAACCATATCTTCCGGAGCCACAAACTGCGGCTTCTTCACGTTGACCACACCACCCTTGCTGGCCGTCGCCCGAGCCGCCGCCGACACGAGATCGGTCTGCCGAGCCAGAAACGCCGGGATTTGCAGAATGTCGCAAACTTCGGCCACCGCTTCACATTGACCGGCCTCGTGAACGTCCGTCGTGACCGGTAAACCAAATCGTTCTTTGACTTTGGCGAGAATTTCCATCCCGCGTTCCAAACCCGGTCCGCGGAAGCTGTGAATGCTCGTGCGGTTGGCTTTGTCAAAGCTGGCTTTGAAGACCAACGGCACTTCCATTTGGCTCGCCGTGTTCGCCAGATGATCGGCGATTTCGAGGATCATCTCCTCGCTTTCGATCACACATGGACCAGCAATGAACACCAGGGGATGCCCCGGTCCGCACGGCGAACCGCCGATCATGACGGGATTGTTCGGCATCGGGAATTCCTTTCCTCAAGTCGCGGCAGGGCAGATTGCCCGGTGATGCTCTGATTCCTATCGAATTCAAATCTAGCGAGATCCGAGTTTCATGGGAAGAGGCAATCGTGTGAGCCCATTGTGAGATCGGTTGGTATCGACACCGAATCGGTCTAGACGCAACTTCGTCTTTCGTCTCTAATTCCGCGCGAACGAATCCGAGTAAGTCGATGAAGTTCATTCTTCGATGGAATCTCGGTCTGAGAACACACCCCTGTCTTCCGGGAAAATTGACCTGTGAGCAGTGCCACCCGATGTTTGGCTTACGTTCTGCCCCACCGCGGAAAAATTGCGCTCTCCGTGTTGTTTGCGTTTCTGGTTGCGGTGTTGTGGAGTTTGAATCTTTCCGCGGCGTTTCCGTTAGTCAAGTTGCTGCTACAGCAACAAAGTTTGACCGAATACGTGGAAACCAACATCACCGAGGCCAACGCCGAGTTGGATGAACGCCAACGCCGCGTCACGCACATCGACCAATTGCTCGCCGATCTGCCAGCAAGTGCCGCCAGTTCCCAAGAACGGGTGGATTTGCTCCGTGAGCAAGCCAAGCAGCAATCACTCGCCAGCGAGGCTTCCCGAACGGCGTTGCTGATGAATTGGCTCAAAACGTCAATTCTGCCTTGGCTCCCCGACGATCAATTCACCATGCTCGCGATGCTGTTGGGCCTGGTTCTCTTTGCAACGGTTCTAAAAAGCATCTTTATTGTTGTTCAAGAAGTCTTGGTCGGCAGTATTGTGCAACTGACCGCGATGAGCATCCGTAAGGATTGCTTCCGCAAAGTGCTGCATCTCGACTATCAAACGCTCGCCCACAATGGCACCAGCGATTTGATGTCTCGCTTCACGTACGACATGAACGTGCTCACCCAAGGGCTCACGTTGCTGGGTGGAAAAGTCATTCGTGAGCCACTCAAAGCGATGGGCTGCATCGTGTTCGCCTTCTTTGTGAATTGGCGTCTCACACTGATTTCCATGCTGTTCGTGCCACTAGTCGGGCTGGTGTTTTACCGCATCGGTCGCAAACTCAAGGTGGCCAGCAAGAAGATGATGGAGAGCATGTCCAAGCTCTACAAAACACTGGAAGAGACATTCGATTCACTGAAAGTCGTGATTGCATTCAACGGTGGGCATCGGCATCGCGCTCGATTCCATCGTGAGAACAAAGAGTATTACCGTAAAGCGATGAAGCTTGTGCAGTTCGATGCTCTCACCAGCCCGACGACCGAAATCATGGGGCTCTGTGCGGTGTTCATCGCCTTGCTGCCAGGTGCATACTTGGTGATGCGAGAGACGAAATCGATTTGGGGCATCAATCTCGCTTCCGAGCCGATGGACATGGCCCAACTAACGTTGCTCTACGTGTTGCTCGCCGGGACACTCGATCCGATTCGCAAACTTTCGACGGTCTACGCCAAGCTGAAACGCTCGACAGCCGCCGCCGATCGCGTGTTTCATTTGATGGATCAGAAACCGCTCGTCAAACAATCGCCCAAAGCTCAGAATTGTCCTCGTCACGCCCGAGACATTTACTTCTCCAACCTCACCTTCAGTTACTATTCCAGTGACGAAGCCGCCATCCGGCCGCCCGTGCTCAAGGATGTCGATCTGCGAGTGGCCGCCGGTGATGTGGTGGTCGTGGTGGGGGAAAACGGCTCGGGTAAGAGTACACTCGTCAACTTGCTGCCCCGATACTACGACCCCGATCATGGTGCAGTTCTGATTGACGGCGTCGATATCCGCGACGTGCGTCTGCCATCACTCCGTGATCAGATCAGCGTGGTGACGCAAGAGACGCTGCTGTTCGACGAGACGATCTACGAAAACATTCGTTACGGCCGCCCCAACGCATCGCGTGAGGAAGTCATCGCCGCTGCGAAACAGGCGCACGCGTATGACTTCATCAGTGAGTTGCCAGACGGATTTGAAACATCCGTCGGCGAGAAAGGTGGTCGGTTCTCCGGTGGTCAGCGACAACGCATCGCGTTGGCCCGTGCGATTCTCCGAGACCCCACGATTCTCATCCTCGACGAAGCCACATCGGCCGTCGATGCTCAAAGCGAAAAACAAATCCACGCCGCCTTGCGAGAGTTCGTGGAAGACCGCACGGTTTTCCTCATCACGCACTCGGTGAGCCAAAGCATTCTCGACTTCGTCGATAAGATTGCCGTGATGGACCAAGGCCATTTGGTCGCCTACGGTCCGCACGAGAAACTGATCGAGTCTTGCCCGGTGTATCGCAACTTGTACCGCGCTCAAACCGAGCAACGTCACAGCACCGACGACACCCGCGACATCATCCCTCTGGCCAACAAAACAGCCAACGAAAAAACCGATCAGGCCAAACGCCCGACCGGTTCCGATGGCTAAGACCGCAAATCTGCAATTGGGGCAGACAAGAATGTCTGCCCCCACTCCCCTCCAATCGCGATGAAGGCTACTTCGACGCTTTCTCCGAATGAAACTCCTTTGCTTTGGTGAGTGTCATTAGGTACTCGACAACGTCGACCAAGTCTTGCTCGGTCATGACTTTCTGCAAGTCGGCGGGCATCAGAGACGTTTCATTCTTCTTCATGAATTCCACGTCGTCTTTGGGATAGGTCCGCGTCAGGGCGTTGATGTCTTTGATCGAAACCGAATCCTCGGTTTCGCTTGTCTTCAACCCGGTCACTTGCGTGCCATCGGTCATGAGCAGCGTGTACGACTCGTAGTTGTGACTGATCCCGGCGGACGGGAACAGAATCGATTGGTACATCGCCTGCCGACTGAGTTTCTTGCCGATCTCCGAGAGATTCGGCCCGACTTCACGACCGACGCCGTTCACGATGTGGCACTTCACACAGGTCGCTTCCGTGTTGAACAACACCCGACCGCGTTTAACATCACCGCGTTGCGAGACAAGATGTTCAATCGGCGGCAGCGGTTTGTTGTTCTTCGTGGGCGGTAACGGGAAGAGTTTCTCGGCGGCTTGTTTGATGTGCGGATATTGCGACGCATGCAACCCCGCCGCGGCGGCGTCGGTGAGTTTCTTGTCGAGCTTGTCCGCTTTCGCGAGTTCGACCAAGCGTTCCGCTCCACCTTTGAACTTCGACAGCCCCGTAACCGATGCCCGACGAACCGCCAAACCGGCTTTCTTGTTGTTCATCGTCTGCATCAGCAATTTCGTAGCTCGACCGTGATTGGAATACCCAAGTGCCGTCGCAACCGCCGTGGCTTGCACGTCCTCGGTACTCGCCAACGCTTTCTCGAGCAGTTCGGTTTGCTCGGCAGCCAGCAAGGCTCGCATGGCTTCCACACCGGCTTGTTCGGCGGGATTCTCCCGTGCAATTTGCAGAAGTCGCGGATACTGCTGCGACAACCCGAATTGCTGAGTCAACGCAACCACTCGCTCGGGGTCTTCGATTCTCGAAACGACCTCGTTCAACATCGGCAGCAACTTTTCGCGTTGAGCCCCCGAGAGTTTTCCAAGGTGTTTCAACGACAACGCCGCAATTTGCGTTTGATCGGGATGGTTTCCAGCAAGGAGCGTTAATAGCGTATTGGTCTTCAATTCTCGTTCGGCTGGGTCGCGATGGAAATCGAACGCCCGAAAATGTTTCAGCCGTTCGCTGTCCGATGTGTCTTCATCGAGAATCGCCGTCGCCAACAACGGCAACGCCTGCGCCGATCGGCTTCGCCAGATGATATCCTTTTCGGCTTTCGAAAGCCCCGGCGATTGACTAACGGCATCGGTCTTCAACCAGGTTTCAAAGAACCGATCCCATTGCCCTTCCGCCCCGATCCCAAGGGCTTCCAAGTACCAACGGTCATCGCCGTCGTATTCATTCGTCAAAGTGGCCCAGATATCGGCCGCTTTGTCGGATTTCTTGGCTCGCAAGGCAATCGCACATTCCCGCCGAACCGCTGCCGATGGATCGTGACTCAGCGATTCCAAAACGTTCAGCAACCTGTCACTCTCTGATGCCGAAGACATCTGCCGAATCGCCCGCAACGCGACGATGCGGATGTTCGGATCGTCATGCGTGAGGGCTTCGGCAGCGTGATCGTAGCCGCGTCCTTCGAGCTTCGTCAGCAACCACAACGCTCGTGCTTGCATGCGGGGATCGTCATGAGTTTGGAACATGTCGACCAAAGCCTTCTCGGCTTTCACGCCCATCTCGTGTAGTGAAGTCCACGCGAGATACCGAGCCGCCATGTTCGGACTTTGCAGCGCTTCGATCGCTCCATCCAGACTTTCAAAATCGAACTTCGGGGACTTGTACTCCATCTCTTTCGGCGTCAAACGGAACAGGCGGCCTTTTTGAATGTCGGCCATGCGGTGCCCGCCCACGCCAGGATCGTACCAGTCGGCCACGATCAACGAACCATCCGGAGCCACACACACATCCGACGGGCGGAACCACTTGTCCCGCGTGCCGGAGAGCATATTGATGATGTCCGCCGTGTAACCGGCTCCATCGACTTTCGCGGGATACGCTCGCACGATGTTCGGACCCGCATCGCAGTGAATGATCTCACCCCGGTATTGCTTCGGCAACAAATCGCCTTCGTAGACGCAGATTCCGGTTGGTGAACCGGCCCCAGTTTGCAGCAAGTTCGGCACGACACCGGGATCGTTCAAATGCCAATGACGTTTCGGGATTTCCTCGCTCCAACCGGTGCGTTCATCTCGCCAACCGGCTCCGGTGAACTCATCTTTGTAACCGTAGTTGCCGAACTCCATCACAAAATTGATCCGCACACCACGGTTGCCGTCGTCATCGTTATCGCTTTGCCAGATGTTGCCGAAACTATCAACGGCCAATTCCCAGTTGTTGCGGAAGTTCCAACCGAGCGTTTCGAACTCGCTGCCATCGAGATTACAGCGGAAGACCATCCCTTCTTGATACGGTTTGCGATGGTCGTGCACTTCTCGCCCGCTCATGTCGACCACCACGTTGCCATTCTTGTCGTGGATGCGTCGCCCGGCGTTGCCGAAGTTGAAGTACAGTTTTCCATCGGGACCGAACAGGAACGAGTGAATGCCGTGGTCGTGTTGCGTGCCATCGATTTTCGTGAACAACACGTCTTTACGGTCGGCTTTCGAGTCGCCATCGTCATCGGTGAGGACGAACACGCTGTCACCGGCGGAAACGATCACCTTGTTCCCCAGCACGCACACACCGTGAGCGGAGTCGATGTCGCGACCTTGGTAGAACGTGGTGGACTTGTCGGCTTTGGCGTCTCCGTCGGTATCTTCGAGAATCAGAATGCGGTCGCCTTCTTTGCGTTCCGGGGTGTCTTTATTGCGGAACTGACGATAGTTGACGATCTCACAAACCCACACGCGACCGAGATGATCAATGTCGATATTCGACGGGCTGAGCAACATCGGCTCATGCGCGAACAGAGACACGGCGAGATCATCAGCGACATCCAAACCGTCGAGTGCTTCCCCTGGTGGCAAGTCGCCGCCGCCGGATTTGGAGGCAGTCGCCAAAACCCGTTGTGGCGGCTTCTCGGTGTACACGTAGAACTGCACGCTCGTTGTGCCGGGCTGGTTGGCACCGCCGTCGTCTAAGCTGCCGGTCGCTTGGAATTTCTTCGCAGGCTTCGCCAGTTCGAATTGGATGACGGAATTCGCATGTGTGCCGATCCCGTCTTCCAAGTACACGCCCAGAACCTGCATCGGCCGACCACCGCAGTTCTTGCCGACATTCACATTCCCCCAGCCGGATTTCGCCGCCTTCCATTTCAGCTCGGTGAGTTTGATTTCCTCACCGTCGGCCAACGTCACTCGCGGATTGCCCCAGTTCGCCCAATCGCACGAGAACCCATCGCCCCCGTCACGAACAACCAAGTACAAGCTCTTGGCGTTGTTCAGATTGATATCAATTTTCACCTCGTGACCGGGCGTGGATTCGGTGATCACCGGGCTTTTGAACACCGGTTCGGCCGCTTTGACGAGCGGAGTCGTCAAGTAAATCAACGCACCGGCCAGCATCGCTCCGCGAAGCCAGTGGCCGCAATGAAAAGGAAATGAAAGCATCAAGCGTCTCCATAGAGGTTCATAGCAGTGTGTGGTTCCATGCAAATTCGCATGAAAAATGGTACGGCATTCATCAATCAAAGTGCAAACGTGCCCCCAGAACGCCAAACCAGCATTGCACCACGTCGCAAGATTCGGTCTACTCGCAATCGAAACAGGGAGTGTTCACTAGGGAGAGACTGGAAGTATGGCGATGCAAAAATATCTCGTCACCGGAGCCGCTGGGTTCATCGGCTCTCAACTGAGTTTGCGACTGCTCGAAGCCGGTAAGACCGTCGTGGGCTTGGACAATATCAACGACTATTACGATGTCACTCTGAAGCACGCCCGACTCGATCGGCTCAAGGACCAAGCGAATTTCCAGTTCGTCAAGATGGACCTCGCCGACCGTGAACCGCTCATGCAATTGTTTGCCGACGAGCAATTCGATGTCGTCGTGAACCTCGCTGCACAGGCGGGTGTGCGATACTCGATCGAAAATCCGCATGCCTACGTGGATGCTAACCTGGTTGGGTTCGTGAACATTCTCGAAGGCTGTCGGCATCATGGCGTGAAACATCTCACGTATGCGTCGAGTAGTTCCGTGTACGGCGCGAACACCGAGATGCCGTTCTCGATTCATCACAACGTCGACCATCCGCTAAGTCTGTACGCGGCGACGAAGAAATCCAATGAACTGATGGCCCATTGTTATAGCCATCTCTACGGTTTACCGACGACCGGTTTGCGGTTCTTCACGGTGTACGGGCCATGGGGACGACCGGACATGGCGATGTTCCTGTTCACGAAGGCGATTCTCGCGGGTGAGCCGATCAAGGTGTTCAATCACGGCCAAATGCGGCGAGACTTCACCTATGTGGATGACATCGTCGAAGGTGTGCGGCGAATCTCCGAACGCATCCCGACCGGCAATCCTGATTGGTCCGGCGACGCCCCGGACCCGGCGAGCAGTCGGGCACCGTATTACGTCTACAACATCGGCAACAATCAGCCGGTGGAATTGATGCACGTCATCGCAACTCTCGAAGACTGTCTCGGGAAAAAAGCCGAGAAGAACATGATGCCCATGCAACCTGGCGACGTCCCCGCCACCTTCGCCGACATCGACGACTTAGCCCGAGACGTCGACTTCCGCCCCAGCACCCCCATCGAAACCGGCATCAAAAACTTCGTGGAGTGGTACCGGGAGTTTTATCGGGTTTGATTTGGCACCAAGTCAGGACCACCACCGGAAGTCGAAGACGCAAGGAAATTGGACATGACGAGCACGCTCGTGGGACTCATGGTCTTTCACATCCAGTTTCAATACGGGATCCGAATTCCCGTTGCCGAGTCTCACGACATGTATCCAGCGTTGGAGGCGTATCAAGAATCGGTCGAACAGAGATACCGCGCTGGCGGTTATGCCTTTGCGAACTTTAGACCATGGCGTCATGTGTATTCGCCAGCGGCCGGGCAACTTTTCCCGGAACTGCGTTTCGCACGGGTCCGGTACTTCGAACGACCGAACCCCGCAGCACCAGAACGATCTCCTGACCTAGCGGCGTGGACAGACGTGACAATCGCTTGCGATGCCAAGGGGGACGTTGCATACCGTCCGTATGCTCACAGTCGCAACGATCCGTTCGCCGCATTACTTGTCAACCATCAAATCAAGATACAGACCAATCGCGATGCCGAACTTGTGTGGCACACGTTTTGTGACATTAGCGGGCGGCACTTCACGCACAAACAGCAACCGTTTGAGCGAATTAGCGATCGCGAGTGGCACCTTGGTCAGGGTAGCTATGAGGAAGGCGTCTCGTCCGGCCGTGACTTTCGAACAACCACGACTGTAACTTATTACACACGTGTCACGATCGATCCCGAAACCGGTCGCATCACGTCTTGGAAGAGTTGCAGTGACACATCGAACCGGCGCACAATTTTGATTGATCCCGTTGAAGAAACGGAAGACAATCGTTCGGACTAACCTCGTACCCTAATACTTTACGATCACAGCCGTGTTCGAACTGCCGATTGAAGTCCGTGAATGGTTTCTTGAATGTGATTGGACACCGCATCACCGAGCAGCGGTTCCGGATTTCGTCCCGCGTGATCATCCGGCGTATGCCGTACTGGAGAACTTCGGCGGTATCAAACTGCTAGAGCGTGATTGCTCGGCGGAAGACGAGCCGATTGAAGAGTTCTATTTTCGTCCATTCTCGGAAATCGACTTTCCAGTCGGACACTGGGAACACCGATTGAAATCCACATTGATCCCCATAGCTGAAGAATGCAATTGGCACTCGGAACTCTATATCGACTCGGCGGGCCGTTGTTTCTCCAATAGCCTGATCCATCCCTGCTTTGCGTTCTCCGGCGAATCATTCACCGATATGCTCGTCGGAGAACTACAGTATCGCCGCAAACGCCCACTACTCCCACCGTTTGAGCAAAGTGTTCGGATTTACGGCGAGGAAATTCGTCGCGGCGATCCGCGTATTTGGGATTACACGGGGAATCGCTAATGCTTGATCAACGAGCCAATCGTAGTTTGGCAAGGATGACGCAATTGTTCTCACCCTTGCGTTTACCATGACTGACACCGCCTTCGGCAACTGTGATCCACGACTCTTCGTCACTGATTCGACAGACGCCGGAATTGCCGAGCGTCGCGTGGTTCTCAGGAATAATGATTTGTTCGGTGTCTCGTAATACGACGAGTTTTTCTGGATCGACTTCACCGATAAAAAGCGGCGCTCGATGCCTCATGATGTGGTCGTTGCCAGCGCCTCGGCGAGTGTAGACGAGATAAAGTTTGCCGCCCAGCGTGACCCAATGCTGCTGGGTGTTGTAGCTGCCGAGTTCGCTTCCGTCGTCGTACTTCCAAACGATGTGTTCCGAGTAGTTGATTCCATTGGAACTTCGTGCCACCCAAGCGCCGTCGTCAGCCCGCATGGTCAGGAAGTAGCGATCATCGTGAACCGTTACCGAGGGTTCATAGAGTCCGCGACGCGTGGGGATGGAATGCTCCGAGCCATGCTTGAGATACGTGAGCGTCTCGCCATCGAACCGACACTTGGCCACGATGGATGAATAGTTGCGTTTGGTGACGCTGCGTTGATATCGAACCGGCAACAGAACCGTGCTATCATCCAAGACAACCTGCTGATGGCAGCCAGCATTGGGCGCGATGATCGCATCGCCGGCGTGATCTTTCTCCGGCATCTCCATCGTACGTAACGGCCCAAACTCGTTTCGCTTCGGATCGAACACACAATACGCGACTTGTTCTCGAAGAATATTTTCTTTGGTACCGTCTGCGAAATTGAATGTTTTGCCGGTGATCAACACTTTGCCGGTTGCGGGATGCCAAATCGGGCAGAGATCACCCGCGACCACTTCGTAACCATCATCCCGTGTCATTCTGCGTAGCGATGGAATCGATCGCGGTTCCGACCATGACTCGCCATCATCATCGCTGAAGACTGCAAACACATCGTGATAGCCATGGGCCCCCCGCTTGGCCGTGCGTGACAACGTGGTGACGAAGACGGAATTCGTTCCGAGCTTTGCAATCGCCGTTCGAGCTTGGGTCCAGTCCCATTTTGCGTCGCCTTTGGCGATCGTGAGGCGTTCGATTTCGAGTGGGCCATCACCCGCAAACGCGGTCGAACACACTCCCAAAACCATCGCGATTTTGATCACCAAGACGGGCGCGAGCAATCGATACATGGGGAACTTTCAGAGTCAACTCGCGGCGACTGGATTAAAACAACTCTTCGATCACGCTGCCGTGGTCGATTGCGGCGATGGGACGGCCGGCGTGGTTGAGGAATGAAAGGTTTGGGTCGACGCCCATGGCTTTGAAGACGGTGTGATGGATGTCTCCGGGGCGTTTGGGATTGTCTTGCGGGGCGGCACCGAGTCGGTCGGTTGAGCCAATCAGACGTCCCCCTTGGATTCCGCCGCCACCCATCAAGCAGAACATCGAATTGCCCCAGTGATCGCGTCCGGGAGTGCCGTTGCCGCTGCCATCGTTCATGCGGGGCGTCCGACTGAACTCACCACACAGCATGACCAAGGTGGAATCCAGCAGACCGCGTGTCGACAAATCGTCGAACAAAGCGGAGACGAGTGCGTCGATCTTCGGCAAAACTCGCTCGTAGCCCGATTGCAGATTCCAGTGGTGATCCCAACCGCCGAAGTGACAGGAAACAACCGTCGAACCGGCTTCGACTAACCGCCGCGCGAGCAGCGTGCTTTGTCCCCAGGTGTTGCGACCGTATTTGTCGCGGAGTCGTGGGTCTTCGGATTCGATGTCGAATGCCTGACGAGCAGCGGGACCGGTGACCATCTCAAAGGCGTTCTGCTCGAAACGATCCATCGCGTCCATCATGCCGCTGCGGTCGGTTTCGCGTCGCAACCCATCGAACTGGGCGAGTAAGTGACGGCGGTCGCCGAGCCGATCCACGGAAATTCCGCTGGGCATGTTCAGATTCGGAACCTGGAAGTTCGGTCGACTCGGATCGCGTTGCGTCTGGAAGGGATCGTGTTGCACGCCGAGATAGTTGCCGCCGAAATAACCGGGGCGAATGCCGATGCTCATGGCGTAGGGAATGGCCACGTTCGCGGGCACGCCGGGCTGTTTGGCCCCACGCATTTTGCTGACGATGGAACCGAAAAACGGATACTTGCCGACCTTGTCCGCACCACTGGCTCCGCCACGTCCGGTGAGCATCCAATGTCCGCCGGCGAAGTGGTCGCCGTTGTTGTGATGCAAAGACCGCACGACGGAAAACTTGTCCGCAACGTGGGCCTGTTTCGGGAACAGCTCGGTCATGTCGAAACCCGAGACGTTCGTGCGAATCGGGTTCCAAATCCCGCGATACTCCACCGGCGCTTCCGGTTTCATGTCGTACATGTCCATGTGGCTCGGTCCGCCATCGAGCCATAAGAGAATCAGCGATGTGTCTTTGGGGTTGCGGCTTGCTTCCTTGGCCCGCAGCAAATTCGGCAAAGACAATGCCCCCAAACCGGCCATTCCAACCTGCAGAAAACTCCGCCGATTCATTCCGTCACAGTACGATTCCGTTCGACCAGCATCAACGCGAAGCATGGCAAGTGTCCTTTTGATATCACTCAGGACGGTGAGAGAATTGCCGGCAGGATCTTATCGGAAACCGCCGATACGTCTGCTATCGTATCGCATGGACACCTTGTGGTAAAGGATTACCTCAATAACCGGCATCGTTTTTTCCGTGCCCGTTTTGACCGTGCTGAGACGGCGTCGATCGGATATAACAGAGTGGAAATCCCAAGGTGCATGCCATGACGCGAATCCTCAGTCTCTGTTTCGTGATTCTCTACGCTGGCTCGTTGCGAGCGGCGGAACTTGTGCAGGTGGAGTTTCAGACGGCGGCTGATCAACCAACGACAACCGCAACCGGGCGGATTCTGGTCGAAGCACAAGACGGCGGAATGTTGTTGCAAACGCCGACCGCGGAAATCGTCATCGTCCCCGGTGAAAACTTGGAGTCGAAAGACACCGTCGGCGAGTTTCAATCGGCGACCGCGGAGGAACTCGGCCGGGCGATGCTTGCGGAACTTGGCGTCGGCTTTCGCATCCATGCCACCGAACACTACGTCATTGCCTCCGATGCCAACCGCGATTACACCGCCGACGTGGGGCAACTGTTCGAGCGACTTTACACCGCGTTCCAAGAAGCATTCGAGTCGAAAGCCGTCACGCTCACGAAATCCGAATTTCCACTCGCCGTCGTTTTGTTCGCTGACCAGAAGGATTTCGCCCAATACGCAACCGCCGAAAACGGCCCGGTGACGGCACAGAGTCAGGGGTATTACTCGGCTCGTTCGAACCGCATCATTCTCTACGACTTATCGCGGAATTCACGGAGTCGGTCGGTTCGGGCGAATGCATTGCGAACGAATGCGGCCACCATCATTCACGAAGCAACCCATCAAATTGCTTTCAATCGCGGACTTCACACTCGCTACGCGGATAATCCGCTGTGGTTCACCGAAGGCTTGGCGATGCAGTTTGAAACCTTTGACCCACGAACTCGCAACCCAAAACGGACAATTGGGTTACGACATCGACACCGATTACAACAGTTCCTGGATTACGCTCGCCAACGCCGCCCCCGAAACTCGCTCGAAACGCTGATCGCCACTAACGATCGCTTCGTCGATCCGAAAATCGCCACCGATGCCTATGCCGAAGCGTGGGCGTTGACGTACTTCCTAATGCACGAAAAACGCGACGAATACGAGAAGTATCTCGAATCGATCGCCAAGTTGGAACCACTCATGTTCCGCTCATCGGAGGAGCATGTTCAAGTGTTCCAGAAGTATTTCGGAGACGACTTGGAATCGCTGGATCGAGAGTTCTTACGGGTCATCCGTCGGTTGGCAGCTCGTTGAAGTTTTTCCAAACTTCTCGAAACGACGGATTGCCATGGCGGCCTTTCCTGCCCATAATGTCACACGCAATTTCTTTCCTTCTGCTTATGTTGTGAAAATGGGTTCGTTTTCGCGATTGTTATCCTTCGTTGCGATGGGCGGGTATTTTCTCGCTTCGATCGCCGGAGCGCAATTGCACGACCATTCTCACCATCACGCGTTGGGTGAATCTTCGACTACGCACTCGCATGCGGGTCACTCATCGCATTCGAGTTGCTCACGTGAGCACTCTCATGCATCGGATTCCGAAACTCCGACGTTACCACACCGTCATTGTCCCGATCATGATGACGACTGTGCCGTTTGCCAGGTGATCGCGCATGTGCCGATGGTCACGGCGTTGGCTTCGATCTCGGCCAATGTTCAACTGGTGACGACGACGGAACTCGTCTCAAGCTCGCAACCATCGAAACTGCCACCGCTACGGTTTCGCTCCCGTGCTCCGCCCACCGTCTGACGTTCGATTCGCTCGATCACGAATGTCACCTGGGTTGTGTCGTCATCACGACGCGTCCCGATGTCGTACGGTTACTTCTTCGCGGACTTATTTTCTATTTTCGGGTTCGCCGATGCGCGAACTTCAGACGGGAGCTACGCATGTTTTCACCGCTTTCAAGCCGGACGCGTGCGCGTCGCGGTTTCACATTGATCGAACTGTTGGTTGTCATCGCGATTATTGCGATTCTGATTGCTTTGTTGTTGCCAGCCGTGCAACAAGCGCGGGAAGCGGCTCGCCGCACGCAAACACGGAATAACCTTCGCCAAGTCGCTTTGGGATTGCACAACTATCACGACACGAATCTCTCGTTCCCCCCGGGTTGGATTGGCTATGAAGCCAGCACCGGGCGGGCCGACGTGGAAGGACTCAACGGTTGGGGTTGGGCAACGTTCATTCTGCCGCAACTTGAGCAAAACAACTTGTATGATCTGATCAACTTCAACCTTCCGATCAACGATCCCGCCAACGCCACGATCCTCGCCACCCCGCTAGACACCTTCCGCTCGCCGTCCGATCCTTCGAACGACACGTGGGAGATCGAAGAAGAAGGCAGCCCAGGCACGGTTCTCGCAACGTTGGCCACCGCGAACTTTGTGGGCAACTTCGGAACGCTGGAACTACACGATTGCGAAGGGCTTTCCGTCGGCCAAGCATGCATGAGCGATGGCGTGTTCTTCCACAACAGCAAGATTGCCTTCCGCGACATGACCGACGGAGCCAGCAACACGTTCATGGTTGGCCAACGCAAGACGAACCCGAACGCCTCCCCGCCTTGGCATTCGACTTGGGCCGGTGTGGTCCCGGAAGGTGAAGAAGCCTTCTCACGGATTCTCGGCATTGCGGACCACGCCCCGAATGATCCCGTCGGTCACTTGGACGACTTCAGCAGCAACCACACCGGCGGCGTCCACTTTGCCTATGGTGATGGTCGCGTTCGCTTCGTCAGTGATTCCATCGACCTCACCGTGTACCAAGCCCTCGCAACCCGAGCGGGCGGCGAAGTTGTCGGCGATTATTAATCGAACTCCAAGTCAATCGACTTCGAAAGCCCGCCGGTGACGTCCGGCGGACTTTTTCTACGTCCACTGCAGAGCAAGCACAATCATGGGAGCAGCGTTTCCAGATCGACATGCGAACTGGGAAACACGCCTTCTGTCTCATGATCGAAACCGGCGGCGATTTCCGCGAGCGTTTCACCGGTTTGGGGATGTTTGAAGTTCGGGTCCAACTCCGCAAGCGGGATCGCTAAGTACGCATGCTTTACAATGGCGGGATCGGGAACGGGACGGTGTTCGATTTGCAGGATTTCGTCGTTGAACAACGCGACGTCGATGTCGATTGTCCGCGGGGCATTGCGGTTGGCGGGGTCGCGAACGCGGCCGAGTCCGGATTCGATGGCGGCGATGGCTTCCAATCGAACCGCAATCGCAGATAGCGATGTCTCCAACAACACAGCTGCATTGAGGAAGTTCTCGGGACTGCCGGGGCAATTCACCGGCTTCGTTTCCCAGACCCGTGAGACAGCCGCAATCCGCCCATACTTCTGCAATTCAAGAACCGCGTTCGGCAAGTTGGTTTCCGGGTCGATGTTCGATCCCAGCCCCAGATAGACGCGGTTCATCGTCACCCCTTCATTCACCGTATCAGCGACGGTCGGCTTGTGTGCGTTCGATTGAAACACCGACCGAAGCGGCAAACCGCAACGCCGTCGGCTTCTCGACAGTCACTTCCACACGCTCGACGCGACTGTCGGCCAAACACAGTTGAGCAATCTCTTCCGCCATTCGCTCGACCAACAGAAACTCCGAATTCTCCACGAGGTCAATCACGTCTTTTGTCACCGATCGGTAATTGACCGCTTCGGCGATGTCGTCGGTGCGTGCGGCGGATCGCGTGTCGGCGTGCATCACGAGATTGATCACCACATCCTGCTGATTGACACGCTCATCGTCATTGATGCCGATGATCGTTCGCAGGAGGAGGTCCTTGACGAGAATGCGATCGGTCATAGTGCGTCCATTGTGGGGTGTTCGCGACGGTTTCGCCACTGCGAAGCGGATCGACCAGTGGCTTCAACTTGCCAATTCACGAGTTTGCTGGATGTTCGTACGAAAAACGCGAGTGTTGGCAACATCGTCTATGTCCTCGGGGACTTCAAGTGTTCGCCACCATTGACCATCAGTAAATGACCGGTGATGAAATCCGATTCCAGCAGATACACCGCCGCCTCGGCAATGTCGTCCGCAGTGCCAGTGTGACCGAGCAAATTGTTCGCGCCGCGTTTCTCGAATTCTGCTTCACTCCCTCCTGGCGGCGGCAGAATTGCACCAGGAGCGATCGCGTTCACTCGCACACGCGGAGCCAAATCCTTCGCCAAACCTTCCGTCAACGAAACCAACGCCGACTTGGTCAGCGTGTATGCCAAATAGTTCGGATCGGGATGGGTCGCCCGCCAATCGGCGATGTTCACGATCGCGGCCTCCGTTCGGTTCTGCAATCCGTCAGCAAACCGCTTCGCCAGGAAAAACGGTGATTTGAGATTGATCTGCATGTGACGGTCGAACAGGTCCCCCGTCGTGTCGGCAAGCCGCGCTGGCTCAAAGATCGCAGCACTGTTGATCAGCACATCCGCTCCACCCAACTCACTTTCAACGGTGGAGAAGATTGTCTCGGCGGCGGATTCGGGTTGCATCAAATCCGCTTGCACACTGACGGCTTGAACTCCGAGTTCGCGAATCTCACCGCAGGTTTGCTCGGCTTCCTCAGCGGAGTGACCGTAATGCACAACGATATTCATGCCGGCCTTGGCCAATCGCAATGCCATCGCCCTGCCCAACCGAATCGCTCCACCAGTGACAACAGCGGTCCGTTCTGCCAACTCCATGTTTTGTGTTCCCCATGCCTGTTTCAGTCGGTTTACAACACCCAAGTTGTAGCGACGGCGGGGCGAATGTCCAACCATGACGAAGCCCGCGCACCGGTTCACGTATTGAGTGAGTGCAACACTCGTTGCCAACGAACGTCATGTGCCAATCAGGAGGACCCCCGCGATGCACCGACTCGCTCAATGGTTTGGTCTGTCGATCTTGTTGCTCGACACCACTTGCGGACTGGCATCCGATGGATCGGAAGCGGTTTACCGCGTACGGATCGTCTCGTCGGAATGCGTGGGGCAATCGTGTCGTGTCACCACAGCGTATGCGTCGGCGGTGGCCATCGGTCATTACAACGCTGGCAAAGAAATCTTGGTAACGGCGGCCCATGCCGTGCGAGGGAACCCACGAAAGATTGAACTCGACATTCACGGAAAATGGACTCAAGCAACGGTTTTGGGGATCTCAGACGGACAACACGATCTCGCCCTGATCGGTGTGACGTTGACCGATCAACAGCTCCAAACCGTATCGCTCGCCAAGACCATGTCCGCTGCGAACGAGTCCGTCACACTGGCCGGATTCCCAGGCGGAGAAACTCTTCACCGTCGTACAAGCCACGTCATGCGAACGCAATGGGGAAGTCAGATTCTCACCGTGGCGACCCCATCACGGCCAGGTGATTCCGGCGGAGGCGTGTTCAATGCACGGGCGGAACTCACCGCCGTGATTTTTGCCACCGCTCCCGTGCGTCATCCCACGTTCACGCTCGCAACCGATGCCAACGCCGTTCGTCAGTTGATTCGCTCCACGTTCCAAGCCGATCCCCCCACCGGACGACACACCCACTTGCCAGCGTATCCACGACCATACGTATCGTCCCGCAGACCATCGGAGACCTGCCATTGCCAAGAGTATCTCGCTCAACTCGCCAAGCGACTACAGACGTTGGAGTCCGAATTGAATGCCATGAAAGCGACGCTCGCGGAAGTCTCATCGCACGATTTGGAGCCAATCGAACAACGCTTGCAACAACTTGAGAACATTCAAATCCCCGTCCAGGTGCTTACACCAAACGGGACAATCCAATCCGAAGCCAAATACCGACTCGGTGAACCGATCCAACTACGACTGATACCGAGACGTCAATAACGCCACCAAACCCTCGTTTGATGACAGTTCCTGTACTAACCCAGAAGGAGTGGAAGATGCCGATTGAATTGGGAAGTGTGACGGCGGAAATGATGGTGACGCATGCACTCAATGGTGCACAACGTCAGGCAGATGCCTCTGCGAACATCGCCGAGCAAACGCGGCTGGCGTATTTGGAATCGAAGGAGAAGATCAGCGTTCGGGAAGCCCAGGCGATGCAAGATGTGCGGACCAGTGGAGTTGCCCGAGAAATCGTGCAGCATCGCAGCGTCCAGAATCAGCCCGCATAGGTTGATCGGCAATTCACGGCGGAGTCGGGACGTGTTTCACGAACCGGCTCACGCCGTTTTTCCATTCAATTGAGAACCCGTCATGTCATGGATCGAGCAACTCCTCAACGACTACGGCAAAATGCGACTCGCCGGCGAAGCCAAAGATTTGCAGGACAATCACCAAATTTTGGCGATGGACCGAGCGGCGGTGGATGCTCACAATCGCCGCAACTTCGGCTCGGATTACCGCTCACCTGCTGACTCGGAGAGTTCCGACATGATCCATATCGGCGATCATCATCAGCATTTGCCACCACGACGCAGCCCGTCACGAATTTGGCCCGCGTTGTTGGGAGCCGGTCTGCTCGCAAGTGGAGTTGGCGGTGGAGTCGGTCTCACGTTGCTCTGGAACTCGCTGAAGCCGCAACTCCCGGAACCGGTCCCGCAAGTCACCCATCCTCAACAGTCGCCGGATGAAGACACGCTTTTCGAACTGCAACTTGGCCCGCCCCAATGAGCAATCGAATCCGTTAGGTCGCGGCGTTGGCTTCCAAATCGGCCAGATCGACATACTCGAGCACGGAAATGTGCGTCGCATCCAACACGACTGGAGCGGCGTAACCTGCTTCGAACGCCTCTTTCCATCGCAACGCACAAACGCACCACTGATCGCCCGGCTTCAAACCCGGAAATTGGTACATCGGATTGGGCGTGATCAGATCGTTGCCCCGCATCGCGGAAAACTCTAGAAACTCTTGCGTCACACGGGTGCAGACCAGGTGCAAGCCGAGATCGTCTTTCCCCGTGTTGCAACAGCCGTCGCGGAAGAATCCGGTCAGAGGGTCTTTGCTACATGTTTGCAGTTCGCCTCCCAAAACATTTTTGGCGGGCATCGTTGTACTCCTAAATTCCGGCGTGAGAGCGGTCGTGACATCGGTTGATTAACGAATTGATCGTCAGGTTGTAAAGTGTTCGCTTCGATCTTGCGTCCGTGACAGTCGAAAACGCAACCCGAACCCGATAGGATCATTCATGCTTCCCGCCGCAACGACCACAAGTACCCCTGATGTTTGATCGCCACTTATTGCCACCGAATCGACTCGCGGTCAGCTTCGTCTGTTCCGCAGTCATCTTGGTCGGGTTGATCGGGCTCTTGATGAACTCAAGCCCCACGCGACCAACGGCTGGTTCAACAGATTCTCCCGTGACAACGCTGTACTTGCATTGTGCCGCCGGTTGTCGAATGCCGATGAACCAACTCATCTCGGCATACGAAAAGCGACATCCCGTCCGCATCGAAACCAATTGGGCCGGTTCCGATACTCTGCTGAACCAACTGGAAGTCTCCCGTCGCGGCGACTTGTATCTGGCGGCGGATGAAACGTACATCGAGCAGGCCATGCAAAGACAACTCGTCGATGAAGCGTTTTCCATCGCCACACAGAAACCGGTCATTTTGATCGTCAAAGGCAACCCCAAAAACATCACAACCATCGCGGACCTCGCCCGTGACGATGTTTTCCTCGCTATCGGAAACCCGGAACTGGCGGCCATCGGACAGAAAACGCGGGCATTGTTCGAACAATCGGGTCATTGGACCGAAATTGCGTCAGCGGTGACGGATCATGGCACATATCTTCCAACCGTTCCCGAGGTCGCCAACGCCGTGCAGATTGGCAGCGTTGACGCTGGTATCGTCTGGAATACGATTGCTCGACAATACCCCGATCTGGAAGCCGTCCGAATCCCGGAACTCGACGTGGGACTTGCCACCATCACACTCGGCACCGTAACGCACTCCGAACATCCTGAATCGGCCCGCCAGTTCGCTCGGTTCCTTTCCGACAAGCAACACGGTTTGCGGGTCTTCCAAGAACTCGGCTGGGGGCCGATCGAAAACGGTGCGCCATGACCGATTCGCCGAACAATACATCGATTCGCACCCGAACCGATTGGATCTTCTTCGCGATTCTCGGAGTGGTTGCAGGGACTTACGTGCTGTTTCTCAGCGGATTGATCATCGCCGACTTCGCCTATATGACCAATGCCGCCCGGGAGAATGAATCGGCTGGGTCGGCAATCGTCGATGCACTTAACCGACCGGAAATTCGCGCTTCGATTCGCCTGAGTTTGCTCTCCTGCACAATCACAACCATCTTGTCTCTGTGGGTCGCGGTCCCCGTGGGCTATGTGATGTCACGGTGTCGATTTCCCGGCCGCGACTTTGTCGATGCCCTGCTCGACATCCCGATTGTGTTACCGCCGTTGGTCGTCGGCTTGAGTTTGCTGATTTTGTTCCAGTTCCCACCGTTCGCGTGGTTCAACCGCTACATTGTCTATCAAACACCCGCCGTCATCCTCGCGCAATTTGTCGTCTCGGCGGCATTTGCGGTGCGAACAATGCGAAGCACTTTCGATAATCTTGATCCACGGCGCGAACAAGTCGCGTTGACACTCGGTTGCACGCGTGCACAAGCATTTGGAATGGTGACATTCCCGGAAGCGTGGCCCGGTATCCTGACCGCCGGAACCTTAGCCTGGGCACGTGCATTAGGAGAGTTCGGGCCCCTGCTCGTCTTTGCCGGCGCGACGCGATACAAAACAGAAGTTTTGTCGACCACGATTTTCCTAGAACTCTCGATTGGCAACCTTCAAGCCGCCGTTGCCGTTTCTCTCATTATGGTCTTTGCAGCGGTTATCGTCCTCATGCTCACCCGCATGTGGGGCCGTCGCGATTTGACGACTTAAGTCACCCTATTGCCGCAAGATCTTAGCCATCATCGGCACTCTAGAAACTTGCACAGCTAGCATTTGACCAGTTCTCGTTTTGGCATCCGCCGCGAACATAGAAGACAGCAATACGGTTTGGCGGTCACACTGCGTAACTCTAGGAAGTCTTTTGGCTCTGATATTCTAACGCGGATGGAGTTTGGCAGCCGACAATTGCAGGTGCTTCATGCACGAGGGAATCGTTTGTAAGGGCTTCCACCATGAACAATGCAAAGTCGATTCGACGAGTCAGATTGCTCTTGAGAATGGGATCACCGATATGCTGACTCCACATTGGCAGTCCTTGGCTTTCACCTTCCTCAAGGTCACTTCCACGAACCACCGTCCATCGCTGATCACTCGCAAAGATATTGCGACAAGCCACAACTTGATCGTTGAGATCAACGAGTCGCAAAGCTTTGACGATCCACCCAATGACGCTGACCGCGACCAGAAACTTTTTTGAGTAAACGTCTTGGCCGTCCTTGGAAATATGCCAACCGCAAGAGAAAACTAGCCGAGCATTCGGTTCGGCGAAATCCATCACGGCTTGTGCTGTCCCAGACGAATAATCATTCACCCCCCAAGGAGCTAGCACGGTCAGCACACCGTCACAACCCGCAACCGCTTGCTTGATGACTTCACGGTCATTGGTGAATCCGGGAATGATCTGAATTCGATCTTGGTACTCATCGAGTTTCTTGACACTGCGGGGCCGGCAGACACCAACGACTTCGTAGTCGCGATCCAAACAATGCTGGACCATATACCGACCTAGTTTCCCAGACGCCCCAACAATACATACTTTCATCATGTTTCCTGTCTGGGCTGTACGTCTTTAAAGTCAGTTGATTCGAGACCGCCGAACATCCGCTTGCATACTAGCAAACGAAGCGTCTTAGACTTCCTCTGCCTAGCTTAGTTCGTTGCTTTGATTCATGTCATTGACCATCTCGCTAGTCAAACTTTTGAGCCTAAGGATATGGATGGTCACAATCAGAGCAACAGTGCACGCGGCGACTTTGATGAGCCAATAGATGCTCGTAAAGAGGACTAGATATCCGATTGTCACGACTAGCAAACTAACGGCGATGACCTTGGCTCGGAACGGGATTGCTCGAACTTCGCGATAACTTCGAATGTAGAGTCCAAACCACGGATGATTCATCAGCCATTTGTAGAGCCTCGGCGAACTTCGGCAGAAACAAGAGGCCGACAATAGCAGGAACGGCGTCGTCGGCAACAAGGGCAGAATGATTCCGAGGAATCCCAGCGCCAGCGAGACTAGTCCGATAGATGTCAAGACGATTCGATGCATTAATCACAGCATGACATGCGAACGTGCGAGGCAATACGAAGACTAGCCTAAGCCTAGGTTGCTGACGATGAATTGCTGGCATGTTTGCCCAGCAGGAGACCGGGATTGCCCCCGGCCAATGCCACTTGCCAGGGGGTTCTTGTTCAGGCGTTCTCGTTGCTGTTTTCGTCGTCAGCTTGGGGAGCGGATGTGGGGGGCTCGAACTTGGGGGCGGTCACTTCCGCACGTTCTTCCTCGGGCAGTGGTCGTCGACTACTACTGCTGGAAGAATCGGAATAGGCGGTGCGGTGGACCTCGTCTTGGAAGCCGCTCATGCCACTTTTGAATTCCCGTAGGCCTTGCCCCATACTTTTGGCGACTTCTGGCAGTCGCTTTCCGAAGAGCAACAACCCGATGACCGCAACGATCATCATTTCCATCGGGCCAATGCCACCAAATTGGGCCAGAACTGGACTGGTCATAACACGAGTTTCCTTGACGAATCGAAGTGCGTGAACCGGTGGAAAGACGAACTACTTGGTTTGATCGCTGAGTTCTTCTTGTTCAGCAACCTTCTTTTCTTCGTCATCTTCCTTCAGGCCTCTCTTGAACGAGTTGACACTTTGGCCCAAATTCCGCATCGCGGATGGCAAGCGGCTCCCGAACAGCAGCAGCACGATTCCCCCAATGATGGCCAACTCGAATGGCCCCGGCATACCAATCATGGCGGGGAGTGACTGAGACGTGGCAGCGGTGAGTAAGGTTGTCATTTCTCGAATCCTTCACGGAAATTGGATGCGTAACTAACGTCACACATGGAATTTATGGGAGGGAAGTCAACAGCCGAATCCCGGATATCACCGAGTGAGAAAACGGATCATCCAACAAGAAGGCAAACCTGGCAAGCACGATCGCGGGCGAGGGGCGGGACGACTCGTTTTGTCCACTCGTCAACGATACTCGTTGATCAAGGAAAAACGGCAATTGTCTTGTGCCCACTCAAAAGCCCGCGTTAAGCAGGGAGGATGAGCGGAGGTCAATTGCAATCATAACTAAGCAAAATCGGCTGTCAACGATTTCCTGAAAATTTCCAAACCGGACTAACAACTGCATCGAGATGATGCCGAAAACCCACCTCCCGGAACGAATTGAACGACCGGTGCTTCACCGAAAAATGCCGCAACGCGGACAGATCGAGCAAACGGCCCGTGCTCGGTGATTTTCCCGATGCACGCCGGTTTCTCACTCGTCAGAGATATTTCCCGACGGCTACCTTGATGAGAAGTTCTCTCCTCCGTCGATCAACCCATTCGGATTATGACCATGCCACGGAACACCTCGCGACATGCGATTTTGCTGACAACTTTCCTTGTAGTCGTGTGGGGATGCCAAACCGCGTCCAACCCCGACGCCGTCCGTCAAACCAACGAATTCGGTGAACGCTACGTCGGAGCTTTGGAACGAGCGGCGATTGCCCTCGAAAACGTGGACAGTGTCGAAGACACCGACACCGCAATCGAGACCTTGGAAGACGTGATTTCCGAGCTGAATCAACTGAGTGCCGAATCGAAGACGCTTCCCAAGATCTCGCGTAGCGAGATGAGAGACTTCGAGGAACGCATCGGCCAAGAGATTCAACGTCTCCACAAACGCCTGATGTCGGCGGCCAACCAAGCTGCGTTGGCGAGTGCAAAGAACCAGGAACTTGGCGAGACGGTCATCAAGCTGGATCAAACCGTTCAGCGATTCGGTCAGTCGTAACGAAAGACGGTCACTTCGGTCTCGGCGGCATAGCCTTCGTGTTCGCCGGGAACGATGACGAAACCATTTGCCCGAGTCGTTGAAGACAGAATCGATGCCCCACTCACTGCCAACGGCGTAACGCGACCATCTTGAATGACCACACGGCAATAATCCACTCGACCGACCATCGACACGATTTTTTTGGTCAACGTTCCTGTCTGGCGAGTGTAGGGCCATTCGGTGTTCCAGCCGCCGAGATTTCGAATCGTTCGCCCGGCGAAGAAGTCGTAGGCACAGAGACACGACACCGGGTTTCCGGGCAGCAGGAACACAAACGCTTCGCCGATTCGCCCCATTCCCGCGGGACTCGACGGTCGCATGGCAACGCCGTGAATGTCGAGTGTGCCGACTTCCTGCACCAATGACGGGGCATGGTCTTCTTTGCCCACGCTCGATCCGCCGGAGACCAACAGCACGTCCGCACCGGGGTCAATCAAACCGTTGCGGATGGCGTCTCGGTCGTCGGGCAACAGCCGCACGGACTCCAACACCGCCCCGTCCCGCTCGATCAATCCTCGCAGCAGATGAGAATTCGCTTCGAAGATTTGGTGTTCTCCCC